>CAZSJE010000024.1:0-7095 GCA_964606835.1 uncultured Sphingorhabdus sp.
CATAACCCGGACGGGCAATGACTGCAATCGGCATAAGTCGGGCAATGTCACGCCAGCGCCGCCAGCGTGTGAAATTTGTCACATTATCCGCCCCCATAATCCAGATGAAGCGGCGTTTGGGATAGCAGCGGACGAGTTTTTTGAGTGTGTCCACGGTGTAGCGCGTGCCCAGTTCGCGCTCGATGGCGGTGGCGCGGATGCGGCTTCGGCGGACCAGTTTTTGCGCGGAGGCCAAGCGCGCGGGCAGCGGTGCCATGTCCTTGCCCGATTTGAGCGGATTGCCGGGAGAGACCAGCCACCAAAGCTCATCCAGCTCCAGCGCTTCCATCGCAAACAGGCTGATGTCGCGATGCCCGCCATGTGCCGGGTTGAACGAACCGCCGAGGAGACCGGTGGTGGTCAAGGCCGGATTTGCCCGGCCCCGTGCACCACCCATTTGTAGGTCGTCAGCCCCTCCAGCGCGACTGGCCCTCGTGCATGCAAGCGACCGGTGGCGATACCGATCTCGGCGCCCAGTCCAAATTCACCTCCATCGGCAAATTGGGTGGAGGCATTGTGCATGACGATTGCGCTGTCGCAGTCGGTCAGGAACCGCGCGGCGGCGGTGGCGTTCTCAGTGATGATCGCCTCGGTATGCTGCGAGCCGTAACGGGCAATATGCGCGACGGCCTCATCCACCCCTGACACCATGCGTGCGGAAACAACGGTATCGAGATACTCGGTCCCCCAATCGGCTTCATCGGCGGACACCGTGCGCGCATCCAGCTCCATCAGCATGTCATCGGCGCGCACCTCACAGCCCGCGTCGAGCAATGCGCTGATCAGCCGCGCGGGTTCGGGGTAATCCTGGTCGACCAGCACCGTTTCCATCGAGCCGCAAATGCCGGTGCGGCGCATCTTGGCGTTGACGACGATGGCTTCGGCCATATCCGGATTGGCTGCGGCATGGACATAAGTGTGGCAGATGCCGTCGAGATGCGCGAGCACGGGGACGCGGGCTTCTTCCTGAACGCGCTGCACCAGCGATTTGCCGCCGCGCGGGATGACCATGTCGATCCGCCCTTGCGCCCTGAGCAATTCGCCAACCACCGCGCGGTCCTGCACAGGCACGAACTGAACGGCATCAGCAGGCAATCCTTCCTCGGCTATGCCAGCAACAAAAGCCGCATGGATCGCCCGATTGCTGTGCGCCGCCTCGCTGCCGCCGCGCAGGATGACGGCGTTACCCGACCGAAGCGCAAGTGCAGCCGCATCGGCGGTCACATTGGGGCGGCTTTCATAGATGATCGCCAGCACGCCGATGGGCACACGGACCCGCTCCATGATCAGGCCGTTGGGCCGCTCGCTGCGATCAATGACTTGCCCCACCGGATCGTCCAGCGAGGCTATCTGCTCAACCGCATCGGCCACACCTGCCAACCGCCCGGCGTCGAGCCGCAACCGATCGAGCATGGCTGCGCTCAGTCCGGCAGCCGAGCCTGCCTCCATATCGAGCGCATTGGCCGCCAGTATGTCCGCTTCGGCAGCGCGAAGGCGGGCAGCGGCAGCGCGGAGAGCGGCAGCTTTTCCGGCATCGCTGGCTCGTGCCAGCATGCGCGCGGCGTCCCGTGCGCGGCCTATCATTTCGTCAACTAAAGAGGCAAAATCCTGCGACATGCGCGCCTCCTAGGACAGCTATCGGAAAAACGAAAGAATGCGCCACTGGGCTGCCATACGCGATTCGCAGTATCATCATGTAAAATATATGTTTTTACATGATTTTTCGTTTGCGCCGCTCTGTTCGGTCCACCGCCGGACAGCGTTAAAGCTGCAATCGATATCGTTTCGCCGCGCGACTCGCTCGATTCGTCACGAGTCTGGGTTCGCGGATTCGTAAACTGGCCCTTTTGCTGTTAAGGGCCTCGCACCAAAATAAAAACGGGGTGTATCGGGTCGTGTCTGTTGTGGCCAAATTGGCCGGTTGGAAAAACCGGTTGGCCGCCTGGTTCGTTGATCGCGAGTTTTTCATGCGGTCGAACGGTCAAGTGCGGTTTCTGAGAATCAGCGCGCAATTGCAGCGCCGCGTGGCAACCGTCGTCGCGGCGGTTATTGGCGTGTGGCTGGTGATTACGCTGGGCATGATGATCAACCAGGTCAGCGTGTCGATCGAGCGCATGGCGCTGAACGCCAAGCAGGAACGCGTCGAGTCTGATCAGGAGCGCATCGCCAAATATCGCCAGTCGATCGACAAGGTCGCAGGCGAACTCGAAACCCGGCAGAAAATGGTTGAGGAAGCAGTCGAGCAATTCGGCGGCGACATTCCCCCCGCGACCGAACAGGGCAGCGGCGATGCGACGGCCAAGAAGATTGGTGCTGCCATTCCCGGTGCATCGCGTCTGGCCGCTGTCGAAGCGCGGCAGATCACTCTTGCCGAACATCTGACCCGTATCGCGCAGCAGCGGGCGCAAAAGGCCGAAGCCGCGATCCGCGAATTCGGGCTCGACCCTGCGACGCTGGCGGCGCAGGCCAAGACCGGCATGGGCGGTCCCTTCATTCCCTTTTTCGGCAAGAAGCAGGAGCGCAGCGATCCACGCTTTACCAAAATGTTCGATGCGCTTGAGCAAATGAGCGCGATGGAAGCGGCACTTGCCGGGATCCCGACCAGCATGCCGGCATCGGTGATGCTGATGTCGAGTGGATTCGGCTTTCGCCATGACCCCTTTACCGGCGGCGGCGCGATGCACAGCGGCCTTGATTTCAAAGGACCGATTGGCACGCCGATCCTCGCCGCTGCGGACGGCACCGTGACGTCGCTTGGCTGGCAGGGCGGTTATGGTAACACCATCGAAATCACACATGCCAACGGCTTGGTAACGCGTTATGCGCATCTTTCGGGTTACACGGTTACGCATGGCCAAAGGGTCGTGCGCGGTGTACAGATTGGCCGCATGGGCAGCACCGGTCGTTCCACCGGCCCGCACCTGCATTTTGAAGTGCGGTTGCATGACCGCGCGATCAACCCAATGAAATTCCTGGAGGCAAATCCCGATGTTCTCGAAATCCAAGCCGTCGCTGGAAACCGGACTGCCGGTCGCGCCACAGGGTCAAAATAATATGAGCCGTAGCGGTCATACTTTTTCGATCATTGCGTCCGACGTGGAAATCGTCGGCAACCTGACCGCCAAGGTCGACCTGCATATCGATGGCAAGGTGCAGGGCGATGTGATTTGCGGCTCGCTGGTGCAGGGCGAAGGCAGCGTCATCAATGGCAAGGTTGTTGCCGATAGTGCGCGGCTATCGGGCAAGGTCGATGGCTCGATCGAAGCGACCGATCTGGTCATCGAGGCCAGCGCGCGAATCACCGGCGACGTGCTTTACCAGAATCTGACGATCGCACCTGGCGGGCAGGTCGAAGGCAAGTTCAAACACCGCGCCTCAAACGCACCGAACATCCGCAAAGCGACGGTCGATATGGGCAATGTCGAGCCGCTGATACTGGGTGACGAGGCGAAGGTCGCCTAGACCAGCATTTCCAACGCAGGCCCCTGCCCCAGGAAATTGGCCGGGCTGGCGCTCGCGCCATAGGCTCCGGCACAGAAAATTGCGACCAGATCGCCCACCTCGGCGCGCGGCAACAGCGCCTGGTTGCTGAGCAGGTCGAGCGGCGTGCACAGGCAGCCAACCACCGACTGGACCTCCGTCGGCTCCGCGTCAAATCGCGTCGCAATCGCCACAGGATAATTGCGACGGATGACTGTACCGAAATTGCCCGACGCCGCCAGCTGGTGATGCAGCCCGCCATCGGTGACGAGAAAGGTTTCGCCATGGCTGACCTTGCGGTCGACCACGCGGCAGAGATAGACGCCCGCCTCGCCCACCAGATAGCGGCCGAGTTCAATGCAAAACTGCGTGTCTGCCAGTATGGAGGGGAGCGCCGACAGCGCCTGCCCCAGCGCGCCACCGACTGCGTCCAGATCGACCGCGACATCGCCCGGAAAATAGGGAATGCCAAAACCACCGCCCAGATTAACATGCGGCGGCGGACTGCCCGCAGCCTCAGCGAGCTCGCCCGCCAGCGCAAGCGCCTGCGCCTGCATGGCAATGATGGCATCGGCATCGAGCGCCTGGCTGCCCGCATAGATATGAAAGCCCCGCCATTCCGCGCCCGCAGCAATGAGGCGCTTGACCAAAGCAGGCACCCGCTCGGCATCAACACCGAATTGCTTGGCCCCGCCGCCCATCTTCATGCCGCTGCCTTTGAGGTCGAAGGACGGATTAACGCGCACCGCCAGTTTCGGCGTTTTGCCTAGATTGGAGCCAATCGCAAAAGCCCGCTCTGCCTCACCTTCGGACTCGCAATTGAGCGTCACGCCCTCGGAAATGGCAAATTCCAGCTCGCGGTCGCGCTTGCCCGGCCCGGCAAAGCTGATCTTGTCCGGTGCAACCCCGGCAGCGAGCGCCAGTTTTAGCTCGCCACCCGAAGCGACATCGAAGCCATCGACCCGGTCGCGCATAAACGCCAGCAACGGAGCAAAAGGATTGGCCTTCATCGCATAATGCAGCGCCAACCGGTCTGGCATCGCCGCGCGCAATTCTCCAATGCGCCGCTCGAGCGCTTCGGTGGAATAGACGAACAACGGCGTGTCCACCGCCTCGGCGACCAGCGCAGACGCCGACTTGCCGCCAATGGCCAGCTCGCCGTCCAGCGTGGCGAAATATGGGGGGATGGGGCCGGTTGGTTTGGCTTTGGCTTCGGTCATGATGCGAGCCGCTCCTTCAACCCGTCCCGGTCCAGCTTGCCATTGGCATTTTTGGGAAATTCGTCCAGCCACACATAGTCGGCGGGCTGCATGAAATTGGGAAGCGCTGCTTTCATGTGCGCGGCCAGCGCCGTTTCATCCGCCGCGCCAATCGCGCGGACGAAAAGGACGATTGCCTCACCCAGCCGCTCATCCTTGCGACCCAGAGCGCAGGCCTCTGCCACCAGCCCGCTTTCGACGGCGGCTTCCTCGACCTCGGTCGGTGAGACGCGGTTGCCGCTGGTCTTGATCATCGCATCGTCGCGGCCGACAAAATAAAGCAGGCCGTCGGCATCGCGCCACACCGTGTCGCCCGACCAGACGGCCATTCCGCCATAGCGGCTGAAGGCCGGCGCTGGCTTGTAGCGTGCGGCGGTCTTTTCGGGGTCCTGCCAATAGCCTTGCGCGACCAGCGGCCCGGCGTGGACCAGTTCGCCATGTTCGCTTGGCGCGGCTTCGCTGCCGTCCTTTGCCACCACCATGATTTCGGCATGGGGGATGGCGCGGCCCATGCTGGTCGGGTTAGCGTCGATCAGCGCGGGGTCGAGATAGGTTGAGCGGAAGGCCTCGGTCAGGCCGTACATGGCGAAAATCCTGGCCTTTCTGCCAAAAATGCTGCGCAGCATTTTGACGAGGCTCGGCGTCAGCGCTCCGCCCGAATTGGTCAGGCGTCGCATGGCGTTCGTCGCCTCGGTCGGCCACTCCTGCTCGGCCAGCTGCACCCACAGCGGCGGGACGGCGGCAAGCGTTGTGACGCCGTATCGCGCGCAAGCCTTTATCACATCGCGCGGCGTCAGATAGTCGAGCGGCGCCACGCAGCCCCCTGCCTGCCATGTGGAGAAGAGCTGGTTCTGGCCATAGTCGAAGCTGAGCGGCAGAACGGCCAGCGTCACATCGTCGGCAGCAAGCTCCAGATACTCCGCCACGCTAACCGCGCCGATGGTGAGGTTGGCATGGCTAAGCATTACGCCCTTGGGTCGACCGGTCGAGCCGCTGGTGTAGAGGATGGCGGCGAGGGTTTGCGGGTCGGTGTCGGTTGGGAGCGGGGAGAGTGGGGGGACCGCACCGTCGTCCACCGCCGCCAATATTTCAGCTTCGTCCAACAGCTTGACGTCCGACGGCAAATCGTCGTCGGCCAATTGCCCGGCCCTAATCTGCGCCGTTACCAACCCCCGCGCCCCGCTATCGCTCATGATGTGCCGCACTTGCGCGGGCTTGAGCAGCGGGTTGACCGGCACATGCACCAGCCCCGCGCGCACCGCAGCGAGCGGCATAAGGCAGGCGAGTTCGGTCTTGGGCAGCCAGGTGGCCACGCGATCCCCCGCCGCAAATCCCTGCGCGCTCAGCAAGGACGCCAGCCGGCCGATACGGATGTTTAACGCCTGATAGCTATAGACCCGGTCCTTAAGGCGCAGCGCCGGGGCATCGGGTGCCCCGCGCAGCACCAGATGGTCTAGGGGAAAGGCTGGCAAAGTCTCGCTCATTGGTCCATCGGGGTCATGGTTAATCGGGGGCCAGTATTTGCCGGTGAAAGGTGAATATCATCATAATTTCCTGACCGCGCAAGCGGCGGCGGGTGGCGTGCTGGATCGCGAGGCCCAGCCGTCGCTGTTCGACCGGCTGGAATGGCTGGAGACATTGCACCGCATGGCGCTGCGCGACCGTACGCCTTTGCTTATCGGTGCGAGCGAGGGTGCCGCCAGCCTATGGCTGCCGCTGATGCGGGCGAGCAGCGGCCATCATGTCGCGCTTGCTAATTGGTATAATTTCCATTGGCGACCGATATTTACCGCGGCAGGCGATGAGGTGACGAAGCTTGCCTTGCTCCGCGAAGCCGCATCGACGCTGCAAGGGCAAACCCGGCGGCTGACCCTTTCCCCGCTGCCGGACGAAGACCATAGCGCCACCCTGATCGCCAATGCCTTTCGCCAAGCAGGCTGGACGGTGTTTCGCGAGCAGTGCGACAGCAACCATGTGCTGCATGTGGGTGGCCGCAGCTTCGATGCCTATTGGCAGAATCGGCCCGGACGGCTCAAAAACACCGTCAAGCGCAAGGGGAAGACCGGTGCGGTATCGATCCGGATTGAGCGCGATTTCGTGCCCGCCAGTTGGGCCGACTATGAACGCGTCTATGCGAAGAGCTGGAAGCCGCATGAAGGTAGCCCCGAATTTTTGCGGCAGCTTGCTGAGCGCGAAGGGCTGGCAGGGGCTTTAAGGCTGGGCCTTGCCTATATCGATGGGCAGCCGGTGGCCGCACAATTTTGGACCGTCGAAAATGGTGCCGCGCTGATCCATAAGCTTGCCTATGACGAACGGC
>CAZSJE010000024.1:7195-20141 GCA_964606835.1 uncultured Sphingorhabdus sp.
TGGACCGTCGAAAATGGTGCCGCGCTGATCCATAAGCTTGCCTATGACGAACGGCATGTCGCTGCATCGCCGGGCACGTTGCTATCCGCCGCGATGTTCCAGCACGTGATCGACGTCGACCGCGTCGATCTGGTCGATTACGGCACCGGCAGCGATGCCTATAAGGCCGAATGGATGGAAGACGTCCGCCCGCGCTATCGGCTTGAACTGTTCTGGCCCAACCACCCCGCCAACTGGCCACACATTGCGTTACGCACATTCCGCGATTATCGCGCGCAAAAATGACAAGAGAGAGAGCCCCATGCCCTTTGTTCCCGATGAAGTCGAAACCACCATCCGAGAATTGCTGATCGATGTGCTGGGCGTTGCCCCCGCAACCGTCGCTGCCATGACCGACGATACGCCTTTGTTCGGGGCACTTCCTGAACTCGATTCGATGGCAGTGGCTGGGCTCTTGACCGAGATGGAGGACCGGCTCGACATCATGATCGATGATGACGATGTCGATGGCGACTTGTTCGAAAGCTTCGGCAGCTTGGTCGCCTTTGCAAAGGCCAAGGTTGCAGGGTGAGTGCGCCCGAATATCCGGGTTATCAATTTGCCGGACAGGTCGAATATTGCCTGAGCTTTGGCCGCGGCGCGGCGCGGCGGATATTGATCGTCCCACCCTTGTTTGATGAAATGAACCGGATGCGGCGCGTGCTGGCCTCGGCAATGCGTGACCTCGCGGGGCGCGGTGTCTGCTGCCTGCTGATCGACCTGCCCGGATGCAATGAGAGCCCGACGAGACTGCAAGACCAAAGCCTTGAAAGCTGGCGCCGAGCGGTGATGGACTGCGCGGGGCAGCAAAGGGCAACGCATGTCGCCTCGTTGCGCGGTGGCTCCTTGGTCGATGGGGCGGAGTGGCTACCTCACTGGCGATTGGCCCCGGCCAAGGGTGCTTCGCTCCTCAAAGCGATGGTCCGCACCCGGATTGCCGGAGAGAAAGAGGCGGGGCGCAGATTGACGGAAGCCGAATTGCTTGCAGGGCCGAGCCCGATAGAACTGGCGGGCAACCTGCTTGGCCCGGATATGGTCGCGCAGTTGGGGACTGCCGAACCCGCGCCGCTCCCCAACCTCACCGAACGCAAGCTGGGCGACGACATTATCGGCTCCCCGCTCTGGCTGCGCGCCGAGCCGCAGGACGACCCGGATTTCGCCGCTGCCATCGCCGCCGATCTGGATCATTGGAGCGCATCATGCGGCGGTGGCTGACCAGCTTTGACTGTGAAGGCGCGACGCTGGCCGCAACGCTGGACGAGGCGGCGGGAACGACCGGCCTGCTGATCGTCAGCGGCGGCAATGAAATCCGCAGCGGCGCGCATGCCGGGCAAGCAGCAATGGCCGCGCATTTTGCCGCGCTGGGCTATCCCGTGTTCCGCTATGACCGTCGCGGGATTGGCGAGAGCGAAGGCGACAATGGCGGCTTTGAAGCAAGCGGCCCCGACATCGGTGCCGCCATCGCTGCCTTTCGCAGCAAAGCACAAGAAGTCACCCGCATCGTGGCATTCGGCAATTGCGATGCAGCAAGCGGGCTGGCACTGTTTGGTGGCGACATTGATGCGCTGATCCTTGCCAACCCCTGGGTGATCGATGCCGCCGGCGAGGATGCCCCCACCCCGCCCAGCGCCGCTGCGGTGCGGGCGCGATACTGGGCGCGACTCAAAAACCCGCGCAGCCTGATCGACCTGATCGGCGGCAAGATCGACCTGAAGAAGCTGGCAGGCGGCCTCGCCCGCGCGGCACAAAAAGATTCGCCGACGGGCCTTGCCGGACGCATTGCCGAGGCGCTTGCTGCCTCCACAACACCGACCACCATCCTGATCGCCGAACGCGACACCACCGCCATGGCCTTCATGGCCGCATGGCGCGATGCCGGTTTTGCCGCTGCCCGCGCCCGGATCGATCTCCGAACATACCCCACCGCTTCGCACAGCTTTGCCGATGCTCCGGCGAAGGCATGGCTGCTCGCGGAAATCGAGCAAGGCCTGCGCGCCTAGGCCGCTCGTCCGCTCCCCAAGTCGTTTGTCGAAAAGAGGTATTTACAATTGTAGTCGATCCGATTACGCCTGTAATCAACGGGGTACAGGAGTCGGAAATGACCGAACGCATAAGCGACGCCGAACTGGCGATCATGGAAGTGTTGTGGGAGGAGGCGCCTCTGACCGCGACCGATGTCTCTTCGCGCGTGGCATCACGACGTGACTGGTCGCTGGCCACAGTGAAGACCCTGCTGTCGCGGCTGGTCGCCAAGGAGGCCATCGGCCACCATCTCGACGGTCGTCGTTTCCTCTACAGCCCGCTGGTCGAGCGCGAAGCCTATGTCGCGGGCGAATCGAAACGGCTGGTCGATCGCTTTTTTGGGGGCAAGTTGATGCCGCTCGTCGCGCATCTCGCCGAACAGGAAAGGCTGTCGGATGAAGAGATTGCCGAAATCGAGCGCATATTGAGGGAGATGAAATCATGATGCCCAGCATGATTCTTTGGCTGTCCGATACGCTGCTGGCGACCAGCGCGCTTCTGCTTGCGGTGCTGCTGTTGCGTGGCCCGGTGGCGCGGCATTTTGGTGCAAGCGTTGCCTATTGGCTGTGGCTGCTGCCCGCCGCACGGCTGTTCATGCCCAGCCTGACCCGTGAAATCACTATGCCTGCAAGCACAAGCGAACCCGTTTCCGATATCATTCGCGACGCCGCGCTGGCGGTTCCTGTCGCAGCGGAAACCACAGTTGCGCTGGTCCCAGCGATAAACTGGACCGGTGTCGGCCTGACCCTGTGGCTGGGCGGTGCGGCATTGCTCTTCATCGTGCAGATGCTGCGCTACGTGTCGCTGCGCGACGAGTTGCTGGCCGATGCCAAAGAGATCGACCGGATCGGCGACATCAGGGTGATCGAAACCGACCGTATCGGTGGCCCGCTCGCCTTTGGGCTGTTCCGCCGCTTCATTGCGGTCCCCGCCAATTTTGCTCGCACCTTTTCGGCGCAGGAGCGCAAGCTGGCGCTGGCACATGAACTGTCGCACCACCGTTCGGGTGACCTTTACGCAAACCTGGCCGCGTTCATCTTCCTGTGCCTCAATTGGTTCAACCCGCTGGCGTGGATGGCGTGGAGCGCATTCCGCTTCGATCAGGAGGCGGCCTGCGATGCGCGCGTGCTTGCCGGGACCGATGCCGAGACCCGGCAAAGCTATGGTCGCGCTCTGGCCCGTTCGGCAGCCGATACCAGTACGCCAGCTCTCGCCATGGCAATGGCATCAAATCGGCCAAGCGCGGTAATCCAGAGATTGAGGAGATTGATGATGAAAGACACCAGCAAGAAGCAGCTGTTCGCAGGCCGCGCCGCGATTCTGGCCGCTGCCGCGATCGCGCTGCCGCTGACCGCGACCATTGTGCCTGTCTATGCTCATGACGAATCGGCTGATGCCAACACGCCAAAGGCCAACAAGCACAAGACAAAGATTGTCGTGATCAGTGGCAAGGACGGCAAGACGCACCGGATCGACGTGAGCGGCGATGCTGACACGCCCTTTGTCAGGACCATCGAAAAGGATGGCAAGACCATCGTGCTGCGTACCAATCGCGAACTGAGCGAGGAAGAAATCGACAAGATGGTCGAAGAAGCCGAGCAGTCCCGTGCCGAAGCCGAAGCGGCAGTTGGCGAAGCGGAAACTGCACGCGGTGAGGCTGAGGCTGCTCGCGGGGAAGCCGAAGCAGCACGGGCAGAGGCCCATGCGGCATGGGCGGAAGCGAACGGACAAATCGGCTTTGCCATGGCAATGATCCCCGACATCGAGATCCGTGAAGCCCGGGGACACTGCAAAGGCGATGGACCAGTGACTGCTGATGTCAGCGGGTTCGACGGCAAGAACAAGTCGCGGGTCCGTGTCGTGATGTGCGGCAAGGGCCCGGCCAAAATGGCCCGGCTGGAAGCGATCAAGGGCCTCCGCGAAGCGCAGACTGAAATCCGCGCCGAAAAGGACATGCCAGACAACATCCGCAAATCGGTGCTCGACAGCCTGGAAAAGCAGATCGACCGGATGGAGGATGAGCTATCCCGAGATGATGAACCGGACGATGAAGCCTGAGTGAGGGTTTCGTCGAAACAGCAAAATCATGCTCCCCAGCCCGATTTTGCGATAACTGGGCGGCCCCATGAAGGAGGCCGCCCTTTTTCTTTGTCCCGCGATGGTCCATAGCCGGGATATGAGCGACTGGCCCGACAGCATCCGTGCAGGCGAGACCGAACGGCACGAGCCGCTGGTGCGCCGCGTGCTTGCGCCAAACCCATCGCCCTATACCTTTACGGGCACGCAGACCTGGCTGGTGGGCGCGGGCAAGGATGTCGCGGTGATCGATCCGGGGCCTGCAGGCAGTGGCCTTAGCGTTGGCGATCCAAAGGACATGAACGGCGAAGGCCATGTCGATGCCATCCTGCGCGCGGTGGAGGGGCAGCGCGTTACGGCAATATTGTGCACGCACACGCACCGCGATCACTCGCCTGCCGCAGCCCCCTTGAAGGCTGCGACCGGCGCGCCGATCATCGGCTGCGCGCCGCTGGCGCTCAAGGACGATGGCCCGCGCGCCGATAGCGCATTCGACCCCGACTACATGCCCGACCGCATCCTGAGCGACGGCGAGCGGGTATCGGGCGATGGCTGGACCATAGGGGCAGTGGCAACGCCGGGGCATACCAGCAACCATCTTTGCTATGCGCTGCTGGAAACTCGTGCCTTGTTCACCGGCGATCATGTGATGAAATGGTCGACCAGCGTGGTCAGCCCTCCCGATGGCGATATGGCCGCCTATATGGCGAGCCTGCAGAAACTCTACGACCGCGACGACCGCGTCTATTACCCGGCGCACGGCCCCGCAGTCGAAAAGCCGCGCCAGCTGGTGCGCGGGATGATCGGTCACAGGCGGCAGCGCGAGGCACAGATTTTACGCGAGTTGGGCAAAGGTCCGCGCCCGATCCCGGCGATGGTGGAGGTGATGTACAAGGGCCTCGATCCCCGGCTGAAGGGAGCGGCCGGGCGCAGCGTGCTGGCGCATCTGGTGGATTTGCACCGGCAGGGACGGGTGTCCGTCGCCGCCGAAACATGGTCGCTCCATCCTGAACCTTGAGGCAATGACAATTCGTTGCTAGCCATCGCCCCGGGTCGAGGACGAGGGAGGGAAGTCTTGGCTACCATTGCACCATCAGCGCCGAACGACGGCATCAACGAGCCATTTTTCCGCCGCACCGCCATTGCCATGGCTTTGGTCGTCATAGCAGGTTTTTCGACGCAATATCTGGCGGGACGCTCGACCTTTGATGCTCGCCCGCTGGTGCATGTGCACGGTATTGCCTTCATGGCTTGGGTTGCCTTGTTCGTAACGCAAAGCTGGCTGGCGACGCGCGGGCCGATTGCCCTGCACCGCAGGCTGGGCTGGATCGGGGCTGGCTGGATTGGCGTGCTTGTCGTGCTCGCCTTCCTGATCATCATCGATGTTACCCAGCGCGGCCTGACGCCGTTTTTCTTCCGCCCCCAGCATTTCCTGATCGCCAACCCGCTGACAGCCGTTGTTTTCGCGGCGCTGGCATGGACTGCCATCCGCATGCGAAAGCGGACTGACTGGCATATGCGGCTGCACATCTGCGCGATGGTTGCGATCATCGGACCCGGTTTCGGTCGGTTGCTGCCAATGCCGTTCCTGATCCCATACGCTTTTGAGATCGCAGGATTGGCTGGCATGTTGTTCATTGTCGCAGGGATGATCCGTGACAGGCGCAGCATGGGCAAGGTGCACCCGGCATGGTGGTACGGCTTGCTGGCCAATTTGGCGGTGATCCCGGTATCAGCGCTGATTGCGAATTCGCCGCTTGGCGATGCAATCTACGCAAGTGTTACAGCGGGACATCCGGGAGCCGCCCTGCCCGGCATGGAATATCCGCCGCCGCCACCAATGCCCGGCTAGGGCTTTCGCGCGCCGCCCGATCCGCTATTGAGCGCGCATGACCGAACGCCGCCCGCTTTACCTGCTTGCTGCCATCCTCTTGGCGCTGCTCGCGATCATCTGGATCGTGAACCGCGCAACCGCGCCGGACACAGAAAGCATCGCCGGCGCCACATTGAAGGGCATGCGCGAACAGAACCGGCTGACGGCTTTTGCCGCCAATTACAGCGCCGTGGTGACCAGCGAACAGCGCCGCTTTGGCCTGGCTGCGCGCAAGACGCTGATCATGAACGGGCTGGTGCGCTATGAGGTCGACCTGTCCAAGCTTGCCGCCAACGACGTGCGCTGGGACAGCGGCACCGATACGCTGCGCGTGCGCATTCCCGATATCGAAGTGTCGCGCCCGCAGATCGATCTGAACTCGATCCAGGAATATAGCGAAGGCGGGTTGCTGATCACGCTTACCGATGCAGAGCAGGTGCTCGACAAGGCGAACCGCACCAAAGGCGAAGTCGCGCTGATCGAACAGGCCAAGGGTCCGGTGCCGATGCGCCTCGCGCGTGATGCGGTGCGGAGGGCGATTGCGCAGAATTTTGCGCTGCCGTTGAAAGCGGCGGGGATTTCGGCGAAGGTCGAGGCGAAATTCGGTGACGAACTGGTGGGTAAGGTCGATACCCGCTGGGATTTGTCGACACCGCTTGAGGAAATCCTGCTCAAATAATTCCCCTCCCGCTTGCGGGAGGGGTTAGGGGTGGGCATATGTGCGCTCGACACTGCCCACCCCCAGCCCCTCCCGCAAGCGGGAGGGGAGTTAGGAAGCGAACATGAACGCCCCCACCGCACGCGAGTCCCTTCAAGGCCTCGACCTGCTCGCCGAAATCGGCCGGCTGAAAAAAGAGCGCAACGCCGTCATCCTTGCGCATTATTATCAGAAGCCCGAGATTCAGGACCTTGCCGATTTTGTGGGAGACTCGCTTGAGCTGTCGCGCCGCGCGGCGGAGACCGATGCCGATGTCATCGCCTTTTGCGGGGTCAAATTCATGGCGGAAACCGCGAAAATCCTGTCGCCGCAGAAGACCGTGATACTGCCGGACATGGCCGCTGGCTGTTCGCTGGAAGACGCCTGTCCGCCCGGCAAGTTCAAGGCATTCCGTGAGAAGCACCCTGATCATATCGCGCTGACCTATATCAACTGCTCGGCGGAGGTGAAGGCGCTGTCGGATATCATCGTGACCAGCAGCAGTGCGGAAACCATCCTGGCGCAAATCCCGCCCGAACAGAAAATCATCTTTGGTCCCGACCGGCATCTGGGCGGTTACCTGAGCCGCAAATTCGGGCGCGAAATGCTGCTCTGGCCCGGAGTATGCATTGTGCACGAGGCATTTAGCGAAACGGAGTTGCTCAAGCTAAAAGCGCAATACCCGCAAGCCCCCGTCGCCGCGCACCCCGAATGCCCGCCGCACATCATCGACCATGCCGATTATGTCGGCTCGACCAGCGGCATATTGAAATATGCCAAGGAAGTTCCCGGCGACACGGTGATCATCGCCACCGAACCGCACATCATCCACCAGATGCAAAAGGCGCTGCCGGAGAAGAATTTCATCGGCGCGCCCGGCGCGGACGGCAACTGCGCGTGCAACATCTGCCCCTATATGGCGCTCAACACGATGGAGAAGCTCTATCTGGCGCTACGCGATTTGCAACCGCAGATTCACCTCGAAGAAACCGTCCGGCTGGCGGCGAAGAAGAGCCTCGACCGGATGCTGGAAATGGCGTCGAAGACGGTCGGCCAAGGCGATCTGGGACGCAGGGACCTGGCGCACCCCAGTGACTGAAAGCGACGCGGGTCGCTCCGTTGGACGAACATTGTTGATGGCCGGGGCGCTGCTTGCGGCGATCGCGATAGCAGCGATTGCATGGTCAGGGTACCGCGTCACTTCGGCGATGAACCATGGCGCGCTGAAAGCTGCCGTCGCCATGTGCATGGATCGCCAGCATTTGCTGCTGCGCGAGGCAGACCGGGTGCCGCAGCGGGTGGTGGACCAGGTTTTGACGCTGCAAATCTGGTACCATCATGCGCGGATGCGCAAACGCTGGCTGCCCGACACGATCTTGCTCAAGTCCAGCAGGATTGGCTGGCAGGTCTTCTGGTCGCGCGAGGAGCGTCGCCAATTGTACAAGGGTATCGAGCCGCGCTTGCGCCCCTGTCCGGAGGCGATTGAACTATATCGCGAGCTTCAAGCGGCGAAACGCTCAGCGCGTTGAAATCGGCGCTTCACCAAGATTCGCCATCCCGCAAAAATCATTGTATAACCTTGCAAAATTGAGTCGCGGGATATTGCATCGGGCGCGACTTGGCATAGGCATCTGACCAAATTCCGGGGGCGCGGCACGGGGCCGCGCGAGGAGTGCGCATTGCGGCAATGTTGTCGCAACGAGGTGGAAAGGTGGGAAAGATGGCTCAAGACTGGTTGGCGGACGTCCGCAAATACGCGGCCGATGCCGATGAGACAGTGGTTGCTGCAATCGTCAAATATTGCGGAATCGCGCTGCAAAGCCGCGACGGGCAACTGGTTGCCATGTCGGACAAGAAAGAGCGCGAAACGGTCCGCGAAAACTATCTGAAGAAAAAGCTTGGACTGACGCAAAGCGACGCCGAACTCGACGAAGGCGTGCTGGCCGTTGGTCAGCGCATGAAGGCCGACCGGACCAAGAACCGCGTCACTGTTTACTATCTCCTTGCCGAACATTTCGGTTCGCTGACCACCTTTGGCGGTGCGGCGGCCGGTGCGGTTGCTGCGGCAGCAGCCGGGGGCATGGCCGCTGCGGGCGGCACGACCGCTGCAGATGAGACGTCACAAGGCGGCGTTTCTGCTGGTAGCGCCGCAGCAGGCGGGGCGTTGGGTCTTGCCGCCATGGCATCCTCGGCAGCTGCGGCCCCAACCGGCGATGGCGGTGAAACGGCCGCCGCCCACCCTGTCATCCCAGGCGGTCCCGACGACGATGACCCAGGCTTTTTCGGCTGGGGCTGCGGCGTGGCTGCGCTGGTGCTGGGTGCGATCATTGCCGCTGCACTGCTGGCCTGGCTGATCATGCGTCCGTCGCTGACCCCTGAGCCAACGCCGGCCCCTGCGCCTGTCGCGGCCCCTGCCCCGGTGGCGGCACCTGCACCGACACCTGCCCCGGTCGAAATCCCCACCGGCTCCGGGATCATTGCCGGAGAGCGCAATGGCAAGCCGATGCTGACGGTCTATTTCGACACGGCCAAGTCGGACCTGCCGACCGATTTCGCCAAGGTTGCGGCAGTCGTCAGCGACTATGCCAAGGCGAATCCAACTGCGAAACTGGCGGTATCGGGCTTTAACGACCCGCGCGGCAACGCAGCAGCGAATGCGGAGCTGTCGAAGAACCGCGCGCAGTCGGTGGGCAAGGGCTTGGAAGCGCTCGGCGTCCCGGCAACGTCGATCGAGCTGGTCAAGCCCGAAGAGACGACCGACACCTCTACCGATCTGGCCAATGCGCGCCGGGTCGAAGTGACCGTGCAATAATTTGCAGTACCCTGGGGTGAACCAGGCAGGGGCGGCTCCTTTATGGGGCCGCCCTTTTTCTGTGTGGGGCGCACAAAGACCTTTTCTGTCGGCTCACTTCGGCTAGTTTGTCCGGCATGAGCTTCGACCTTGCCCATTTCGACCTGGACGCTTTCATCCGTGCAACGCTTGCCGAGGATTTAGGCCCTGCGGGTCTCGACGTGACCAGCGAAAGCGTTATCCCCGCTGGTGCACGCTTTTCAGGCGTCATGGATAGCCGCAATGAGATCGTGGTCGCAGGCCTGCCGATAGCACTCGCCTTTTTCCGCCATCTCGACCCCGAAATGGAAATCCGCCTGCTCGCGACCGAAGGCCACGGCGTTGCCGCCGGGACCGACCTGATGCGGCTGGAGGGCAATGCCCGTGCTATGCTGACGGCGGAACGCTCGGCGCTCAACACTGTCCAGCACCTGTCTGGCATCGCCACTCTGACGCGGCGCTATGTAAAGGCGATAGCCGGGACCAGCTGCACTTTGCTCGATACGCGCAAGACCATTCCCGGTCTACGCGCGCTGGAAAAATATGCAACACGGCTGGGCGGGGCCACCAACCACCGCATGGGCCTGTGGGATGCAGCGATGATCAAGGACAATCATGTCGCCGTCGCGGGCGGCGTCACCGAAGCGGTGAAGCGCGCCAAGGATGCCGGGATCGAGCGGATCATCCTGGAGGTCGACCAGTTGGAACAGATCGAGCCGGGGCTGGCCGCGGGGGCAACACATTTGTTGCTCGACAATATGGGTGTCGCGGAATTGAAAGAGGCGGTCGCGCTGGTTGCGGGTCGCGTGCCGACCGAGGCATCGGGCGGAGTGACGCTGGAAACGATTCGGGCCAAGGCTGAGACCGGCGTGACTTATATCTCGGTCGGTCGCCTGACGCAGAGTGCCCCTGCTGCGGATATCGGGCTGGATTTCGATGTGGCCTAGGCTGCTGCCGCTGGCGGCGTTGCTGGTCGCCTCGTCGGGCCATCATGCGGCAACCGCGCAGGCATGGCAGTGTAAGGCCCCTGTCAGCCTGCCGCGACCAACATTGGAGCCGCAAGAAGAAATCCGCCGAACCCCCATTGCAGGCTATACGCTGGGGCTCAGCTGGAGCCGCGAATTTTGCCGGGGGCGCGAGAAGGACCCGGCAATGGCGCTGCAATGTAGCGGCAAGATCGGTGAGTTTGGCTTTGTTGTTCATGGTCTGTGGCCCAATGCGGCGGGACCGGACTATCCGATGTGGTGCCGCAAGGCGCCTGTCCTGTCCCGCGCGGTGCTTGCCGACAATATCTGCATGAGCCCCGATGTGCAGCTGCTCCAGCACCAATGGGCGAAACATGGCACGTGCATGGCGCGGAAACCCGAAACCTATTTTGGTGCTGCCAAGCTGCTATTCGAAGCCATCGAATTTCCCGATATGGACCGGCTGTCGCGGCAAGGGACCAAGGAAGGAGAAGCGCCGCTGAATGCCGTCGGACTCGCAGAGGCCTTCGCCGCCCATAATGACGGGCTGCCCGCAAGCGCGGTAAAGGCAAAGGTCAATCCGCGCGGCTGGTTGCAGGAAGTCCGCATCTGCCTTGACAAGTCATTCAAGCCAACCGCCTGCCCGGCACATATTCAGGGTGCCGCCGACAAGGCGCAAGTCAAAATCTGGCGGGGACGTTAGCCCTCGATCACCCGCGTTCCCGGATGATGCTTGTCGAGATGCTTTTTGATGATCCGCAAATTCTTGCTGTTCGATTTCCAGACAAAATCGAACACGTCGCCGACCAGCGGGATAGCCCCCAGCGCGGTGTCGATGCCGACATTGGCGGTCATCCGCATCAAATGCCATTTCGACATGCCCAGATTGCGTGCTTCCCAGACCATATAGGCACCCATCGCAGCGGTCACGATATCGCCCAGCACCGGCACCAGCCCGACAATCGAATCGAGGCCCACCGGCACCTTCGTCCCCGGAATATGGAAACTGCGTTCGAGCAATTGTTCCAAAGCCTCCACCCGCGCACGCACCGCTTTGGGATCGTTGCCCAATGCAGGCAGCGACTTGGCCAATTCGTTGAACTGTTCCTGCGACAGGGGCATATTGGCCCTCCTTCTTTCCTTTATCTTGGATCGACGCCCAGATTTTGCAAGGGATGGAAGGCGCGGGCATTGGGAGCCATGCCGAGCAGACCATTGCGCGCCAGCGTCCAGCGCAGCGGGTTGGCGAGGGGCACAAAGTTGCGAAGTTCCTGCAATTTGCTCTCGGCCTCGCCTAGCAGCCGCATGCGTTCGGCGCGGTCGGTCGCCTGCTGCGCACCAAGTACCAGCATATCCGCCTCTTCGCTGCACAGCACGGTCATCTCGCAGGACAATTGCTCCAGATACCAAGCCGGGCTCGACATGTCGGCGACCTGATCGATCAGCCGCAAATCGGCGTTCTGCGCATAGGTCACCCGCTCCGCCGACAGCCCGATGGCCGCCAGATCGCTTTTGATGCGGGCAAAGGCCATGCGCGCACCAGGGCCGCGCGGCAGGGCAATGCGTAAAGCGCGGACCTGACCATTGGCGGCCTCCCAGCTTTCGATCGTCGCGCGTGCCTCCACCTTGCGTTCGTCGATGCGGCGGCTGGTCCAGTCGGGCCGCGCCACGGCTGCACGGTTGGGAAGCGTTTCCGGGGCCAGCGTCAGCATTTCCCTCCAGCCGGTGATGTTGAAATCGGCAATCATCCGGGGCCGGTCGATGGCCTTCGCGATCGCCTCGCGGTTGGCGGGATCGGACAGAAACGGTCCGTTTGCCACGAACAGCAGGCCGAACAGCCCCGGCGCGGCATCATATTGCACGGCATCGCCGCCCTCGGTGGCAGCAAGATAGGGCAAATGCTCAAACCGGCCATCGAGCACCAGATCGGATTGGCCGGCGACATAACGGGCGAGCGCAGTCGGCGCATCATTGGCGCTTAGCGCTACTTGCCGGTCTTCCAGCGCAATACCCTTTGCAGGGTCGTCGATCCGCCGTGACAGTTGCATCCCTGTCCCTTGCCGCCGCGCGACCATTGGTCCCGATCCGACGCCTTTGTAAGCGATGCCCATTTCGGGTTGCGCCAGCAGCTCAAGCAAATTGGGCATCGGTGCCTTCAGACGGATTTCGACGACCTTTCCGGTCATCGGCACGATGCGGTCGATCAGCGCCAGCTCGGCGGCGAAACGGCTGTTGCGCAATTCGATCAACCGTCGCGACAGGGCAATGGCCACTTCATCAGAGTTGACATCGCGCCCGTCGTTCCAGCGGATTTTCTGCAGGCGGAAAATATAGCTGAGGCCATCTTCGGTGGTGATCCAGCGCGCACCGAGCGCGGGGACGACGCGGCCTTGTTCGTCGAAACCCACTAGGCCCTGCGCCGTTGCCCCTCGCAGATAGGCCGA
>CAZSJE010000025.1:0-10092 GCA_964606835.1 uncultured Sphingorhabdus sp.
CCCTCCGGGGAGGAGTGTTCTGCATGAAACAAGTTCAGAAAGCCGCTTTTGCTGCCGTGTTGCTGGCCGCGCCGCTCGCTGCATGCGGCGCATCGGGCGACAAGGCAGCCGAGGAAACCGCTGAGGCCGCCGACGCCATCGGCGATGCCACTGCTGACGCTGCCGAAGGCGCCATGAAGGATGCCGAAGCCGCAGCAGACACTGCTGGCGAGAAAATCGACGCTGCTGCCGACAAGGCCGGCGAAACGGCCAAGGAAGTGGCGGGCGATGCCGCCAAGGCGACCGGCGAAGCTGCCGCTGCTGCTGGCGACAAGATGAAAGAACTGGGCGACAAGGCCAAGGAAGCCACCCGGTAAGCAAGCAAATAGCTTGGCGCTTATCCGCCTGCCATGTTACTCCATTTGATGAATTTTTGGCATGTGGGGAACCAGGCACCGGCGGATGGGAGAGGGTCAGGACAAAAGGCTGAACGGCTGGAAGGCGATCGCCGCTTATCTGGGCCGTGAGGAACGCACCGCGCGCCGCTGGGAAGCGGAACGCGGTCTTCCCGTCCACCGTGTTCCGGGTGGCGGCAGCGGCACCGTGTGGGCCGACTCCCAAGAGCTTGCCGACTGGCTTGGGGATCGACAGGGGCAGGCTGCGCAGGAGCAGGAAACACCCAGGGAGCGCCGCTGGCTTTGGCCGTCGGTGGCTGCCGCCACGCTTGCGCTTGCAGGCCTGACGGCCTGGGCACCTTGGACCGATCCATCCCCCACGCAGGCTGCCGCGCCCTATGGCAAGGACGCAAAGGCCAATGCCGCCTTTGCGACCGCCAATCTGGCGATGGAACGGCGCACCGTTCCCGGCTTGCTCAAGGCCGAAACCTTGTTTGCGCAGCTTACCCAGAGTCACCCTAAAAACGCCGCAGGTTATGTCGGCCTCGCCGACACCTATTTATTGCTGCGCGAATTCAATTCGCTGCCGCCCGAAACCGCGTTCCGCCGCGCGACGATCGCGGCGGACAAGGCGCTGGCGATTGATCCCAAATCGCACCGCGCACTGCGCGCCAAGGCCTTCATCACCTATTGGAGCGAAGGCGAGCGCGCCGAGGGGTTGCGGCTGATCGATCAAGCGATCAAACTGGCCCCGCAGGATGCCACCGCGCAGCATTGGCGCGGCACCATGTTGATGGGTGAGCCGGGGCGGGCCAGGGATGCACTTTCCGCGCTTACCGAGGCCAACCGGCTGAACCCCGATTCGAGCACGATCGCCGCCGACCGCGCCTATGGCCTCTATCTGGCCGGGCAAAAAGTGGAAGCCAAAGCGGCGCTGGCCGACATCGCGCAGATCGACCCCGATTTCAACAACACCCACGCCTATCTGGAACGTATCCGGCTGCTGGAGGGTGACTATCCGGGCTTCCTTGCCTCTGCCGAGCGCACGGCAAGGCTGCGGTTGCAGGATGCGCGGCTGGAAACGGTGCTGGCGGCGAAGACGGCCTATGCCAGCGGCGGGCGCGAGGCGATGTTTGCGACGCTGATCGCGGCAGAGGAAAAGCGGTTTGAGCAAGATGGCGAGAGCGCGCTACGGCTGGCGATCCTGCACGCGGCCAAGGGCGACCGCGAAGGCGTGCGCCGCTGGCTGCTGAAGGCACGCGAGATCAAGGAGCCGGGCAGCGAGGCCCTGCCTGCGTTCATTGAGTTTGTGGGGTTTCAGGGGGATCCGGCGTTTTACGGATTGTTTGGCCGCTAGTTCCTCCCCGGCACGGGGAGGAATCCCTACACAAACCTCCCAATGTCCGCATTTGTCCGCCCCCTGCCCGCACTCGTCCATTGCGGGTGAGGCCGATGCTCTCATTCTCTGCACGACATTGAAATGTGGAGGAGGGCATCATGCCAGTCTGTTATTATTGCAACGGAACTGCGCGTTGCGCCAACTGCGGAGGCACCGGCACGCAATTTGACGGGCGGACGTGTTCAGTTTGCGGTGGGAGCGGTCGCTGCCAGCACTGTGTCAACGGCATCATGCAGGATGTCGCGCAACCCAGGATGCGCGAAACCCTGATGGGTAGTGCCGCATTGGTTGCGATGATTGCGGTGGCGGCAGTTCCCGAAGCGGCCCAAGCCCAAACCACGCCACCGCCCAATAATTGCAACACCACAACGGGCACTCCAGTGCCGCCCGACATCGCGACCTGCGGGCCGGTGCTGGCGATTTTGGAGCCCCCGGCGGGCGAAACGCCGCGCGGAATCGCCGTTCATGGCATGAGCAGCGACGGCCGGACGGTGTTTGGCGATTTTTTTCGCGGCGGCGGAAACATCGTGCGGTGGCGCGATGGCGTGCCAACGATTGTGGTTCCCAGTGCGGACTATCCGAGTGGGCATATTTCAATCCGGATCAGCCGCGATGGCTCCACGCTGGTCGGCTATGCGATCGGGCAGGATCTGACCCCGGAAACACGATCCGTCTATCAAGCGACCTATTGGACGCAAGCAACGGGTTTTCGCTACATCCCCCTACCCCCCAACTTTCTTGTCGGCGGGTATGCTGCGGATGCACGCGCGGTCAGCTCCGACGGCTCTCTCATCCTGGTAAACGGAGAGAGCGACACTGTCGGGGCTGTTTATCTATGGTCCCCCGTCACGGGCTATCGAATAATCGCTTCACACGGCCCGATAGCCAGCTCGCGTTTTACCGCTGACAGAATTTTGGGCACGGCCATGTCCGGCGATGCGACAATGATTGCAGGCATTTTCCAAGACTGTCCGAATCTATGCCGATTATCCCGGAACATCCATCAGGGGGCGTTTGTCTGGAATGCCCAAAGCGGGGTGACGGCGCTTCCGAACCTGTCCAATGCCTCATACTTTTTTGGGCTATTCGCCGGTTTTTCAGACGTGAACAACATCAGCGCCGATGGCAGCACCATCGTCGGAACCTCGGTTGCGGCCGACGGAAACTTGCAGGCTGTCTATTGGCGCAACGGCCAGATCACCGGGCTGGGCTATCTTGCAGGAACCACTCCCGCCGATTTCCAGACGATAGCCAATGCGGCCAGCGCAAATGGTTCGGTCATTGTTGGTGGAACATCGGATGGTTCGGTCAGCTTTTCCGATTCTGAAACGGGTATTGCCTGGCGATGGACGCAGGCGACGGGGATGCAGAATCTGAACACGTTCGCGTCCGGCCTCGGTCTGTCGCTGGGTGGCTGGACGCTGACCGAAGCGATGGATGTGACGGCGAATGGCAATACCATATTGGGCCAGGCCTATAACGGGTCGCTTGATCGGATACGCCCCTTCTTGCTGTCGATAGCGTCGATTGGCGTTACGACGACGACGCAGTCGCGGTTGCTGGTTGAGGTGCGGCTGCCTGATGTGACGCAGCAGGCCATCGTCAACCAGACTTTCCAGACGCGAGTGCGGGGGACGCTGAACGGGGTGAACATCTCCGATAGCAGCTTTGCAGGCGCGTTGACCGATCCGGCAGGGGCGAACGCGATCACCAATGCGCGCAACGCTATCCAGCTTGCCGCAGGGCTGCGCCGGATCAGTATTTCAGTGCCGGTTTTGACCGGAACCAGCACCGTCAACTCCAACCCACGCGAGGCAACGCGTGACGAACTGATTTCCGTGGCGACCAGCCTTGCCACGGTTACGACGAACGGTCCCGGAAGCGTTGCTACTGGCGACCGGGGCACTTGTGCAACGCCGGCAGCGACCAATGTGAACCCGACCGGCTGCTCACTACCCGGAACTACGCTGACATTGGGGGCGGGTGACACTAACATCAACAATTACACCAACACCACCAACACAAGGCAACGCACGACGACGGTCAGCATCGATCAGGTGCAGACCAGCAGCTACGCCGTGAATGGCACGGCAGGCAACCAGTTCGGCACGGCGCATGCGCTGGTCGGCCCTGCGACGTTTGAGGCAAATGACCGGCTGCTGGCGCAGCTTCTGGCGCGCGGTGCTGCGAGAGATGGCAGCCCGCCGTCCATGGCGCGCACCGGTGCGGCAATGCGAGACGAGATGGCCCTCGGCGGCGAAGGTGGCGGCCTGTCGCTCTTTGGCGGCGGCTATGGCCGCTGGTCATCGATCAATGCCGATGCCAGCGTGCCCGTGGCAAAGGTCAAAGGCGATGCAAAGGGCTTTGTCCTGGGCATCGAAAAGGGATGGGAGAGCGGGGCGCGGCTGGGGCTTGCGGTCGATCATGGTTCATCCGATTACCGCGTGCGCGACCCGCTCTTTCCCGAACGGCTGGATGCCAAGCTGACCCAGCTTGCGCTTTATGGCGGACTTGGCAGCGGGCGCTTCTCGCTGTCAGCGGCGCTGAGCTATGGCTTTGGCGACGTCGATACAGAGGTCGCATCGCCCACCGGCACCGCACGCGCTTCACGCAATCTGGGCGGCTGGGGGATCGGCGCGCAGGCAGGCTATGACCTGATTGCCGAAGAGGCTGTCGAACTCGCGCTGGTCGGCGGTGTTCGCCACAGCGAAGCCGAACTGAAACGCTTTACCGAAACCGGCGGCAGCACCCCGCTGTCCGGCCTTGCCAGCACCACCAAGCGGACCCGGCTGTTCGCCGGAATAGAGGCGGCGACCGAGCTTGGCGGCGAAAGCGGAGCAATCACCCCGCGCTTCCATGCCCGTATTGCCAAGGACAGCGGCGACCGCAGCGGCGTTGCCGACCTGGTCTTTGCCAGCGGTCCCGCTGGGCCAGCAATGCAAGCGTTCGGTCCCGGCACCGGACGGACGGTCGGCGAATTGGGCGCAAGCATTGAAGCCGATATCGTCAATACTGTCAGCCTGTGGGCAGGCTATGACGGCAATTTCCGGTCCGGCGCGCAGACGCATAATGCCAGCGTCGGGCTTTCGGTGCGGTGGTAAGGGAGAGTGAGTTTTGGTGCACCCAACTGGATTGACCTCCGCTGCGCTCCGGTCGCCTCCGCCGCTTTGCGGCTCCGGCCCCGAACATGGCTCTCATCCAATGCTGGGCGAACCATATATCAGGCACCATAGCGGTGCCTGATATATGGTGCACCCAACTGGATTCGAACCAGTGGCCCCCAGATTAGGAATCTGATGCTCTATCCTGCTGAGCTATGGGTGCGCCGTTGGCAGCGATAGCCGCACCGTGGCGAAGGGTCAATTTTTGGCTTCGGGCGGGACGTAGGGCAAAGGCAGAGGGGCGACCGACACGCCTTCATCGAACAGCGCCTGCGCCTCTTCGGGCGTGGCTTCGCCGTGGATGATGCGATGGGCCTGCTCGCCATAATGGATCGCGCGGGCTTCCTCGGCGAATTTACTGCCAACCCAATCGGATTTTTCGAGCATTTTCGCCTGGAGCTTGCCTAGTTCTACGATAGCCCTTTCAATTTCCTTGGGGAGTTCAGGCTGGTTGCTAATGGCGACGGTTTCTTGCATTTCGGCAGTTGGCGCAGGTGCCGCAATAGTTGTCTGGTTGCCCTTTCTGGCAATATTTGGTGCCATCACTGCTTTTGTCACTGCTGCGGTTCCGCATAACGGACAACAGAGCAAATCCGCACCCAACTGCCGGTCATATTCCGCCGATGAGGCAAACCAGCCCTCGAATCGATGACCGGCGGGTGTACAAACGAGATCGAAGGCGATCATACCGCCGAGGCACCTGCTAGCAGAGCGTCGAGCTTTCCAGCGCGGTTCAGCGCAGCCAAATCGTCGCTGCCGCCGACATGCTGTCCGTTGATGAATATTTGGGGCACGGTGGAGGCTCCGCTTGCTCGGGCAAGCATTTCCTCGCGCCTTGGCCCGCCGGTTGCGTCAAACTCCTCATAAGCCGCACCCTTTTCCTCCAGCAACAGCTTGGCGCGGAAGCAATAGGGACAGGCAAATTTGGTGTAGATTTCGACTTTTGCGCTCATGGATGGGAAATGGGGTCAGGTGGCGGCCAAGTCAAGTGACCTCTAGCGCCACCGGGAGCACCCGCGCCCAGCACAATATCGTGACCGCCGAGGCCCCACCCTTTTTGAGCACACGGACACAGGCATCGGTAGTGGCACCGCTGGTGTAGACATCGTCGACCAGCAAAATGTGCCGTCCGCGCGCCAGATCGGCCTGCTTCGGATTCAGGTCGAACGCGCCCGCCACCATCCTTCGCCGCTCGCTACCCGACAGCCCTCCCAAGGGCGTTGTCCGTCGAGTGCGGCGAAGCAGATCCGGGCAATGGGCAAAGCCTGCCATCGCCGAGATCTCGCGCGCAATCAGAACCGACTGGTTGAAACTGCGCGACCAGAGCCGGGTCCAGTGGAGCGGCACCGGAACCAGCAGCGCGTCGTCCGGCAACGCATGGCGATAGCGCAGCAATTGCGCCGCGATCATCCGCGCCAGACCGATTCGTCCGCCATATTTCAGCTTCAGCGCCACGTCGCGGGCGATATCGCCATAGGCCACTGCCGCCTTGATGCCGTCGTGCCGTGGCGGGCTGGCGATACAGGCCGCGCAGTGCTGGCCGCCTTCGCTGGCATAGGGCAAGGGCAAGTCGCAGCTGGCGCAGGCTGGCTCCGACAGGAAGGTCAGGCTGCCCCAGCAACTGCTGCAGAAGCTTCCCCCAGTGGCTGCAATCGCGCCGCAGGAGGGGCAGCGTTCGGGCAACGCGAAATCGAGCATCGCGCGGAACGGGGCAGCGAGCATTTGCACGAGCGGCCTTGTCCCTCAAGCCGTGCCACGGCACAAGCAGCAAATGAACGATGCCCCGCCCATCATATTCGATCCGCAGCGCCGCCTTGCTGTGCAGGCGCGGGCGCGGGCGCGGGGTGCGGACCGGTCCTTTCTGTTGCAGCATATGGCCGATGAACTGGCCGACCGGCTCGCCTGTGTTTCGCGGACGTTCGAAAAGGTGCTATTGTTAGGACCGGTCGCAGCGCTTTCTCAAAGGATTTTAGCTGGCCATAATCCAGAGCTGACACTCGATCCCGTGGTGGATGAAGGCATGCTCGCACACCGAGCTGGCAGTTTCGACCTGATCGTTTCGGCCGGTACACTCGACAGTGTCAACGATCTGCCGGGAGCGCTGGTGCAAATCCGCCGCGCACTGCGGCCCGATGGTTTGTTTCTGGGCGTGCTTTATGGCCAGGGGACCCTGTTGCGCCTGAAAGCCGCGATGCTCGCCGCCGACGGCAATGGCGCACGCGCGCATATCCATCCGCAAATCGACCTGGGGAGCATGTCGGGCCTGATGGGACGCGCGGGCTTTACCCTCCCCGTTGCCGATCTCGAACGGCTGACGGTCCGATATGCCGACTGGCGGCGATTGGTGGCGGACCTTCGCGATGCCGGGGCAAGCAACATATTGGCGGGAACACGTGCGATCGACCGCAACTTGCCAATCCGCCTTGATGCCGCGTGGCGCGGAATGGCCGAGGCCGATGGCCGGGTGAGCGAGGCTTTCACTTTTCTCCACGTAAGCGGCTGGGCGCCATCGCCCGAACAACCCCGTCCGGCGAGGCGAGGCAGCGGTCAGGTTTCGCTCGCCGATTTCCTGCCAAAACCGCGCTAGAGAAGCCGTTCGAGCAGATCGAGCAGCGGCAGATCGGCAGGCGGCATTTGCAGGTGGCGCATGTCCTCACCCGAAAACCAGCCGATTTCCGGGCTCTCGACCGGCCTCGGATCACCCTGCCAATGCCTGCATATGTAAAGCAACAGCAGCAGCGAACGGTCCCCCAACGCGGCGCTGGCAAAGCAGGCCGGCAGCAGATCGGCGGCGTCGACCCCGACCGCCAGCTCCTCATTCAGTTCCCGAATCAGCGCAGCTTCTGGGGTCTCGCCCGCTTCGATCTTGCCCCCGGGGAACTCCCAAAACCCGGCCATGGAGCGGCCTTCAGGTCGTTTTTGCAGCAATATCATGCCATCCTCGCGGACCAGCGCTGCGGCGACCACCGGCAACAATGTCGGATTTTTTTGCATCTGCGCGCGATCCTGAAAGTTTTTGTTAACACTCTCGTGAGAAAAAGAACCCGCTCGCAACCAACCAGGAAGATGGGGCCAATCATGTTGGAACTTATTAAAGGCATTGTCAAATGCCGGTCGGGCGCGACGGCAATAGAGTATGGACTGATCGCAGGGCTTATCGTTGTAGTGATGATGGTGGCTCTGGGGAATTTCGCATCTTCTTCGACGGGCATGTGGAACAAAGTTTCCACCAAGGTCGTCAATGCTGGCTCATAACGCTTTGTTAGCATTTGAGGTGTAACAGTCCAAAATCAGCCAGAATACCAAGGCTGATCGGGTGAATGTTGAACAGGAGACTAGAAATGAAAATGATCAAGAAGCTTTTCAAGAACGAAGAAGGTGCAACCGCTATCGAGTATGGCCTGATCGCCGCTCTGATCGCCGTGGCTGCTATCACCGCGATGGGTTCGCTGGGTAACAACCTGAAGAACACCTTCACGAAGGTCGACAACGAGCTGAAGAAGTAAGCTTGTTCGTTCGAACTTCGGTTCGGAATCGAAAGGGGCGGCATTCGAAGGGATGCCGCCCTTTTTCTTTAATTCACGCCGGGAAACAATATCCGTCATCGTTAACCAGTTGGCGATGTTTTTTGGCTAGTTACAATCATGATTGAACAGGTGCCGGAACGCCATGAACCAACCCTTTAACCCGACGGATAGCGACGCCCAACGGGGCCAGAACAGGGACAGCCTGTTCGTGAAAGCCGTTCTGCGCTTTCCCGCTTCGGGCGATGAAAAGGAAGTGCGCGTTCGCAATATTTCGGCAGGCGGGCTGATGGCAGAAGCGCCGCTGCGTACTCCGCGCGGCGACCCGATCGAGGTTCATCTGCGCAATATCGGCTGGGTCAGCGGAAAGGTCGCCTGGGTTGCCGAATCGCGGTTCGGTATTGCCTTCGACTATCCGATCGATCCAAAAATGCTCGCGGTGCGCGAAAGCACAGCTTATCAGGTGCCCAGCTATCTGGCGAAACTAGACAAGGCGCAGGCGTCACAACCGAAGAAGCTGCGACCGATCTAATTCAGGCAGTAGATGTCGACCGGCACGGTGATCCGGTCGAGCAATTTGCCAACCGGATAGGCCGACTTTCCGCCATCTTCTGACGCCTGTTCCAGCAAATCACGCTTTTCCTGACCCGAAATGACGATCATCGTCGTACGTGCGGCCGCGATGGCAGCCGCAGTCAGCGTCACGCGGTTGACCGGGGCTTCGGGCGGCAGCGGATCGGGGGCGACGCCTATCGCCCTGCGGTCCTTTGGCGCATCGAGTGCGGCGTCCATGTCGGGGCCGGGGAAGATCGAAGCGGTGTGCCCGTCGGCACCCATGCCGAGCCAGACCAGGTCGGGCGGCCAGTGCAAATCCATCAGCCGGGCATTGGCGGCATTGCCGGCGAGCTGGTAGTCGGCAGCATCGCTGGTCAGCGGCAATACCCGCGCGCCCTTTGGCAGGAAAATCTTCGCCAGCATCGCGACGTTCGACATAGGGTCGCTCACCGGAACCAGCCTGTCGTCGGTCGGGATTATTGTCACGCCCTTCCAGCGCAGCGGCGCTTCAGCGAGTTTCTGCAGGATCGGCACCGGTGTCGAACCGCCAGGAAAGGCCACCAGCGCCTGCCCGCGCGCGTCCAATGCGCTTTCGATAATGAAGGTTACGTCACCGACGACCTGATCGACAAATTCCTCAACCGAATCGAAATCCCACCACTCCAGTTCTTCGGCCATATGCGAATCCTTATCGTCCCTATTTATGCGGGCAGCGCATAAGCGCGTTGTTCGGGCATGCCCATAGAAATCAGCAGCGGATCCTCAACTTGCCGCGTCTGAAAGTCGGCCTTGCCTGAAAGGCCGCGCCAGCCGCTGGCGATGAGCGCCTGTGCGACAGGCGCGCCGAGCGTCGTGCCGGGGCCGAGGACCACGATCTTGTCCGGGCAATATTCGCGCGCCGCCACCTGCACTGCACGGGCAAAGTAATAGGTCCGGTTTATCTGTGCCCCGAGCGTGTAATCGTAAATCGCAGCTGGATCGAAGGCTTTGGGCGCCCAGATACGTCCAGTGCCGTCGATCGCCGGAATTGCACCGCTACCGAAATCGCTAGCCGGATTGGCCGCCTTTGCCAGCGGGAC
>CAZSJE010000025.1:10192-13168 GCA_964606835.1 uncultured Sphingorhabdus sp.
CGCCCTTTTCGTGCATCAACCTGCCCATAATATTGACCAGCCGTGCGCCAACGTCGAAATCCAGCACGCCAGCACAAGCCAGCGCCAGATACCAGCCCATCGAATTGCCGGTAACTGCGACTATTTCGTACCGCTCGCGGTCGATCGCTGCAAAATCAGCGAGCGCGCAGGCATAGATCAAGAGCGAGGCGTTATCGCCTGGCATATGCAGCGACGGACTGTATTTTTCTGCGCCGTCGAGTTCGGATATCGTCGGCTGGCCTTGGCTCGCCCGATACGCATCGAGCCGCGCTACCAGATCGCCGCCTCCTTTATGATGGCGTTTCAGGTAACCGAGTTCGGTCGCGTTATAGGTTCCGCGACCAGGGCAGATCACAAGCAGCTTTTCTTTCATTTGCCGACCGCCTTCAGCGCCGCCTCAATGATCGACGCCTTGCTCGGCAGAGTTAGCTCCGCCGCAGGCCCCAAGGCGATGAAGCAATCGTCGGCGGTCAGGCGGCTGGTGTCATTGCCGCGCCCTGCTTCGGCCAATATGGTCATCAGTTTTTCGGAAGGGCTGCCCGCGCGGCGGCATTCATCGACGATCAGAATTTTCTGCGCCGACTTTACCGAATCGACAATTCCCGCCTCGTTCAGTGGATGCAGCCAGCGCAGGTCGACGATGCGCAGGTCAATACCCTTGGCGCGAAGTTCCCCCTCAGCCTGCCGCGACAAATAATAGCCATTTCCGTAGGTTATGATCGCCAAATGCTTGCCGTCGCCATGAATATCGATCTCGCCAAGAGCAATTTGCTGCGCAGCATTGGGTGCAGCATATTCCGCAGTCCAACCCCCATCGCCTGCCTCATCAAGATCAGTGGTGTGGTAAAGCGCGATCGGTTCGACGAAAACAACCACCCGCCCATCCTCATGCGCCAGGCGTACACATTCGCGCAGCATCGCGGGCGCATCGGCCGCGCAGCTGGGCACCGCGACGATGATGCCGGGAATGTCGGTCAGCACGGCCAGGCTGTTGTCATTGTGGAAATGCCCGCCAAAACCCTTTTGATAGGGCAGCCCCGCTATGCGCACGACCATCGGGTTACGATATTGCTGGTTCGAAAAGAAACTCAGCGTCGCCGCTTCGCCCCGCAGCTGATCCTCGGCATTGTGGAGGTAGGCGAGAAACTGGATTTCGGGGATCGGGACAAAGCCATTATGCCCCATGCCGATGGCGAGGCCGAGGATGGTCTGTTCGTCGAGCAAGGTATCGAACACGCGAGCGGCACCAAATTTGTCCTGTAACCCTTGCGTCACGCCATAAACCCCGCCCTTGCGCGCGACATCCTCGCCAAAGAGCGAAATGTTGGGGTAGCGCAGCATCAGGTCGGCCAGCGCGAAGTTGATCGATTTTGCGAGGGTCACCGGCTTGGCGAGGTTGCGTCCGTCTTTAGCAAACAAGGCCTTGCGCGCTGCCGCATCAGGAAGCGGCGGGGACGGCTTTTGCCCAACCTTGGGCACAATCGGTGCCATGATCTCGCTGTTAGTCGAAAGCCGCGGCTTGGTCAGCGCCTCTGCGGCCACGCGCTCGACCCGTTGGCGCATCTCTTCATAACGCCCGACAATCTGCTCGCGGCTCATCCCGCCATGCTGCAGCAAAAGCCGTGCGCTGTGGAGCAGCGGGTCTTGGGCCTCATTGGCCTCAATCGCCTCTAGCGCCGCATAGCTTGCCTCGACATCAGCGCCGGCATGGCCCATCAGCCGCACGGTGCGCATGTGCAAAAACACCGGCTTGCGGCGGCTCCGTGCATACTGCACCGCCTCCTCGCAACCGCGCAGCGCATCGAGCATGTCGACACCGTCACACTGGACATAATGCAGCGCCGGACGCTGGCTGAAATTTGCTTCCACCCATCCTCCCGGCGTGCGAACCGAAATACCTATCCCATTGTCTTCGCAGAGAAAGATGATCGGCATCGGCAAATGCTGGTACGCCGCCCAGGCTGCCGAGTTGAACGCGCCCTGCGAGGTCGAATGGTTCGCCGATGCATCGCCGAACGAACAGAGGATGACCGCGTCATGCGGCAGCTCGGCCTCCGCCAGTTTCAGCCGTTGCGCCATGCCGATACTATGCGCCGCGCCCACCGCCTTGGGCAGATGCGAGGCAATGGTGCTTGTCTGCGGCGGCACGAATGTTTCGGCACACCCCAGCACTTTGTGCCGCCCCCCTGAAATCGGGTCTTCGGCTGAGGCCGCAAAGCTGAGCGCCATGTCGTAAAGCGGCGTCAGCCCACCTGCCTGTTTCTTGCGCTGGATTAGGAAAGCAGCATCGCGATAGTGGAGGAAGGCCATGTCAGTCTGGCGCGTCGCGGCCGCCATCGCCGCCGTGCCTTCATGCCCCGAACTGCCAATAGAGTAGAAGGTCTTCCCTTTCGATCGCCGCGCCCACAGGTCGAGATGGCGCGACATGATTTGCGTGTCGAACAGATCGACTAGTTTGTGGGCGGGCGGAATGGAAGCTGGCTGGTTGCTGCGCGCTGGTGGCAAGTCGCCTGCGAGGACCTTCGTAGCAAAACCCTCGTCGATAATCGTCGGTCGGTCGAACATTGAAGGCGATTAGGCGGAAATGACTGCCCCTGCAACAACCAGCGCCTCCACCTCGGCAGCACCAAGCCCGGCCTCACCCAACACATCGGCAAAGTCGGCACCTTTGCCAGGGATGGGGAAAGCATCGGCCTGCTGCTGGCTCGCCAGCCGTGGCGCGATTTGCGGGTGCAGCCATTTGCCATCCTTCACCACCGCCTTGCGCGCGGCATTGGCAGGATGATCCGCCGCCTCGACATAGTCGAGTACCGGCGTAACGCAGGCATCGGTTAGCGCAAAGGTCGCTTCCCATTCGTCGCGGGTCCTGGACGCGAAAACCGCCTCCAGCGTCTTGTGCTGTTCGGGCCATTTGGTGCGATCATGCTGCCCGCCATAGGCCTCCAGATCGACGGG
>CAZSJE010000025.1:13268-19557 GCA_964606835.1 uncultured Sphingorhabdus sp.
GTTCGGGCCATTTGGTGCGATCATGCTGCCCGCCATAGGCCTCCAGATCGACGGGCAACCGCTCCATCATCGCAGCAAAGAACTGCGGCTCAATGCAGCCAACCGCCATGAACTTGCCGTCGCTGGTCGCATAGCAACGATAAAATGGCGCTGCACCATCGAGCAAATTGACTTCGCGGGCCGTCTGCCAAAGCCCCTGCCCCGCCATGCCGTGTACAAAGCTCATCAGGCTGTGCGTGCCATCGACGATTGCGGCATCGACGATATTGCCCTTCCCCGTCCGCTCACGCTCCAGCAACGCCGCCATGATTCCGGTAACCAGGAACATGCTGCCCCCGCCAAAATCGCCAACCATGTTGAGCGGCGGCACTGGCGGCTGGCCATCCTTGCCGATTGCATTCAGCACCCCCGTCATACCGATATAGTTTAGGTCATGCCCCGCCATCTGGCTCCACGGCCCGGACTGCCCCCAGCCGGTCATGCGACCATAGATCAGCTTGGGGTTGACGGCATGGCAAGCGCCTGGTCCCACCCCCATGCGCTCGGTTACGCCGGGGCGGAGGCCCTCAATCAGCACATCGGCGCCAGCGACCAACTTCAACAGCGCCTCAACCGCCTCAGGTTTTTTCAGATCGAGCATGATTGAACGCTTGCCCCGCCCATCGACGGCCTTGGGCATGGCCGGACCGGGGCGGTCAATGACGATCACATCCGCGCCATAGTCGCTGAGCAACTGGCCCGCGTATGGGCCGGGGCCGATGCCGGCGAGTTCGACAACCTTGATGCCATTCAGCGGGCCTTGGCGTGGCATGATTCTCTCCGTTTAATCGTGCGATTAAACTGGACTATGCTGGAGCGTTCGCAATGGCAAGCTGCTATCGGTTCTGCCTACCTTCGATTAGCATATCTACCACGCTCGGATCAGCCAAAGTCGACGTGTCCCCCAACGCGCCAAAATCATTCTCCGCAATCTTGCGCAGGATGCGACGCATGATCTTGCCCGAACGCGTCTTGGGCAAGGCAGGGGTGAAATGGATATGATCGGGGCTGGCTATCGGGCCGATTTCCTTGCGCACCTGCCCGCGCAATTCCACTTCCAGGGCCTCCGATGGCTCCTCGCCCGCGTTCAGTGTGACATAGCAGTAGATGCCCTGCCCCTTGATCTCGTGCGGGAAGCCGACGACCGCAGCCTCGGCAACCTTGTCGTGCAGCACGAGCGCGCTTTCGACCTCGGCTGTCCCTAAGCGGTGACCGGAGACGTTGATCACATCGTCCACCCGCCCGGTGATCCACCAATAGCCATCGGCATCCCGCCTACAGCCGTCGCCGGTGAAATATTTGCCTTTGTAGGTTGAGAAATAGGTCTGCACGAAGCGCTCATGGTCGCCATAGACAGTGCGCGCCTGCCCCGGCCAGCTGTGGGTAAGGCACAAATTTCCAGAGACATCGCCCCGCGCATCGCCTTCCTCTGCGATGATCGCACCCTCGGCATCGACCAGCTGCGGGCGAATGCCAAAGAAAGGCCGTCCGGCGCTGCCCGGCTTCATGCCATGCGCGCCCGGGAGCGTGGTGATCATCACTCCGCCGGTTTCGGTTTGCCACCAGGTATCGACGATGGGAAGCCGTCCCTCGCCCACCGTCGCATGATACCAGCGCCACGCTTCAGGGTTGATCGGCTCGCCCACCGTGCCGAGCAGGCGCAGCGATTTGCGGCTGCGCGCCTGCACCGGGCCGTCACCATCGCGCATCAACGCGCGCAAAGCGGTCGGCGCGGTATAAAAGATATTGACCTGGTGCCGGTCGATTATGTCCCAGAATCGCCCGCTGTCGGGATAGCTCGGGATGCCCTCGAAAATCAGGCTGGTCCCGCCATTTTGTAAGGGTCCGTAAACGACGTAGCTATGCCCGGTAACCCAACCGATATCGGCGGAGCAGAAGAAGACTTCGCCGGGCTTGTAATCGAACACATAGTGAAAGGTGGTGGCAGTCCAAACCGAATAGCCGCCGGTTGTGTGCAGCACGCCCTTGGGCTTTCCGGTGGAGCCTGACGTGTAGAGAATGAACAACGGGTCTTCGGCATTCATGGGCTCGCAGGGGCAATCGCCACCGACTTCCAGCTTATGATACCAATGATCGCGGCCCTCGCGCATTGCGACGGCATCGCCGGTGTGGCGGACAACCAGCACCGCCTCGACGCCCGATACCTTCTCCAACGCCGCATCGATGTTGGCTTTCAGCGGCACCGCCTTGCCCCCCCGCACCGCTGTGTCGGCGCAGATCACGAAACGGCTCGCGCAATCCTCGATGCGTCCTGCGATCGCCTCGGGCGAAAAACCGCCGAAGACCACGCTGTGCACCGCCCCGATCCGCGCGCAGGCAAGCATCGCCACTGCACCCTCAACGCACATCGGCATATAGATGGTGACGCGATCGCCTTTGGTGACACCCAGCGCTTTCAGGCAGTTCGCCATGCGGATGACTTCGGCCTGCAATTCGGCATAGCTGACCCGGAGTGCGTCTTTTGCCGGATCGTCATACTCGAAAATGAAAGCCGTGGCCTCACCCTTGCCCGCAGCGACATGGCGGTCGATGGCGTTGTGGCAAAGGTTCAGAACGCCATCTTCATACCATTTGATCGAAACAGGTTCGTAGGACCAGTTGCCGACCTTCGTCGGCGTGGTGAACCAGTCGATGCGCTCGGCTTGCTCGCCCCAAAAGCCATCGGGATCGGCAATGCTTTGCGCATAGAGCCGGTCATATTCCGCCGCGGTACAATGCGTGTCCTTGGTCGCGCTGCCGGGAACGGGGAACCAGTCCTGTGCGTCGCTCACTTGTGCTCTCCTGCTTACCCGCCTATCCTGCGGTCAAGCATTGGTGGAGTCAGTTCGGTGATTCAAGGGTAAAGAGCGCCTCGATGAAGAGGCATTTTTGATCTTTCCTCTTTTCCAGACAGGACAACCATGCCCAAACTCCATAACAAATCCGCGCTCGTCACCGGCGGCGCGCGTGGGATAGGCGAGGCGATTGCCCGCTGCTTCGCGCGCGAAGGCGCGACAGTGGTCGTCGCCGATATCGATGTCGAAAACGGCCAGCGCGTTGCCAGCGAAATCGGCGGCTGCTTTTTCGAACTCGATGTCTCCGACGAAAGCGGTTGGAGCCGCCTCGCCGCCGCACATCCGCAAATCGACATCGTCGTCAACAATGCCGGGATTACCGGCTTTGAGGACAGTCCCGGCCCGCACGATCCCGAACATAGCAGTCTGGCGGATTGGCACCGCGTCCACGCAGTCAATCTTGATGGCACCTTCCTTGGCTGCCGCTATGCCATCGGCGCAATGAAGACCAAGGGCGAAGGCGCGATCATCAACATGTCCTCACGTTCGGGCCTCGTCGGTATCCCAGGCGCAGCCGCCTATGCCTCGTCCAAGGCGGCCATCCGCAATCATACAAAGTCCGTCGCACTTTACTGCGCGCAGCAGGGCTGGCGCATCCGCTGCAACTCGATCCACCCCGCCGCGATCCTGACACCCATGTGGGAGGCGTTGATTGGAGATGGTCCCGACCGCGAGGCGCGGATGGCGGCGATGGTGGCGGATACCCCGCTCAAACGCTTTGGCAAGGTCGAAGAAGTCGCATCGCTGGCCTTGTTGCTCGCGTCAGACGACGCCGCCTATATGACCGGCAGCGAATTGCATCTCGATGGAGGACTATTGGCGGGCAGTGCTGCCTCACCGGGGGATTAGGCCGCGACCTTCCGCTGCTTTTCCAGCTTCTTCAGCACCATCTGCCGCTTCAATCGCGACAGGTGGTCGATGAAGAGAATCCCCTCCAGATGGTCCATCTCATGCTGCAGGCAAGTGGCCATCAGGCCTTCCATTTCCTCTTCATGGACCTTGCCGTCCAGATCCTGCCAGCGTGCGCGGATGCGGGCGGGGCGCTCGACCTCGGCATATTGGTCGGGGACCGACAGGCAGCCTTCATTGTAGATCGAATGATCTTCAGACGGATCGAGGATTTCGGGATTGATGAAGACGCGCGGATCGCGGACGACTTCATGGTCATGATTGCAATGCTCGCCATGTTCATGGTCGTGTTCAACTGGCTCCTGCAGGTCGATCACCAGCACGCGCTTGGGCACGCCAACCTGTATTGCGGCTAGGCCGATACCCGGCGCGTCGTACATCGTTTCGAACATGTCATCGACAAGGCGTTTGAGCTCGCCGTCAAACTCCGTGACAGGCGAGGAAACGACTTTCAGCCGGGGATCCGGCACTTCAAGAATTGGTAATATGGCCATGCCGTTAAAATAGGCGCTGGCGGGCCTATCGTCAACCGACCGGGCGGCGGGCGCGCAGGGCCTGCGCGAGCGTGCCTTCGTCGAGATAATCCAACTCGCCACCCACCGGCACGCCATGCGCCAGCTGGGTCAGGCGGATCGGGAAATTTTCCAGCCGTTCGGCGAGATAATGCGCGGTAGTTTGCCCCTCCAGCGTGGCATTCATCGCCAGCACAACCTCATCGATCCCGCCCTCGGCAACCCGCGCGATCAGGCGATCAATGTTGAGGTCTTCCGGCCGCACGCCATCGAGCGCCGATAGCTTGCCGCCCAGCACATGATATTTGCCCGGAAACAGCCGCGAACGATCGAGCGCCCACAGGTCGGACACATCCTCCACCACGCACAGCGCGCGGGTGTCGCGGCGCGGGTCGGCGCAGATGCCGCAGGGGTTGGTAGTATCGATATTGCCGCAGGTCTCGCAATTTTTCAGTCGTTCCTCGACGCTTTCGAGCGCGCGGAGCAACGGCTGCAACACCGTCTCACGCTTCTTCATCAGATGCAGCACCACGCGCCGCGCCGAACGCGGGCCGAGGCCAGGAAGCCGCGACAGGGCTTGTGCCAGTGCGTCTATTTCTTGCGATGCCATGGCGCGAGCATTAGGGGCCTTTGCCGAAAAGGAAAGCCGCGATGCGCCTGATATTCATGGGAACCCCGGATTTTGCCGTGCCGACGCTGGACGCGCTGGTCGCGGCGGGGCATGATGTCTGCGCGGTCTATACGCAGCCGCCGCGTCCGGCAAACCGGGGGAAAAAGCTGACGCCTTCCGCAGTGCAGGCACGAGCCGGGGCCTTGGGGTTGGAGGTGCATACGCCCACGTCACTGAAGGGCGCGGAGGAGCAGGCGGCCTTTGCCGCGCTTGGTGCCGATATCGCGGTGGTCGCAGCCTATGGCCTGATCCTGCCGCAAGCGATCCTCGACGCGCCAAAGCACGGCTGCCTGAACGTCCACGCCTCGCTGCTGCCAAGATGGCGCGGAGCGGCACCGGTGCAGCGCGCGATTTTGGCGGGGGACGAGGATACCGGCGTTTGTATAATGCAGATGGAGGCTGGGTTGGATACCGGACCCGTCAGGGCCACGGGTTGGACAGCGATTTCAAAACACTCGATTGATGATGCTGGCCGTCTCACCGAAGAACTGGCGCAGATGGGGGCAACGCTCATGGTTGAGGTTCTGGGCAACATCCACGCCTACCCGCCGATTCCTCAATCCACCGAAGGCGTGACTTACGCCCCCAAAATTGAAAAGGCCGAAGCCAAACTCGATTTCAACAAACCTGCCGAAATTGTCGAAAGGCAAATCCGTGCCTTCAATCCGGTTCCGGGTGCCTTTTTCGAACTCGAAGGCGAACGCTTCAAGATATTGGAGGCCGACGATGACAATTTGGATGACGAGGCAGTAGGCATTCCGGGAACCGTTTTGGATGATCGCCTGCTCATCGCCTGCAACCCAGGTGCCATCCGTCCCGCGATCATCCAGCGCGCTGGAAAACCCGCTATGCCGCTCGCTGATTTCCTGCGTGGCAAGACCATCCCCGCCGGCACCCGCCTTTCATGACCCGCTTCGCGCTCACCATAGAATATGATGGCACGCCCTATATGGGCTGGCAGCGGCAGGCGCATGGGCCTTCGGTGCAGCAGGAGATTGAGGAAGCCATAGCCAAGGTCGGCGGCGCGGAGGTGCAGCTGCATGCGGCGGGGCGCACCGATGCGGGGGTACATGCGCTGGCGATGCGCGCGCATTTCGATCTGGAGACCGCGCTCACGCCCTTTCGACTGATGGGCGGGATCAACGCGCATCTGCGGCCTGCGCCGATTGCGATCCTTGCGTGCGAAGCGGTGCCCCACGATTGGCACGCCCGCTTTTCCTGCGTCGGTCGCAGCTATGAATATCGCATCGTCAACCGCCGCGCGCCGCTCACGGTCGAGCGCGACCGGGCGTGGCAGGTGATCC
>CAZSJE010000026.1:0-15402 GCA_964606835.1 uncultured Sphingorhabdus sp.
CCTTGGCGCGTGCGGGCTCCAGCTCCTCGCCCTGCCCCAGGTCGGCGGTGAAGGTCACTACTTCGCAGCCATATTCGACCTGCAGCCATTTCAGGATGACGCTGGTGTCGAGCCCACCCGAATAAGCGAGGACAACCTTTTTGACTGTATCTTTCATTGGCCTGCTTTCCGGCAAAGGGAGTTCGCGGGCGCGGCTAGCAGGGGGCGGACAGGTGCGCAAGCGGAGGCTCCAAATCGGCGGATTTTCCACGAAGTTGACAGTGAAATCGCAATTTTTGTCGAGCCCTGCAAAGTTTCAAAAGCGACAAAAGCGACACATCTATATAAAGAAAAAACAGGAATGCGGAACTTGGTCTGGCCAGGCTGACCGCCTTGATCCGCTTTGGTCGTGCAATGGCTATAAGCAACGAAGGACATCTGGAACATATAGCAAACAAACAGCTTTTGTCAAAGCCGGCGGCTTGTGCGCGAAGCATGTTCTTTATATGTTCTAGCACGACTCGACTTTCCACAACGGAGTCGCTGGTGTTGCAAGAGCGGTCTATTCTTGAGGCGGTTTCCGGCCTAGCGCCGGAGGCGATGGCTTCTGCTCCCGACATTTTGGACCCAGCCGACGTGTTGCATCGTGTTTTCGGTTTCGCCGAATTTCGCGGAACGCAGCGTGCTGTGATCGACCGCGTGCTGGCGGGGCAGAATATATTGGCGGTGATGCCGACAGGGGCGGGAAAGTCGCTTTGCTACCAACTGCCTGCCTTGATGCTGCCTGGCACCTGCATCGTCGTCTCACCGCTGATTGCGCTGATGCACGACCAGATGCGCAGCGCCGCAGCCGCCGGGATCAGGGCAGCGACGCTGACCTCGGCAGACAGCAACCGGGCCGAGACTGTCGAGCGGTTCCGGTCCGGGGCGCTCGACCTGCTTTATGTTGCCCCCGAACGCGCGGCGGGACAGGATTTCCGCGGGCTGCTGCGTGAGGCGCGGATCGCGCTGTTTGCGATAGACGAGGCGCATTGCGTTTCCGAATGGGGGCATGATTTCCGCCCTGACTATCGGCTGTTGCGGCCCATGATGGACGATTTTCCCGACGTCCCCCGGCTGGCGTTGACCGCCACGGCTGACGCACACACGCGTGAGGATATTGCCCAGCAACTTGGAATTGCTGCCAGCGCGACGATCGTCAGCGGCTTCGACCGGCCCAATATCCGCTATGCCGTGACCAATATCCCGAACAAGGGTTCGGCGATTGCTGCTGCCGTGCGCGGCTGGCAGGGGGCGGGGATTGTCTATGCGCCGACGCGCGACAAGACCGAGAAGCTCGCCGCGCTGATCGCGCGCACTGGACGGCAGACGCGATACTATCATGCCGGGATGGAGCCTCAGGCACGTGCGGCGGCGCAGGCGGAGTTTGTCGCGTCCGAAGATATGGTGATGGTCGCAACCGTCGCCTTTGGCATGGGGATCGACAAGCCCGATGTCCGCTTTGTTGCGCATGCCGGCATCCCGAAATCGATCGAAGCCTATTATCAGGAAAGCGGGCGCGCGGGGCGCGATGGCGATCCGGCAGTGGCGCATCTTTTCTGGTCGCCGGGGGATTTCACGATTGCGAGGGAGCGGCTGAAGGAACAGCCCGAGGTTCGGCAGGCAGCAGAAAAAGCGCGGATCGATGCGCTGTCGGCGCTGGTCGAGACGGCTGGGTGCAGGCGGGCGGTGTTGCTCAAGCATTTCGGCGAGGACCCACCGGAACAATGCGGCAATTGCGACAATTGCCTCGATGCGCCGATGGTGTTGGATGCCACCGAGCTGGCGCAGAAACTGCTCTCCGCCGCCTATCGCACCGGGCAGAGCTTTGGCGTTGGCCATCTGGAAAAGGTGCTAACCGGGCAAAGCGATGAGCGTATCCTTGGGCGCGGGCACGACCGGCTCTCGGTCTTCGGCATCATCGGCGGGGAAGAGGCGCGGCTGATCCGGCCAGTGGCGCGCGCCTTGCAGGCGCAGGGGCATTTGAGCGCGAACGAACATGGCGGGCTGCGGCTGGCCGGAGCCTCGCGCGCTCTGCTCAAGGGCGAAATGAAATTGCAGATCGTCGTGCCGCCAAAAACGCGGAAGGAAAAGCGCGGCGGCACCAACCCCATTGGCAATCCGCTGTTCGAGGCGTTGCGCGAAAAACGGCGCGAGCTGGCAGTCGAGGCAGGCGTACCGCCTTATGTGATCTTCCACGACGCCACTTTACGCGAACTTGCCGAGCGACGACCGTGCGACCTTTCCAACTTTGCGCTGATTAGCGGCGTGGGTGTGCGCAAGCTCGAAGCCTATGGCGAAGCCTTTCTGGATGTCATAAGGGGAGCAGCGGAAGGATAAGCCATGTTCCGCACGCTCACGCCCGACATCTTGGTCGCCCCGCAAATTTGCCCCGACGATATCGCCAAAGCCGCGCAGCTTGGCGTGAAACTGGTGATCAACAACCGCCCTGAAGACGAAAGCGACGACCAGACGCCGGGCGATGAAATTGAGGCTGCGGCGCGCGCTGCCGGGCTGGATTATGTCGCCATCCCCATCACCCATGCAGGCTTTAGCGAGCCGCAAGTGGCAGCAATGGCCGATGCGCTGGAGGGCGCAGAGGGGCCGGTGCTCGCCTATTGCCGGTCCGGCACCCGCTCGACCCTGCTCTGGGCGCTGGCCGAGGCGTCGCAAGGCGGCGATCCCGATGCGCTGACCAACATGGCGGCAAAGGCAGGTTATGATGTCAGCCCGATCCGTCCGCTGATGGACATTCTGAAGGCGCGGGCCTGAAGCCATGCAGGGACTATGGTTCGAACTGGCCAAGCTGGGCGGATCGATCGCCGCCATACTGCTGCTGGCATGGACAGCAAAGCGCCTTGGCCTTGGCGGCGATGTCCGCATCCGCGACGAAGCGCATGCCCGCGCGCTGGCCGATGAAGCGATTTGCGGGTTCGAACCAGTTGACATCGCCCTCGACAAGGCGGGTATCGCCGCGCTGCTGAAGGATGCAGCCGGTCGCCATCTCCTTATCCGCCGACATGGCGCACAATGGGCGGCGCGGCTGCTCGATGGCCATGCAACCTCGCGACTTGACCAGAATTTCCTGACCATCGGCACGAGCGATCAGAGTTTTGGCAAGATCACACTCAACCTGGGGCCGGAAGCGCAATATTGGGCGTCGGGCCTGCGGCATATGGCGACCTGATGATGCCAGAACTGTTCAATCCCGTCGAATATGCAATTCCCGGCTTCATCATCTTGGTGGTGCTGGAAATGCTGTGGGCGCGCAAAAACGCGCCGGAAAAATATGAGCCCCGCGACACGCTGACCTCGCTGGCGCTGGGCACGGGCAGCCAGGTTGCCGGACTGTTGACCGGTGGACTGGTCGCGGTGGCCGCACTTTGGCTCTACGAGCACCGGCTGTTCGATATCGGCTTCGCATGGTGGGCATTTGTGCTCTGCTTCGTCCTCGACGATTTCGCCTATTACTGGTTCCATCGCACGGCGCACCGGGTCCGCTGGTTCTGGGCGAGCCATGTCAATCATCATAGCAGCCAGCATTATAATCTCTCGACCGCGCTGCGGCAGACATGGACCGGTTTCTTTGCCTTGAGCTTCATCTTTCGCATCCCGCTGGCGCTGGTCGGTTTTCATCCGGGGATGATCCTGTTTTGCGGCGCAATCAACCTGATCTACCAGTTCTGGATCCATACCGAGGCCATCGGGCGGATGCCGCGCTGGTTCGAATATGTCATGAACACGCCAAGCCACCACCGCGTCCACCACGCCACCAACCCGCGCTATCTTGATGCCAATTACGCCGGGACTTTCATCGTCTGGGACCGGATGTTTGGTACCTTCACCGCAGAAGTCGATGGCGAACGCATCCGCTACGGCATCGTCAAGCAGCTTGGCACCTTCAACCTGCTCTATAGCGTGTTTCACGAGTGGATCGGCATTGCGAAGGACCTCTGGTCTGCACCCTGGCGGCATAAGCTGGGCTACATCTGGCGCCCGCCCGGCTGGAGCCATGACGGTAGCCGCGACACCAGCGAAAGCATAAGAGCACGGTGGTTGGAGCGCCAAAAACTTGATCGCCAAAAAGCCATTGAACCTGCCGAATAGCGATTGCCAAATTTAATCGTCCGATTAAACCCTCGCACCCAGAGGAGCGATTATGGACGAATTCGATATCATCGTCGTTGGCGGCGGCTCTGCGGGTAGTGCGGTGGCCGGACGTTTGTCCGAGAGCGGCAAATATAGTGTATGCCTGATCGAGGCGGGTGGTCGCAACGATAACTTCTGGGTCAAGACCCCGGGCTTCATGCCCTTTATCCCGGCTCGCTCCAACTATCGCTATGACACGGTCCCGCAAAAGGGGCTGAACGGGCGCACTGGATACCAGCCGCGCGGGAGGGGGCTGGGCGGGTCGAGCGCGATCAATGCGATGGTCTACATCAGGGGGCACCGCTTCGATTATGATCAATGGGCTTCACTCGGCTGCACCGGCTGGGGCTATAATGATGTCCTGCCTTACTTCAAACGCGCCGAGGGCAATGAGCGCGGCGCGGACGCTTTTCACGGTGCTGATGGCCCGCTGAATGTCATGGACCAGCGCTGGCCGCAGCCCGGAAGCCTTGCCTTTGTCGAGGCCGCCGCCGAATTGCAATTGCCGCGCAACGCCGATTTCAACGGCGCGGTGCAGGACGGCTTCGGCCTCTATCAAGTGACGCAAAAGGCTGGCGAGCGCTGGTCGGCGGCCCGCGCCTATGTCGAACCGGCGGTTGCCGCGCGGCGGCTGGCGACGATCACCGGCGCGCTGACCGAGAGGATCGTGGTCGAAAATGGCCGCGCGACTGGTGTGGTCATCCGGCAGGGCTGGGGCAGGCGGCGCACTGTCAAGGCACGCGCGGCGGTGATCTTGTCGGCAGGAGCCTTTGGCTCCCCGCAAATCCTGCAACTGTCTGGCATCGGACCTGCAAAGCATTTGCGAGGTCTGGGTATCGAGGTGGTGCAGGACAAGCCCGCCGTTGGCGCGGACCTGCAAGACCATATCGATTATGTCTCCAGCTTCGAGGCCGCGTCGATGGATTTCCTCGGCGACTCGATGGCTGGAAACTGGAAGATGCTGAAGGCGATTTTCGAGCATCGCCGCAAACGCACGGGCATCATGACCACCTGCTTTGCCGAAAGCGGCGGTTTCTGGAAAAGCGACCCAGCGCTGCCTGCGCCCGATATCCAGTATCATTTTGTCCCCGCCATGCTTGAGGATCATGGCCGCGAGAAAGTGAAAGGGCATGGCTATAGCGTCCATGCCTGTGTGTTGCGCCCCCATAGCCGGGGCACGGTGCGGCTGGCGTCGCCCGACGCAGCGAAGGCGCCGCTGATCGACCCGGCTTTCCTGACCGATGATCGCGACATGGAAACATTGAAGGCAGGCGTGCGCCTGACCCACCGCATCGTCGACTCGCCAGCGCTTGCCGCCTATGCGGGCAAGGATCGTTATGCGACGGATATCGACGATGATGCGGCGCTCGAACAACTGATCCGCAACCGCGCCGACACGGTCTACCACCCTGTCGGCACCTGCCGCATGGGGGCGGGCGAAGATGATGTCGTCACCCCGCGCCTGAAATATCGCGGGCTGGACGGCCTCTATGTGGCTGACGCCAGCATCATGCCGCGCCTCGTTTCGGGAAACACCAACGCGCCGTCGATCATGATCGGAGAACGAGCGGCGGATTTTGTGCGGGAAGACTTGGCAGCCTGATCGGACGCATTAATGCTATTGCAAGCAATTCGCATTAGTGATAGCTCCAGAATCGATGATAGTCTGCGTCTGCAATGCCATCCGGGAAAAGGATCTGCGCGAAGCCGCTCGCGGTGGGGGTGAGCGACCGTGCGAAGTCTATGCCCGGCTAGGTCGCAAGCCCAAATGCGGCCAGTGCCTTTCGTTTGCGCGAGACATTATCAACATGAAAGCTGCAAGCGCTTAGCAATAGCGCCGTCTAAATCTTTCAAAAAATCAAGCCTTTCTGCGGCTTTCGGGCTTTTCCTTTGGCATGTTGCGGTGTATCGTGCGCCCAACAATCAAAGGAGCAACCGCCATGAAGGGCGACGATAAGGTTATCGAATTTCTGAACGAGGCGCTCAAGAACGAGTTGACCGCAGTCAACCAATATTGGCTGCACTACCGGCTGCTGGACAATATGGGCATCAAGAAACTCGCGGCATTCGAGCGGCATGAATCAATCGACGAAATGAAGCATGCCGACCAACTGGCCGAACGCATATTGTTCCTCGACGGCCTGCCCAATTTCCAGATGCTCGGGCGCTTGCGCGTGGGGGAATCGGTCGAAGAGATATTGCAGGCCGATCTGGAGCTTGAGCATGAAGCGATCCCGCTGCTCCGCGATGCCATCGTCCATTGCGAAAGCGTGCGCGACTTCGTCAGCCGCGACCTGTTCGCCTCGATCCTGTCGAACGAAGAGGAGCATGTCGACATCCTCGAAACCCAGTTCGCGATGATCGCGCGCATGGGCCTGCAAAATTATTTACAGCTGCAGTCGGAGGCGACCGAGGGTTAATTCAGGCGGATTGCGACCGACGCAAGCAAGGCTTCGGACGCCGCCGGATGCAAATGTGCAACGCCAATGGCATCGTCCAGGATCGATTCAAAGCTGTCGACAACATGCTGGCCGCTGCCATGACCCCTTATGCGGTGCAGCGCGGTCTCAAACGTTGCAGCGATTTCGGCGACTGCGCTCAGGCCATGCTGCGCCGCGGTCGCGCGAAGCTGTTCGAGCCGCATCAGGAACTGCACGGGACTGGCATCGAAATCGGTCAGGCGCAGCGCCTCGCTCAGATCGTAAAGCTGTGTGCGAACCATCAGCAATTGGTCATGATCATATTTCATCGCGCTTGCCCCCAAGCCTGTCGAACAGGTGATGCGCCAAGATGGTTAACGCTCGGTAAACGCGATCAATGAGGGTGGGGGGACTTGCCTTTCGCGGGTGCTGTGCCACAAAAGCGCAACAATCGCTTGGCAACGACAGAATGGGTGACGGCATCGTGCGGCATTTTTTTCCGGGGCGAATATAAATGATGCTGAAAGGCGAAGCGCCTGCACGCTATTTCAACCGCGAATTGTCCTGGCTGAAATTCAACCAGCGCGTGCTGGAGGAAGCGTCAAACCCAAACCATCCGCTGCTCGAACGCTTGCGCTTCCTGTCGATTTCGGGCGCGAACCTCGACGAATTTTTCATGGTGCGAGTCGCCGGACTTTACGGTCAGCAATTGCGCAAAATCGATGAACTTTCAATCGACGGCCTGACCGCATCGGAACAGCTGACCGCCATTATCAAAGCCGCCGACGAACTGATGGCGGAGCAGCAGAAGCTTTGGCTTCAATTGAAACGCGCTATGGTGAAGGTAGGCATCAAGGTACTGACCCTCCAGGCCATTGGCAAAGGTGCGCTGGCCCATGTCGAGCAGCATTTCATCGAACAGGTCCTCCCCGTTCTGACCCCGCAGGCACTCGACCCGGCGCACCCATTCCCCTTCATTCCCAATCAGGGGATCAGCCTGATTTTCGAAATGCGCCGCAAGGATGATGGCGAGATCGTGCGGCAATTGGTCATGATCCCGCCCTCGCTGCCGCGCTTTGTGCCGGTGCCGGGAGCGGGCCTGCGCTTTGTGACGATGGAAACGCTGATCATCCGCTTCATCGGACAGATGTTCCCCGATCATGAACTGCTGGCGGCTGGCGCCTTCCGCGTCATCCGCGACAGCGACATCGAGGTGGAGGAAGAGGCGGAGGACCTCGTTCGCTATTTCCGCACTGCCGTCAAACGGCGGCGGCGCGGGCGGGTGATCCGGTTGAAGACCGAGGCAGGGCTCCCCGACGACCTGGCCCGGCTGGTCCGCCGCGAACTGGGCGCGGGGCGCGAGATTGTCGCAGAGTCTGCCGGTTTCCTCGGCATATCCGATCTGGCCCAACTGGTCGAACTCGAACGGCCCGACCTGAAATTCCCCGCCTATTCGCCGCGTTTCCCCGAACGCATATTGGAGCATGACGGCGACTGCTTTGCCGCGATCCGCCAGAAGGACCTGGTCATTCATCACCCTTATGAAAGCTTCGAGGTGGTGCTGGCGTTTCTCGAACAGGCAGCGCAGGACCCCGATGTCGTCGCGATCAAGCAAATGCTGTATCGCGCGGGCAAACAGTCAGCCGTCATCCGGGCGCTATGCGATGCCGCTGAGGCCGGAAAGTCGGTGACGGCGGTGGTCGAACTCAAGGCCCGCTTCGACGAGGAGCAGAATCTTCACTGGGCTTCACAGCTTGAACGGTCGGGCGTCCAGGTCGTCTACGGTTTTGTCGACATGAAAACGCACGCCAAAATCTCGCTGGTCGTGCGGCGTGAGAAGGAGGGGTTTCGGACTTACTGCCACCTCGGCACGGGAAACTACCACCCCGTCACAGCGCGCATCTACACAGACTTGAGCTTCTTTACCGCCGACCCGCGCATTGGCCATGATGCCGGGCAAATCTTCAACTATGTGACCGGCTATATCGCGCCGACCGACCTCAAAATGCTCACCATGAGTCCGCTTGGACTGCGCGATGCCGTCATCGCCCTGATCGATGCGGAGATCGCCAATGTTGCAGCGGGCAAGCCTGGCGCGGTCTGGGCCAAGCTCAATTCGCTGGTCGACAAGCGCGTTATCGACAAGCTGTATGAGGCGAGCGAGGCGGGCGTGGAAATCGACCTTGTCGTGCGCGGCATTTGCTGTCTGCGACCGGGGATCAAAGGGCTTTCCACCCGCATCCGCGTCAAATCGGTGATCGGGCGCTTCCTCGAACACAGCCGCATCTGGGCTTTTGGCAACGGCAAGGACCTGCCCAACCGCAAGGCTAAGGTCTTCATCTCCTCGGCTGACTGGATGTCGCGCAATTTCGACCGCCGGGTCGAATATATGCTGCCAATCGAGAACCCGACGGTGCACGACCAGATCCTCGATCAGGTTATGGTTGCAAACCTGCTCGACAACCAGCAAAGCTGGATGCTTCGGTCCGACGGCCGTTACGAGAGAGTGAAGGCCAGCGACGTGCCGTTCAACCTGCACCAATATTTCATGACCAACCCGTCGCTGTCGGGGCGCGGCGACGCGTTGGCCGAAGCGAACGATGTGCCGACTCTGAGCCTCATCCGCAAAAGATGAGCCACACCGAATGAGCGGGGTCCGCCAGGCAGTCATCGACATCGGTTCGAACGCCATACGGCTGGTGGTCTATGCCGGTGCTGCACGGGCGCCGATGCCGATCTATAATGAGAAAGCCCGCGTCAGCCTGGGTGCGTGCCTTGCCAATGGCGGGCGCATCGACAGCGCTACGATGGATGCAGCGGTCGCGGCAATTGCGCGGCTGCACACGCTGGCACGGGCAATGGACGTGGATACGCTGCGCGTGGTCGCAACCGCCGCGACGCGCGAGGCGAAGAACGGGCGCGAACTGGTTGAGAGGGCCGACGCGCTGGGCATTCGGGTCGAGATATTGGACGGCATGGCGGAGGCCTATGTCGCGGGACTGGGAATAGTCAGCGAGCATCCGCAAGCCGACGGCTATGTCGGCGACTTGGGCGGCGGCAGCCTGGAGCTGGCACGACTCAGCGCAGGTCGGATCGGGGCGCGGGTGTCGCTGCCTTTTGGGACGCTGCGCATCGGGGCGATGGTTTCACAAAGCCCAAAGGAGATTTCGCAGGCGATTAAGGCCGCGCTTCCGGAGGAATTCCCGATCGACGCCGACTTGCCCTTTTTTCTGGTCGGCGGTTCGTGGCGGGCGCTTGCGCGGCTGCATATTCATGTCAGCCAGTTTCCGCTTGCTGTGCTTTCCAACTACAGCATGCCGCCAACCGCGCCTGCCGAGTTGCTTCCGGTCAGCCAGGATCGCCGCTATCTGCTCGACAACAAGGCGGTGCCGTCCGCGCGGATCGATGCCATTCCAGGCGCAACGGCTTTGCTGACGGGAATCGTCCGGCTGTTGAAGCCATCGGTCCTGGTCACCAGCACCTCGGGCCTGCGCGAGGGATTATTGTATGACCGGCTGAGCGAAGCCGACCGGAGGCTTGATCCGCTGGTTGAGGCGGCGCGTCACGAAGGCGCACGGCTCGCCCGCTTTCGTTTTCATGGCGACGCGTTAGCCGACTGGATCGACCCCTTGTTTGCAGAGGAAGGCGCGAAGCTGGCGCGGCTGCGGCGCGTGGCTTGCCTGCTTTCGGACACGGCGTGGAACATGACGCCCGAATATCGTGCCGATGTCGCGCTAACGCTGGCGCTCGACGGCAGCTGGCCGGGGGCGACGACGGAGGATCGCGCCATTCTCGCCTCGGCGCTGATCGCCGTCCACAACAGCAAGCGCTCACCTGCCGATCTGCTCGACCGGTTGGCACCTGACGAGGATTTGAAGCGGGCGCAATGCTGGGGCCTGGCGATCCGCCTGGCGCAGCGGCTCGACGGCGGCACCGGGACTGCGCTTGCCGATACGGTGCTGGCTCTGGTGGACGACACGCTCATATTGCGATTGATGCGTTTGGCCGAACGGCTGCAAACCGAATCGCTCGCGCGTCGGTTGCAGCGGCTGGGGGACGCGATGGGGGTTGCGAAGACACGGATTGTCGTTGGTAGCCCTTGACTTTTCGCGCCGCTTTGCGCAAAGGCGCGCCTCATATGGGGCGGCGTGCGCGTCGCCCCCTTTCATTTACCCGATTGCTCGAAGGAACAGGCCATGGCGAAGCCAGCCACCGTAAAGATCAAACTGCTCAGCACCGCTGACACCGGCTTTTTCTATGTCACCAAGAAAAACCCGCGCAACCAGACGGAAAAGCTGACTTTCCGCAAATATGATCCGGTCGTGCGCAAGCATGTCGAGTTCAAGGAAGCGAAGATCAAATAAGCATCCGGTGGCCCGTGCGGGTCGCGCTATCGCCGAATCAGCAAGGGACGCGTCAGGCGTCCCTTTTTGATTCGCGAAACGGTGTCCGTGCAGTAAATCGAAGCAACAGATATCCGCATAGCGCCGACAAAACCGACCCCATCAATACGCCGATCTTGACCGCGTCGGCCATTTCAGGGTCCCTGAAGGCGAGCCCGCCGATAAACAGGCTCATCGTAAAGCCGATACCGCACAGCAGACTGACGCCATAGACCTGCATCCAGTTCGCATCTTTGGGGCGCGCAGCCAGCCGCGCCTTTACTGTCAGCCAGACAGCTGCGAAAATCCCGACCTGTTTGCCCAAGAAGAGACCCAGCGCAATGCCAAGCGGCAATGGTGCGAGCAGCTGGGCCATTCCCATCCCTTCAAGCGATACGCCAGCATTGGCAAAACCGAACAGTGGAACAACGGCAAAGGCCACGGGCTTGGCCAGCGCATGTTCCAGCCGGTGCAGCGGCGAATCCTCGGCATCGGGTGCGGCAAGCGTGCGCCGCAAGGGAATCGCAAAGGCCGCCAGCACACCTGCGATCGTCGCATGTACACCGGACAATAAGGTTGCGTACCAAAGCAGGCCTGCAAGCAGCAGATAGGGCCAAAGCCGCATGACGCGCAGTCGACCGAGGGCTAACATGGCTAGCCAAAGCAGCGCTGCGGTGGCGAGCCAGCCGAGACTGAGCTTGGCTGTATAAAAAAGTGCGATGATCGTAACCGCGCCCATATCGTCGACGATCGCGACGGTGGTCAGGAAAAGCTTCAGCGATGCCGGGGCGCGGCTGCCAAGCAGCGCCAGCACGCCAATGGCAAAGGCGATATCGGTCGCCGCCGGAATGGCCCAGCCACGCACCAGTGCCGGATCGCCTACGGTCACGCCCAGATAGACAAGCGCCGGAATGGCCATGCCAGCTATTGCCGCGATGATCGGCAGTCGCCTGTCGGCCCAGGTCGCCAGATGGCCGTCAACGAACTCGCGTTTTATCTCCAGCCCGACCAGCATGAAGAAAATCGCCATCAACCCGTCGTTGATCCACAAATGGACAGTCATCGGACCCAGCTTGGGGGTCAGTTCGGGTCCTGTAACCGCCTGGATCAAAGCAAAATAGTCGCTGCTCAAGGGCGAATTGGCAACGAGCATCGCCAGCGCTGCGACGCCCATCAACAGGAGCCCGCCTGCGGCCTCGCTGCGCAAAAACTCTCGCAACGCGGAACGGGCCGGTCTTATACTTGCCGATAGCTTCACCATCACCTGCGCACAAAAAGATTAGGATATAACCGGATATTTACGCTATTGAGAAGGAGATCAAGTGCGTGTCATGACCTATTTTGACGGTAGAACAGGCAGAACTTGGGGGCAAGGACCAGGATGCTTGACGTGGGCATAAAAGGCTGATGGTGGCGCAGCGGGTGGAAATCCAGCGGCTGACCGAGCGGCAGAAGGATTGTCTGCGGCTTGTTGCGCAAGGCTATACCTCCAAGGAAATCGGACGGGTTCTGGACCTTTCTCCCAGCACTGTCGACAATCACATATTGGCAGCCGTTCAGGCCATGGGTGCTGCCAGCCGCGGCGAGGCTGGCCGCTTGGTTGCCGCCGAAGAGAGTAGGCAAAAACTGCCTAGGGAATTGCAGGCTCTTGCCGAACCTTCGAATTCCGGCCTTTTATCTCCGTCGACGGAAGCGCCCACCCTGACATTGACCAATCGTTCAGTCTGGTCGCTTCCGCCGGTTGGAGGACAAACCAATGATCTGGACGCATCGGAACGGACCATTCGCATCATGCAGGTGGCGACCGTTGGCTTTGGCACCGTGATGGGCCTGATGCTGCTGATCGCTGGGGTCTTCAAACTTTTCAGCTGATCGCTGATTTCGTTGCAAACACACTTAGTGGCGGCGTCGCATGCGCGGCGCCGAAGGAGGACTTATGTTGAAAATCGAAAAGAATACCGGGGCCTTGATCGCTGCTGAAACGCAAACGGCGCTAAAATCACTCGATCATGCCATTCTGAACGAATTGCGGCTTTGCACCTCTTTGGTCGAGGCATTCGACGAGGCAAAATTGCCGGTGGGGACGAGCCAGAAGCTGCTGCAATCGATGGCCCGCGGTATCGACCATATCGTGTCCGGTCGCGGAGAAATGGCTCAGACCGTTCGAACCCTGAACGCGATCAAGGGCAATAGCAGCCTGAAAGAAACCGGCTTTGGTTGCCCTGGCGAAGTACCGCTTGCCATGATCCAGCCTTTGGATACGGTGCCCATGATGCACGCAGACACCGAGTTCGGATGAACGTGTGCCCGGGGGCTGCGGGAGATGATCGATGCTAATCATCATACTGGCCTGGTCCATAACGGCGATGTGCAGCGCTTATGCTGTTATCGCCGGTGGATCGACCGGAAGGGTTGGAGCCGCGCTGATGACCGGCGCAATGGTCGCAACACTGGTTGCACAACGCCATGGGTCCTGGAACCAGACCCATATCCCGGTCATGCTGATCGACCTGACGCTGTTGGCGGCTCTATATGCGCTGGCCTTGAAGAGCAGGGTATATTGGCCGATCTGGGCGGCAGGCTTTCACCTGATCGCTGTCAGTGGACACGCCGCAACGTTGATCGTGCCCGACATAAAATCGTCGCTCTATTACTTGTTCAACGGCATGTGGGCAATCTTCGTCCAGCTGGCGATGGTTTGGGGAATAACGCTCGACCGCATGTACCTGCCTAAACACAGGTGAACCCTCCGCTCTGAACTGAGCCGAATGCAATAGCAGCAATTTTGACAAGGACCGCGCGATGCAGGGGCGTTGCCGCGAGGGGAGACGGCTTGTGTCCGCACGAACACGCATTGGCGAACAAAATGGCTGACCTTTGGTCATGGATTTATGTGGCCCGTGAGGAATTGCTATTGTTTAGCGCATTCTGGTTTCTTGTTGGTGGGCTGGACGACCTGCTTGTCGACCTGATCTGGCTGGGCCGGACGGGATGGCGGAGGGCAACCCGCTATCGGTTCGCGCCGCCGATGCGCGCGGATCAGCTGCCCGATGCGGTCGGCAAAGCGCCGCTGGCCGTTTTCGTACCCGCATGGAAAGAAGCAGTGGTGATAGGCCCGATGCTGGACCGGTGCCAGGACGCGTGGCGAGGGAGCGGCATCGAATATCGCATCTATGTCGGCTGTTATCCAAACGACGCTGCAACCATCACTGCGATCATTGCTGCAGCCCGCCTGGATGATCGCGTCCATCTGGTCCTGTGCCACAGCGATGGTCCGACGACCAAAGCGGATTGCCTGAACCGCTTGTGGCGCGCGTTGACGGTCGACGAGCTGGCGGGAGGCTTCAAATTCAAAGCGCTGATCCTGCACGATGCCGAGGATTTTGTGCACCCGCTGGAGCTGCGCATCTTCAACTATCTGATCGAGCGCTCGGCAGCTGTACAATTGCCGGTTATCCCGGTGCAGGTGCCCGGTTCGGCTTGGGTTAGTGGGCATTATTGCGATGAATTTGCCGAAGCGCATGGCAAGTCGCTTGTCGTGCGCGAGGCGGTGGGCGCAGCAGTGCCGTTGGCGGGCGTCGGCTGCGCGATCGAACGCAACCGCCTGGGGTTGATTGCAATTGCGCGGCACGGCGAGCCCTTCGATGCTGACAGCTTGACCGAGGATTATGAGCTTGGCCTTGGCCTTGGTGCCGATGGCGGCAAAGTGATTTTTGCCCGTATGCGCGATGGCGAGGGCAAGCTTGTCGGCACGCATGCCTGCTTTCCGGACACTTTCGAGGCCTCGACCCGCCAAAAGGCCCGGTGGATGACGGGAATTGCGCTCGCCGGCTGGGACCGGACGGGCTGGCGCGGGGGAATAGCAGAGACATGGATGCGGCTCCGCGATCGCAAGGCTGTCTTTGCCGCAGTGGTGCTCACCACAGCCTATCTGTGCGTGATCCTGTCGGTCATGTTGATCGGGCTTGAGCATGGCGGACTGTTCATTGCCCCGCCCTCCTCATCGCTGGTCCAGACGTTGTTATTGGCGACGCTCATCCTGCTCGGCTGGCGAATGGCAATGCGGTTTGCGATGGTCTGGTCGATGCATGGACCCAGACAGGCGCTGCTTTCGGTGCCGCGCAGCATTGTAGCCAATATCATCTCCATCGTCGCCGCGCGTCGCGCCTGCGTTACCTATTTGCGGCTGGTTTTCGGCGGCCAGCTGAAATGGGACAAGACCGCGCATGGCCATTTCCCCGCGAGAATTTCGCAATGGCTGGTCTGAGCGGAATCCCCTTGGCCTATGTCGGGCTGACGGTGGCGCTATGGGCCGGCGCTCGAGTCGCCTTGTTCGCTTCGGCTGAGCCGCTGATGCTGGGCCCGGCCGCAGTCGCCACCGTTCCGCAGAGTGCCACGCAACCCTCGCCGACACCTCCCATATTCGCACGCGG
>CAZSJE010000026.1:15502-18972 GCA_964606835.1 uncultured Sphingorhabdus sp.
CCGTTCCGCAGAGTGCCACGCAACCCTCGCCGACACCTCCCATATTCGCACGCGGTAATCGGCGGCCTGCTCGCGCCGCAAGCGATCGCCTGAACTCTCCAACCAATAACAGCCTCCACCCTGCCATTGACCCTTGGCAGAACGGTGGCCGGCCTTCCGGTTCGTACGCGCCTTTCCGGGTCGCACTGGACGACGAACCCCTGAGCACGGGTAGGGACACCCCCCCGACCAACGCTCTTGCCCTTACGGGGAAGGCTGGCAGCCACCCACATAAACGGCGCTGGGGCGGCGAATTTTATGCCTATGCCTTTTGGCGCATTGACGAAGGTGGTGCCACTGGGCTGGCCCCCGGTGCGCAATATGGCGGTAGCCAGATGGGCTTGATCGCCACCGTCGATCCTTTCGGCATGCCCGACAGCGGACCCTCGCTGCTGATGCGGCTTGCCGCAACGCCCGATGGCGACGAGCGGGAAATGGCGCTGGGACTGCGCTGGCGACCGGATGCGGGGTGGCCCATCACATTATCGGCCGAACGCCGCTTCCGCAGCGATGCACCGGATAGTTTCGCCCTCTACCTAGCCGGGGGCGTCGACAACGAGCCGATGGTCGCTGGTTGGACGCTCGATGCCTTTGGGCAGGTCGGCTATGACACAAGCCAATTGGGCGGGACGTTTTTCGACGGACAGGCCCGCGCGACGAACAGAATCGGCAAGCTGCCACTCGCCGCAGGAGTCGGCATCTGGGCAGGAGGTCAGCGCGGCGCCTCGCGGCTCGATGTCGGGCCAACCATGGTGGCAAAGGTCGAAACCGGCAAGATGCCAATCCTTGTCCAGCTCGATTGGAGATTGCGCGCAGATGGCAATGCGAACCCCAAGGATGGGTTGGCACTGACGGTATCGACTGGCTTCTAGCTGCGCTGCAACTCGACAATTACCGACTGGCTGATCATCTCTGCGGTGCCGAAAATCGTCATGAAACTGATGTCGGTGGCATCGCGCCCGACCGCGATCCGCACCAATTGCTCCTCGCGCGACAGCCGCGTCGGATCGACCAGATGCCAGCGGCCATCCAGATAGACCTCGACCACCGCGTGGAAATCGGGTGGGCTGATATTGGGGGCATAGGCGGAGACCATCCGCGCGGGCACATCGGCGGCTCGGGCAAAGGTGATCAATAGATGCGCAAAGTCCCGGCACACACCCTTGCGCAGAATGAAAGTATCGGTCGCGGTCGAACCAATGGGCGAAAAGCCCGGCGCATATTCGACATAATCGTAAATCCACTGCGCCATCTGCAATATTTTGTCGCCCTTGCTCGGTGCAGTGAAGCGCGTGGTGACGAAATTTTCGTGCCGGTCCGATGGGCAATAGCGGCTGGGGGTGAGATACTGGATATAGGCGGGCGGCAGCTCGGCATGCGGCACGGTGTCCAGCCCGGATATAGCGGTGGCTTCGCGCTCAACCACTACGGTTGCATTATAACTAATCCCAATCCGCCCCTCCGCATGCAACCATGTGCGACGTCCGAGGCCATCCATCCCTTCGATGGTCTTCAGCGGCCCGCTGCCCGCCACGGTGAGCAGGTCGGTCACCAATGCCTGATCCGCCATCGGGATAGCCTCCACCGCAAGCAGCACATCGGCAGCCTTTGGCAGGTTGTAATCGAGCATGGCGGTGATGGCGATTTTGGTCATGGGGTGGCCATCGTGGATTTGGGGCGTGGGTGCAAGGGGCGACCAGCAGCAAGATATTGTTGGTTTGCGGCAGGGCGCGTCGTCCGAGACAGAAGCTCAGAATAGTTAGTACTAATAGCACTGACAACGCTTAAAACCTGATCTAGTGATGTCATATTGCTAACAGGAGAAATGATATGGAACATACACACACATTCTAGGCTGGACTGTTTGCCAGAGTGCAAGTTCACGCCGTGCCTTTGGTGGATCAGCTTGAAGACGTGATCCATCGGGCCTTTGATGCCTTGGAGGAGAAATATCCTGCGGCGAAAATCGACAATGTGTCCGAATCGGGCAATAAAATCTTCAATCCTGCCAGCCCGCCAGATCTCACCCACACAACATTGAACGCAATGGTGATTGGCGGCAGCGAGAAATTGACCGGCATTTCTTGGAACAACCTGATGAACGAAGTTATCAGACAGGCCGGGCTACGTGGAGCGCGGCCGGAGAAAATTATGAGCTTGATGGAGGTTCCCGCCGTCATTGGGAAGCATGATCATTACAGCTACAAGTACATTCCTGAGGCTGGCATATCGGTTCAAGGTCAAAACGCGAAGCGCGCTTGGAAGCAATCTTATCGGATCGCCACTCAGCGCGGCATCTCGATATCGGTCAAATGGAAATGGCAAAATAAGGACGAGGCCCATATGCCGGGAGTATCAGGATCAATGTCGATCACATCCAATTGACGGGACAGAGCAGTTGCTTCTTCTTCGAATGTCGAAGCGCTGATCATCATGCGACTCTGCCGTTAGAAGGTTTACCCAAAGCATGGAGGCTACCTATCCAGCAATAGCCTTCAATGCTTCCGCAACTCCGACAATCTGCACATTGCCAACCGTGCCAACGCCCAAAAATGGCTTGTCTCCAGTCACGATCATATCTGCCTGCGCTGCCAAAGCGGTAGCAATCACCCAATCATCATCGGAATCGGGGGCCATTCGTTGTGGAAGCTCCGTTGGCGCAGAAAGATTGCACATGTTCCGATAGTCCATAGCAACAGCCGCAGCAGTCAACTCCTGCCTGACCAACTGCCGCTCAATGGCAGGCTTGCCCAGCGTTCTAGCCAACTCAGCCAACATCCATTCGCTTGTGTAGAGCTCAATAGCACCATGCAGTCCGTGGTCGATTAAAGCTGCCGGTGCGCCCTGCCAAAGCAAGCCCGACACGACGACATTGGTATCAAGGATGAGCCGCTTCAACGGCCAGTAGCGTCTTGTTCGCGCCTTTCCTGGCGAACCTCTTTTACGATAGCGTTGATCTCATCCATCGACATTGGGGGAATGTTGGCGGCATGAAGCTTCTTCATCGCCTCGCCTAACCGCTCGCCCGCATCCTTGCGTAGCTGCGCGCGAATCATCGCTTCCAGCCGCTCCTGTTCGAGCAAACCGGCACCTTTTGCTTGGCTTGCAAGCGCATCGGGCAGATTGAATTCGATCTTGGTCATTTGCCGATGATAACCGAAAATACCTTAATCGTCCACATACACGCAAAAAGGGCGACCATCGCTGGCCGCCCTTTCAGTTTTCAAATGCTGTCGGGCCTCATAACTTCCCAGTCAACTCAGGCACCACGTTGAACAAGTCGCCGACCAGACCGATGTCCGCGATCTGGAAGATCGGCGCGTCTTCGTCCTTGTTGATGGCGATGATGGTTTTGCTGTCCTTCATCCCGGCCAAGTGCTGGATCGCGCCGGAGATGCCGACGGCGATATAGACTTCAGGAGCGACGATCT
>CAZSJE010000027.1:0-18839 GCA_964606835.1 uncultured Sphingorhabdus sp.
CCAAGACCCGCGACATCACCGGCGGTCTGCCGCGCGTTGCCGAACTGTTCGAAGCGCGCATTCCCAAGGACAATGCGATCATCGCCAAAATCTCCGGCCGGATCGAATTCGTCCGCGATTACAAAGCGAAACGCAAGATTGCGATTGTGCCCGAGGAAGGTGACCGGATCGAATATCTGATCCCCAAGTCGAAGGTGCTTGATGTTCAGGAAGGCGATTTCGTCCGCAAGGGCGACAATCTGATCGCAGGTTCGCCGAACCCGCACGACATCCTCGAGGTGATGGGCGTGGAAGCGCTGGCCGAATATCTGGTCGCGGAAATCCAGGAAGTCTACCGCTTGCAGGGCGTGAAGATCAACGACAAGCATATCGAAACGATCGTCCGCCAGATGCTGCAAAAGGTCGAAATCACCAATGGCGGCGACACCACGCTGCTCGCCGGTGAACAGGTCGACCGCGAGGAAATGGATGCGATCAACGCGAAGCTCTCCGATGGCCAGCAGCCTGCCGAGGGCAACCCGGTACTGCTCGGCATCACCAAGGCGTCGCTGCAAACGCGCAGCTTCATCTCGGCAGCTTCGTTCCAGGAAACCACCCGCGTGCTTACCCAAGCCGCTGTGGAGGGCAAGAAGGACGTTCTGACCGGCCTTAAGGAAAATGTCATCGTCGGTCGCCTGATCCCTGCAGGGACGGGTTCTGCGATGAACCGCCTGCGTGTCACCGCGTCAAGCCGTGATGCCGCCCTGCGCGCTTCCTACAAGAAGCTGCAGGAAAGCCTGATCGCGCCTGAAACCGCAGCCGAGGAACATGCCGCCGAACTGGCGCAAGGCCCCGAAGCTGCGATTGGTGACGATCCGCTGGCAGCCGTTGAGGGTGAAACCCACGGCACCGATGCCGATGCAGGCGATTACCTGATCAAGGAAGAAGGCGGCGAGTAAGCCTCACGATTTCCTGACATTTCAAACCCCGTCGGGAGCAATTCCGGCGGGGTTTTTTGTGCAACAAATTGATACCATTATGTTGCTGGCATGAAACGCGGCGTCGGAATATAGCTGCGCGCAAAGGAGATACCGGATGGTTCAACGCGCCAGGGCATGGGTAAAGCGACATCCGGTATGGAGCGTGCTGATCGCGCTGGTGCTGCTGTTGATCCTCTATCGCATCCTCCGCCCCACGCCGCATGATTATGAATATGTCAGCGAAGCCGCGACGCGCGGAGATGTGGTGCGCAAGGTCGCGGCTTCGGGCAAGTTGCGCGCGCTGAATACAATCAAGGTTGGCGCGGAAGTCTCCGGCCAGATCACGCAGGTCAATGTCGATTTCAATTCGCCCGTCACCAAGGGGCAGGTGCTTGCAGTAATCGATCCGACGCGGGTCAATGCGCGGGTCCAGCAATCGGCAGCGCAGGTGGCGCTGGCGCAGGCGAACCGCCAGCAATCCATCGCCAATCTGGCGCGGGCGCGCAGCGATCTTGAAATCCAGGAACGCGACTATGCGCGGCAGAAAGCCTTGGCGGATCGGGGTTTTGTTTCCAAGGCAGGGCTCGATATCGCGCTGAGCAAGCTGAACAGCGCGCGCAACGCGGTGCAGGTCGCGCAGGCACAAGCGCAAAGCGGCGACGCGCAAATCCAGCAGGGGGTCGCCGAACTCTCCTCCGCGCAACTCGACCGCAGCCGCACAGTTATTGTCGCGCCCGCCAGCGGGGTCATCATCAACAAGCTGGTCGAGCCCGGCACCACCGTCGCCGCCAGCTTCCAGACCCCGAACCTGTTCGAAATAGCCGCCGACATCACCAAGATGCAGGTCGAGGCCTCTGTGGACGAAGCCGATATCGGCCAGATCCGCGAGGGTCAGGATGTCAGCTTCACCGTCGACAGCTACCCGCAAGATATTTTCCGCGCCAAGGTGCGGCAGGTACGCAAGGCCCCGGTGGAAACGCAGAATGTCGTCAGCTATCTGGTCATCATCGATGTCGACAATGAAGACGAAAAGCTGCTGCCGGGAATGACCGCCAACGTCGAGATCGTCACCGGCATCCGCGCCAATGTGATGCGCGTCCCGACCAGCGCGCTCCGCTTCCGCCCGCGCCCCGCTGATCGTGAAGAACAACCAAGCAAGAGAGATCAGGGCAAGCCAGCGGTCTATCTGGCCAGCACCGATCCCTATCGCCCCAAACGTCGCCCTGTGAGCATCGGGCTCCAGGGAGACGAATTTACCGAAGTCACATCCGGCCTGAAGGCGGGCGAGAAAATCGTTATCCGCAGCAAATCCCTCAAACCCAAAACGGTAAGCGACGATAGCGCGGACGAAAATGGCGACGACGCTTCTTGAGACACATGACCTGGTAAAGGACTATGTGATCGGCGGGGAGACCGTGCATGCGGTCAACCGCGTGTCGCTCTCGGTCGCACAGGGCGAATTTGTCGCGATCATGGGGGCGAGCGGATCGGGCAAATCGACCTTCATGAACATGATCGGCTGCCTCGATGTGCCGACGTCGGGATCGTTGCTGCTCGATGGGGTCGATACCAAGTCGCTTGATAGCGACGAACTCGCTGATATTCGTAACCGCAAGATCGGCTTTGTTTTCCAGCAGTTCAACCTGCTCGCGCGCACCAGCGCGCTGGATAATGTCGCGGTGCCGCTGATCTATCGCGGCGTTGGCTATACCGAACGGCGGGCGAAGGCAGAAGAAAAGCTGCGCGATCTGGGGCTGGGCGACCGGTTGCAGAACAGCCCAGCCAAATTGTCCGGCGGGCAGCAGCAGCGTGTCGCCATTGCCCGCGCTTTGGTCACCGATCCGCTGATCCTGCTCGCCGACGAACCCACTGGCGCGCTCGATACGCAAACCTCGCTTGATATCATGGGAATTTTCCAGCGGCTGAATGATGACGGCATCACCGTGATCGTCGTAACGCACGAGCCCGACATCGCCGAATATGCCACGCGGCGCATCCTGTTCCGCGATGGCAAGGTGATCGAGGATGCAGCCGTGACCAAAAGGCGGCGCGCATGAACCCGCTTGGCAAGCTCTTCGGCGGTGCGGGCGTCAACCTTGCGATCGCGATGACCGCGCTGCGCACAAACCTGATGCGCTCGATCCTGACCACTCTGGGCGTCATGATCGGGGTTTTCTCGGTGATCCTCGCCGTCGCGGTTGGCAATGGCGCGCAGGTGTCGGTCAACCAGCAGATTGCAACGCTCGGCTCCAACATGGCAATTGTCGTGCCCGAACCCGAACGCGGCCCCGGCCCGCCACGTCCTTCCGACCGGGGCCGACTGACCGAACGCGACGGCCAAGCCATTTTACGGCAGACGCCGGGGGTAACGGCCATCGCCCCACAAATCCGAGGCTCGGTACAGGTATCTACCGCAGGGCATAGCAAGTCGACGCTGAGCATCGGCGCGACCCCTGATTTTGCGACCGTTTCCAATATCGGTATCGCGGATGGCCGCTTCCTGACCGGCAGCGATGTCGGCTCCGCCGCACGCGTCGCAGTGATCGGCCAGACGGTGGCCGACAAACTCTTCCCCGAAACCAATCCCGTCGGGCAGACAATCCGGCTGAACCGCGTTACCTTTTCGGTGGTCGGCCTGCTGGAAAGTAAAGGCAGCAATCTGGGCAACGACAATGACGACCAGGTGATTGTTCCGATTACAACCTATCGCCAACGGCTCTCGACCGCCGCGACGCAGGGGCCTGACGATGTGTCGCTGATTTTCGTCGCCTTCGAGGATGAGGATACGCTGGTCGCGGGTGATGCCGAGATAAAGCGGTTGCTGCGCGAACGCTATAATGTGTCCAAAGGCAAGATCACTCCGTTCACCGTGCGCACCACCGCCGAGATCGCCGAAACTTCGGGTGAGGTCACCAGCATATTCCAGGCAGTGTTGGTAGCAATCGCCTCCATATCGCTGCTGGTGGGCGGTATCGGGATCATGAATATCATGCTGGTCAGCGTGACCGAGCGGACCCGTGAGATTGGCCTGCGCATGGCGCTTGGCGCAAAACGCAGCGACATCCGCAACCAGTTTCTGGTAGAGGCCGCGGTGCTGTGCGTGATCGGGGGAGCAATCGGGCTGGTGCTTGCGATAGTTGCCGCGTCGATCTTCCAGCGCCTAGCCGAATTTCCGGCGCCCATCGGCTGGGGGACGGCGGTGCTGGCGGTCGGCTTCTCTGCGGCGATTGGCGTCTTGTTTGGCGGCTATCCGGCGATCAGGGCCTCGCGGCTATCACCGATCGAGGCGCTTCGCAGCGAGTGATCAGAATTTGCCGGACAGCGTCAGCTTGATCCGGGGGTCGAGTTTGCGCTCCCGGTTGATCACTTGTGTCAGGACTCCGCTGGCACGTGTATCGGCATAGATGAAGCGATTGCGATACAGCGTGTCGCCGTCGATCCCGATCGCCTCCAGCCGCAACGTGCCAAGTTTGAATTTGTTGTATTCGACAAAGGCGCTGATCACCGACCCGAAATTCTCAATCCGCTTCTGGTCGAAGAAATAGGCATTGCTGGAAGCACGTTCTGCCCAGCTCAATCCCCAGGCGAAACCGCTTCCCTTTATGTCGTGGCGCAGGTCCCAATTCTGGTGCCATAGCGGACGATAGGATATGCGCCGCTCGCGTCCTGTCACTGGGTCGGTGAGTTGGCTATCATGATAGTGCCCGACATATTTGAGTTCCAGGCCAGTGAAGCCTGCGGACTTGGTCAGCCAGTCAAAGGGCAGGGTGATTTCCAGCTCGAGATTCCACCGCTTGCTGTCGCCGATATTCCCAGCGCCATCGAACCTGCCGGTGATATTGCCTTGTGCATCGCGCGTGGTGATCAGCACCAGGTCCTGTGTATCGCTGATCTGTTGATAGCTTGCTTCCAGTTGGACACTGCCGCGATCAAGAAATTTGTGCCGGATGAGCGCTGCGAAGTTATTGACCTTTTCAGGGACAAGGTCGCGGTTTCCGGCATCGACCTGATTGCCCAGCGCCAGGTCGACCGACGTTGCAAATTCCCCGAAATCGAGCTGCGCGACCTGTCGTTCGGCCCGGAACTCCAGCGTAGTTTTCTTGTCAAGCGTCCATGTTGCGACAAGCCGCGGTTTCACGAAACGAAAGCTGCGGCTGGCGCTGCTGTCGCCGGACAGGGTGAGTTTGGACAGTTCCATGATCGCGCCCGCCTCAACCTTCCATGCGGGGCTGATCGTCCACACATCGGATAGGAACGGCTCGAAACGGGTTTCCTGGACCAGCACGTTGGAGGCCGGAAAAGTGGTGACCACGCCGTTCCCGGCACTTGTGGCCGAAAAGCGTGCATCGAGCCGGTTGTATGCGAACTCCGCGCCAAATTGCACAGCATGGCTCGAAAGTCCCGACCAGTCATTCTGCAGCCGAGCCACTGCTTCCGACGGTTTGTTGCGGTTTCGTGTCTCGAAAATGCTCAGCGGTTGGCCGATACGCGTGGTTTCTATGAAGCCGTTGCTGCTTTCGGTGCCGCTGCGGTACAGCCCGATAAGCTTGCTGTTCAGCTTGGCCGCCAAAGGGAATTCAATGTCGCCGCCCAATTCGAACGCAGTGTCGAAATAGGGACCGTCGCTAAACAGCCGCTCGCGCCCAATGACTGCGTTCGCGGAGTTGGTGTAGGTCCCAAAGCGGCGGTCGTCGCCATTGTTGATTGTGAACTTGCCATTCGCGTTGATCTTCACGGGACCGCTGCGCGTCTTTATCGCGCCGCCGACCGAGAATTCATCATAGCCGCCAAAGCCCTGATAGGTGCGCCGCTCAATCAACTGTGCTGCGCCATTTTTGAAATCCTCAGGGCCTGATCCACGGAGGCGTTCGGAAAAGGAGGAGTAGTTGAGTTCGTAGCTGGACTGCCCGCGGCGCAGCGTTGCCGATCCGCTGCCATAGACAGTCAGTCCGTGTCGCGTGCCAACCAGCATGTTGGCGGCAAAAGTTCCGCTCACCTTCGCCGATTGCTTGCGGATGACGTTGATGACTTGCCCCTTGCCTTGCGTTTCGCCATCGGCGCCGGCCTGCTCGTTCAGCTCGATCCGCTCTACCTCGCTCGCCGGGATGCGGCGGAGGATAGTGAAAATATCATCGGACTTGGTGGAGGGCCGGTCGCCATCGATCAGGACGTTTCCCGCATTCTCGCCGAAACCGCGTCTTCCATCTCCCGCATCGATTGAAAATCCGGGGATGCGCTCCACCATGTCGAGCGCCGTGACAGGCGTAAAAGCGGCGAAAAATTCAGGAGCAAATTCCTGCTTGCCATCAGTCGCAGCCGCCGACGCGTCTTGCGCCGATACCGGCTGCGTCGTCATTGCCGCAAGCAGCAGCCCGCCTAGAGCAAGTGCACGCATTTTTCCTCCCATTGTTGCGAACGCCCTCGGCCGCCCGCTTTGGATGCGCCACCGCGCTTCGACGAAAGCGCCCCCGCTTCGACCAATGGCATCTGACACTTGCGGAAAAATGGTGCTGCTTACCTGACTCGATCACGCGACCCCATCATTGCACTAACGGCTTTAAGCATTCCAGATACCAATGTAAATCTTGGTACTGCCTCAGTTTCTGCGCAGAATTATTTGCTTTTCCCAAACACTTCCCAAATTGGTATGAGGTTATGACCTGGAATTTTCCATCCGAAAATGTCCAAGCATGGGTGGTGCGTATAGTGCGTCCTCCTTTATACCCACGGTAGCAGTCTCACCAATTGAAGCCGATAACGCTCATATCGTTAAATGGGAAAACGATCTCGACATCAAAATCGTGTAGACTGGCAATTCGAAACTGTGCCTTGCGGCCACCAAAATAGGTTCTGAAGGCGATAGCATTGTCGTCTGGGCGGTCCGTTTTCATGTGGATCGCATTTTCATCGTAGAGTTCAAGCCGATCTTCAACTCCGATAACCGTGCCATAAAATCTCCACATCATATCCTTATCTCGCATATACCATCGACGGTAAGCGATGTGAGCGGCGCGTGGTTCGCCATCCAAAGGCTGCTTAAACTCAATGTTCACGAGCGCATAATCGAGAGACTGATATTGCTCTTGGTTATCGAATTCGTAGCTGAACCACTTCCGTCCCCAAATTGCTTTGGCAAGATGGTCAGACGGCCAATGCTCATCAGGTTCGAGCAGTTCATAAATTGGAGCAAAAGCGCCCATTGCACCGATCCCGCGCTGAACGGCTTTGCGGATTACTGCGAAACGAGAAAAATAGCCGTTGCGCTTATGGTCAAAAACAGCGAGCGGATCGACGTCCATCTGAGCGCAGAATGCAGAGTGCGGCTAGACCAGTGCCGCCCTCCGTTTTCTCACTAAGTCCTTAGCCAATTCCCTTTGAGACTTGCTGCCCCTGCTTCGACCGCTGCAAGCAGGGTATCATTGGCAAGATGGCTGTAGCATATTGTTGATTGGTGGTCGGCGCGGCCTAGGATGTGACCCACAGCATAAAGGTCAATGTCGGCGTTTGCCATAGAGCACGCCGCACTATGGCGGAGATCGTGCAGCCGCATATCAGGCAATCCAGCATCACACCTTGCTGTGTCCCAAGCCCGCTTTATTGTGTCATATGGTTTACGGGTAACAGGATTCGGTCTGCGAACGGCGGGAAAGTTGGCGGGAGCAGACTGACTGCACTTGCGATTTTTGATCAAGGGACGCCAGCACCGGCGCCAATAAGGTAAGGAATCGCAAAGGGTGCCATTCCGCCATTATCGTGGCCGATTTCCGGCGCATAGGCTAATCGCCAAGCAAGCAGGCTTGAATTTCCACTTTGCTTGCGCGCCACCGCCAGAAACCCATGCCCCCTCGCAAAGCGGGTCAGCCCTTGCGCATCGGCCTGTTCATTCTTGCGGAGATTGGGATCGTTACGGTCGGTGTCTGCCGTTCCAAGCAGTATAGTGAGCGGTCGCTGGAAGGCCTTTGCGGGCGTCACCAGTCCTGCGGCATAGCCGCCCCAGCCATAGGGGAATGCCGCGTCATTCGGCATAGTGTACCAGCCCGAATTTGCCGCGACCGCCGAAAGCAGCCGTGGCGCATCTACAAAGGCGACAAAGCGATGAACGAACTGCCCGCCGGCAGAATGGCCGTAAAGCGCGTAACCTTGCTGCGTTCCTCCGACGCGGCAGACGATGTCGTCGAACAAGGGTTCGATAGCGGAGAATGACCATTTCGCTACAGGATTTTTGCGGCCCTGCTCATCGAAGATGTTGCCGAGATTGTAGGATTCGGTTGTCGGAAAATCGTCCCTGCCAAAGTTTGGCACCACGATGATCAGGTCATGCTTTTCGGCCAGGTCGCGCCATTCGTCGCGATAGCGGTCGCCATCGCGCTTTACGCCGTGCATGACGAACACGATGTGGCTCTTTGGACCTCCGCTTTTGGGCCTATGGACATAAACCGGCAGCTTTGGCCCCGACCAGCCGGTAAACTCGATCCGCGACGATCCTTGCGTGAGCGGTTCGCAATCGCTTGCCATAACGGGTAGCGCCGAAAAAACCATGGCGAGTATGCCAAACAGGCCAGTGAGTTTGAAGATTTTCAGAATATGCGTCACGGTTGCACAACCTCGACCATCGACGCGGTAAGTGCCGGGATCATCTCTTGGGCCAGCGCCTCGGCAGCGGAGCGAATTGCACTCATATCTGACTCGTCCCCCACCTCATAAGTGTACGCCGGGATGCCGTATGTAGCATTGAACCAGTTCTTGGTCGTGCCCGAGCCCGGACTGGCGTCGCGCGGTTCGATCGAAAACGGGTAGCCCTCAAAGGCGTTTTCCTTGCGGCCCAGCCAGGCCGTGAGGAACCGCTGCCCTTGTGGAGTTGCCTCCTTTCCCTGCACATAGACCAGATTGCGGTTGGTCGAATGGAAATCCAGCATTACCGCCGGCCTGACACTGGCTGGCAGTTGCGAAAGCCAATCGCGCACCGCCCGGGTTTCGGGTTGACTGAACACACCCCAGTCCCGGTTCAGGTCAACACCGCCCAGATTGGCTCGCCAATGCCCCCGCGCAACGCCGTCGGGATTGAGCAGCGGCACAATCAGGAACTGATACTGTTTCCTGTCGATGGCACCGGAACCCGCCAGCCTGGCAATGGCAAGCGCAAACGCATCCATGCCCACAGCACCTGTCACTTCCGGCGGATGCTGCCTGCCAAGCAGGATCACCAATCGCGGCGCGTCGGCATTGCCCAGCCGCACGGCCTCGACGGGACGCGCATCGTGAGAATAGCCCAGCACAACCCGGTTCCCGCGGCCTTCTTTGGCGATCTGCCCAAGCAGCTTTTCATAATAGGCCGCTGTCATCAATGGCTGGCCGCTAACGATACCTTCGCCTGGCGGCAGCGTGATCGACACCGCGTTGCCATCCTTGGCCACCGCGACCGAAAGCGTCGCTGGGTCGCCATTGCCCCGCCATTTCGGAGCGTAGCGGTGACTTGCCCCCATATAGCGCACGTTAACAGTCAGCTTTCCTCCATCGGCAGCGGTGTAGCGAAAGGCATACCAGGGGCTGGGGTTGATCGGCGGCAGGTGCTCAGGAGTAATCAATATGGAGATCGTGCGCTCATCCTCGACGTAACAGGCTGAGCGGGACGCACCTTCAAAGTCGAAATGGATGCTGCCCTGTGTAGTTCGACAGCCAGATGGGGTGGGCTTGGATGTGGGGGACGAAATAGGGACGGGCGGCTCAGCAAGCGCCGCCGTCCCCGCAACCATAGCAAGTGATGCGGCGAGCACATGCCAATGGCTAGCCCGCCGCATCCTGTCAGAACTTCTTGCGGAGCTCGACATGGAAGACACGCCCGCGCGCTGTGTAAAGTTCGCTGTAGAATCCGTAGGTTTCATCGGCGAGTGGCGGAGCCTTGTTGAACAGGTTGTTGACTGCAAAACGCAACCGGGTTCCGTCAAGCGCCGTATTGTTTTCGATCGTGTAGGAAATCGACAGGTTGGTCAGGAACTGGTCTTTGACGCGGTAGAAGTTGGCATTGGGATCATTGGAAACCAGTAATATGTCGCGCACGACGCTGGTGTCCCATACCTTGCCGGTATATTGGCCAAACAGACCGACTTCAACAGGGCCCCTCTCCCAGTTGATCGAGCCGCTGAGACGCCATTTGGGCCTGCCCTCAATCTCCAGCAACTCGCCCAGCCCGCCAACGGTCACGTCGGCGGGAAGCCTGCCAGCCGCAATCCCGGCAAGCAATTCCTCGCCATCCGCACTAGCGGATTGGACGAAGCTCTTCAGCCGCGCGGCGTTGAGCCGGAGTTTGAATTTACCCGCTCCAAAGTCAGGGACGGAATAGAACATGCCGAAATCCCAACCCTTCGAAACGCGGCTGTCGAGGTTCAGATAGGGATCCAGCACCTGAATGATCCTGCCTGCCGGGGCGAGGCCAGTGCCGGTAAACAACGTAATGTCATCGGCGGTAGGCGTGGCCCGTATGACATTCGGGTTGGTACTGCCGCTCAAGCGACGGAGCAGATCAAGCGCAATCGCATTGTCATCGCCAAATGTTCCGACCAGCCTGGTCTGCTTGACCCGCCAATAGTCGGCCGTCAGCGTCAGGCCGGGGATGAATTCAGGCTCCAGCACGATACCCAGATTGATGCTTTCGCTGTCCTCTGGCCTGAGTGATTTTGCACCGGACCGGAAACTGATCACGCCTTGGCCGGGGCAAGCATCGAGGCTGGACAATAGTCCTTTTCTGACCTGTGCCTGACAGATTACGAAATCGTCGCGAGTGTTGGAGCGCGTCGTGCCGTCGTCATTGACCTGGACCAGGTTGGGTGCGCGGAAGCCCTGCGACCATGCGCCGCGGAAGCTGATGCCGGGAATCGTGGTCCATGATGCGGCAATACGCGGGACCATTGCGGTTGCGTCGATATCTTGAAAACGCTCGATCCGTCCCGCCATTTGGACGGTGAATTCCTCTACCAGCGGGATATCCATGTCCGGGCTGACGACGGGCACGAACAATTCGGCAAAGGCTGAATAGACTGTCCTTGTGCCGTCGGTATCCGGTGACGGGCTGGTACCGGCGACATCGCTGCCGTTGGTCACACCGGCAATTACGCTGTCCGTCCAGGTGATGGTACCGTCCAGCCTGGGATCACGATCGTCGAAAAAGGTCTCGCGACGCCACTCTATACCCGTTGCAACACCAACGTTACCGCCAGGAAGCGAGAACAGATCGTCACGGCTGATCTTGAAATCGGCAAGCGCAAGGGTCGTCCCGCCCTTGCGGGATACGTTGATACGGAAAGTATCTATCACCGATGCCGGGTTCGGGGTGCAATCGCCCTGCCCGGGATCGGTCAGGCAACCGCCGTTGAACGGGTTATAGGCATCGGGCGTGGTGCGGTTGATCGCTTGCTGCAACAGGGTCAGCGATACCCGGTTGGTTTCGAGATCAGTCACCCGTGAATCGGAATAGACAAAGCCGGTATCAAAATCCCACGCGCCAAAATTGCCCCGCAAGCCCGCGACAAGGCGGTAGGAGTCCTTGTCTACCAGCACGTCGCGATTGCCTGCATCGACAAAGCGGTAACGCTCCATGATCACATCTGCCCCGGTGGCGGGGATGGTGGTGCCGGGCAGGCGATTGGGATTGGCCCCGCCGCCAGCCAGGGTGGTGGGACCGAACGGATTCCAATAGGCATTGCGGGAAATGCCGACCGGCACCGCGCTCAGGATGGCCGAGGCATCGTTCTTGCGCGCATTTTCTGATCGGTAATAGCTGCCTTCGAAATAAGCTTCGACGCTATCGGACAGCTCATAGTTCAGCAACGCCATTGCATTGTAGCGGTTCTTTCGGCTGATCAATGTGTTGCCGAAAATGGTGTTGTAGCGGACGTCGGCAATCGGCGTTTCGCCGTTGCGGGCACAGATTCCGTTACGGAAATCCATGCGACAGCCTGCGAAGGTGCTCGGTTGGAGGAAGAAATCGTCATCGTTGATCGGCGTGCGGCTGTTGGGTGACGTCTGGATATCGAACTGGCCGAATGGCCCGAAGGTATTGCGGTTGTTGAACGAGGCGTCGCCCGCAAAATCGGTTCCCGCGACAAGCGGCAGGCGGTTGTCATCGCGCGAATAAGCCCGCGCTGCCGATGGCAAGCCATTTTCATGAAAATACCCGCCATATAGAGTCAGGTTGCCCCGACCGCCGCCGAAATCGAAACCGTATCCGCCGCTGATCGAGTAGCTGTACAGGCTCGTCCCGTCGGACGCGCGCCAGTCGGCCTCCAGGAAACCGCCCTTCATATTGCCTTTGAGCACAGTGTTGATCACGCCGGCGACCGCATCGGCCCCATAAATGGCCGACGCACCGTCGCGTAAAACTTCGATCCGGCGGACGCTTCCAGGAGCAATCTCGTTGGTGTCAGGACTGACCACCGGCACCAGAAGTTCGGTCTGGAAGCCGGGATGGAGGTTCATCCGCCGCCCATTAATCAACAGCAAGGTGTTGCCCGTACCAAGGTCGCGCAGGTTGACCGATCCGACATCGCCGCGAACATTATTTTGCGTGGTGGCGTTCTGTTCGTTGAACGCAACGGTACCCGTCTGCGGGATGGCACGAAATAGCTCGTCGCCTGACGAGGCGCCGGTGTTTTCGACCTGCTGCTCGTCGAGCACAGTGACCGGCAGAACGTCGTTGATCTGCGCGCCCTGAATCTGGGTTCCGGTTACAACAATCTCCGGCTCCGCCTCCTCGGTGGGCAGGGGTGGCGGGGCTGCGGCATTCTGCGCCTGCGCCATCGTTGCGGTCATCAACCCGGTGCTGCCGAGCAGCGCCAGCTTGCGGAATATCCTGGTAGCCATCGCTTATTCTCCCTCTTTCTGTTGTTTTGCGTTTCTCGTTTCAAACCACTTCAAAAACATGTCCGGCCACTGGCTCAGCACCTGCTCGGGCTTGCCTAGTCCCCAGCCATGGCCGCCGTCGCGAAACAGGTGCAGTTCTGCCGATGCGCCCACTGCGTTGAGTTTCTCGAACAGCAGGATGCCATGTCCCGGTGGTGTGATCTTGTCGTCGGCCGAGGCAAAAATGATGGTCGGTGGCGCGTCGCTGCTGGCATAAGTGTCGAGCGACCAGGCAATCTCGGCCTCTGCGCTCGGCTTGTCGCCGATAATCTCACGCCGCGTGCGGGTTGTGTCATAGGGCTTGCGCAACGAAACCACGGGAAAGAGCAACACAGAAAAATCAGGCCTGGCGCTAACTTTCTCGTAAGCGTCGGACCCGGCGTAAAGCTCGCGTTGCGGCTGAAGAGCCGTGAACCCGGCGAGGTGACCGCCTGCCGAGAAACCCATGATGCCGATTTGTTGGGGATCGATGCCGAACTCTTTGGTCCGTGTACGAACGATTTTCATCGCTCGCTGCGCATCCATGAAAGGAGCCGAAGCATCCCAGCCATCGTTCGGCAAACGATAGATCAGCTCGAAAACGGTAAAGCCGCGTTGCTGCAGCCAGCGCGCAATAGGGGTGCTTTCCTTCCACAACTGAATTCGGAAATAGCCACCACCACCACAAACCACCACCGCAGCGCCGTTTGCCTGTGCCGGGCGATAGACGCGCATCCGCGGGGTCGAAATGTTGGACAAAGCGCCAAAGCCGGCGCCTTCACCACCCAGTTTTTCGGGACCGGACACCGACCCTTGCCCTGGCGGCGGGCCGGGCCACAAGGCGATTTCCTCCCAATCTTCGGCCAAAGCAGGCACGGGACTGACCAGTGCGACCGCGCCAATAGCCGCCAGCAAAGCGAAGTTGCCGAGCAAAGTGCGCCGCCCGATCATCAGACCTTCCCCACGGCCTCGGCCAACGCCGTGCTAGGCGGGCCGCTGCGCTCGTGCCGTTCGATATCTTCTTCCGGCAGCGGCATAGGCTTGCCTGCCATGGCTGCTGCCAACCGGTCAGTATCAAGTGCCCCCTCCCACCGGGCAACCACAATCGTCGCTACCGCATTACCGATGAAGTTGGTCAGCGCCCGGCATTCGCTCATAAACCGGTCGATCCCCAGGATCAGCGCCATGCCAGCGACAGGGACCGAGGGTACCACCGACAATGTTGTGGCAAGGATCACGAACCCGGCACCGGTAACACCTGCGGCGCCCTTCGAGCTGATCATCGCGACCAGCACTAACGCCAATTGATCGGACATTGAAAGATCGATGCCCACCGCCTGTGCGATGAACAACGCAGCCAAGGTCATGTAGATATTGGTGCCATCCAGATTGAACGAATAACCGGTCGGCACAACCAGCCCGACCACTGACTTACGCGCACCGGCAATTTCCATCTTCTCCATCAGGCTGGGCAATGCTGCTTCGGACGAAGATGTTCCCAGCACCAGCAGCAGTTCCTCGCGAAGGTAGCGAACCAGTTTGAAGATTGAAAAGCCGGTAAAGTAGCCGACCAAGCCAAGCACGACGATCACGAATAGCAGCGACGTGAGATAGAAAGTGATCACCAGTGCCGCGAGATTCTTTAGCGTGTCGATGCCGAACTCGCCGATGGTAAAGGCAATTGCCCCGAACGCCCCGATCGGCGCCAGCTTCATCAGCATATGGACGAGCTTGAAAATGACCTCGTTGAGTGAGGCGAAGACGTCCAGAACAAGATCACTGTGCGGACGAGTTGTCGCCAGCGCCAGTCCGGTCAGGATTGCGACCAGCAGGACCTGCAATATGTTGCCTTCGGTCATCGCACTGAACAGCGTCGCCGGGATGATATTTAGAAGAAAGGCCGAAATCGTCTGGTCTTGGGCGGTGCTGGCATAGCCCTCGACCTTGGTGGCATCAAGCGTTGCCGGGTCGATCCCCAAACCTGCGCCGGGCTGCACGACATTTCCGACAACAAGCCCGATGATCAGCGCCAGTGTTGAGAAAAAGAGGAAATAGACAAAGGCTTTTCCTGCTACGCTTCCCACCGAGGAAAGATCGCGCATTCCCGATATGCCGGTGGCAACAGTCAGGAAAATAACCGGAGCGATGATCATCTTCACCAGCTTGATGAAGCCGTCGCCCAAGGGTTTCAGCGCGGTCCCGATTTCGGGGTAGAAATGTCCCAGAAGCGCGCCAAGGAAAATGGCTGCCAGCACCTGAAAATAGAGCTTGTGATAGAATGGCTGCGGCCTTGTCGATTTTGCTTCCGCGACCTTGGGCGTAACAGCCTGCATAATTTCCATTCCCCTGAACCCGGCTTTCATATCCGGTTACGGACAGGTTAGGGCCAAGGGCCGTGCAAACAAAGAAAAACGTGATGACATTAAATTATATATATATCAGTAATATAGTACGAGAAGCTGCATAAAAATTCTGACATTCCGGACAAATCTCTTGCCAGTTTTGCGGAATTCCGGACAAGCTGTCTAAACATGCCGAATTCTACCGAAGCCTTCAAAGCGCCGCTGCCATCGCCGGGGCGACGGTATCTGGCTGTCATATCGGTGTCGGGCGCGTTACTTGTTGCTGCACTGGGTCTGCTGGTCATTGACCGCACGATGCGGACATCGGCCCTCGACGAAGCCAACCGCGCAGCGCAGAATGAAGCGGCCATCCTTGCCGCAGGTTTGGAAAGCGAGCTCGACAAGTTCAGCCTGGTTCCACTCGTGCTGGCCCGCGACCCCCAAGTCCAGTCGCTTCTATCAGGCGACGCGATGCAAAAGGCAGAGCTCAACCAGCGGCTGGAGCAGCTCGCCCGCCAAACCGGGGCGGCCGCAATCTATTTGATGGACAGCAGGGGGCTGACGCTTTCGGCAAGCAACTGGAACCAGCCGGATAGTTTTGTTGGCTCCACCTATGGCTTTCGGAGCTATTTTGGCAACGCTATGAGTTCCGGCGTAGCGAGTGAGTTTGCGTTGGGGACTGTCAGCCGACGACCCGGGCTTTATGTCAGTCGCCGCGTCGACACCCCTTCTGGCACGGTTGGCGTGGTGGCGATCAAAGTGGAGTTTGACCCGCTCGAGGCCAACTGGGCGAAAGCCACATCCGGGGTCTATGTGACCGATGCTGACGGGGTGATCCTGGTGACCAGCAATCCGGACTGGCGGTTCAGCGCCACGCGCCCGATTCAGCCGGGTAAACGTGACACGAAGCAGGATTTGCTTCAGTTCGGCAAAGCGAAACTCCCACGGTTCGAGCGGGATTCTGGCAGGGGCGGGTTAGTGACCGGATCGCTGATTGACAGTCGCCAACCCGTCGCACCGTTCAACTGGCAACTGCATCTGCTGTCCGATCCCTCACCGTCGCTTGCCGCAGCAAAGGCCAATGGTCGTTTGCTGTTCCTCATGCTGCTGGTTCTGGCGGCCGCTGCGATCGCTTTGTTTGCGATCAACGTCCGCAGACAAAAAACACGTGCGGATGCGTTGTTGAACGAGCGCACCGTTCAGTTGCGCGATCAGCTTCAACAGGCCAACCGGCTTGCAACGCTGGGTCAAATCACCGCAGGTGTAGGGCATGAGATACGCCAGCCCGTTGCCGCCATTCGCATATTGGCGGAAGCGGGCGAGCGGCTGGGGGAGCGTGGGGCGTATGATGGGGCTAGAGCAAATTTTGCCCGCATTACGGCGCTGACCGACCGGATCGGAACCATCACCGACGAGTTGAGGCGGTTCAGCCGACGGGGCAATCGCGAACCGCGAAACATCCCTTTGCGACAGGTGATTGACGGCGCGCTGCTTCTTTTACGCGACAGGATGGCCCAGCTTGCTGCAAACCTTGTGCTACCACCGGAATCCGAACTCAACCTGATCGTTCGCGGCGAGCATGTCGCGCTCGAACAGGTTCTGGTTAATCTGTTGCAGAACGCGCTCGATGCAACCGGCCAGCAGGGCAAAGTGATCATCGAAGTGGTACAAGACGGGCAGTTCGGCAGGCTGTCGGTGACCGATGACGGGCCGGGGCTTACAGCGGAGCAGCGCGCCAATTTGTTCCAGCCTTTTGCAACGACCAAAGCCGACGGGCTTGGCTTGGGGCTGGTGATTTCGCAGGATATCATGCGCGGGCTGGGCGGCGATCTGGTGGCAGACGAAGTGGCCGAAGGCGCGCGCTTCACGATGGTGATCCCCCGAACATGAGTGACAAGCCGTCCATCCAGGTGTTCCTCGTAGAAGATGACGATGCACTTGGTCCTGCGGTTGCAGAAGCCTTGCGACTGGAAGGCATGGACGTATCGCTATTTGCAAGGGCTGAGGAGGCGCTCGGCGCATTGCCCCACGACTTTTCGGGTGTGGTGGTCAGCGATGTACGCTTGCCAGGCATGGACGGCCTCGCGCTGTTCGCAAAACTTCAACAGCTGGACGCCGAACTGCCGGTGATCTTCACGACCGGCCATGGCGATGTGGAAATGGCCGTTGCTGCCATGAAAGCTGGCGCTGCCGACTTTCTCATCAAGCCCTACGCATTGGGAGAGCTGATCCGCGCGGTGGGGAGAGCTGCCGAGCGCCGACGGCTGATACTGGAGAATAGGGCGCTGCGCGATGCCTTTTTGAAGCAGGCGCAGGAGAAGTTCATAGGATCATCGGATTTCGCCGAGCGTCTTCGCAGCATGATCTCAGCAATTGCCCAGGCCGAGGTTGATGCGGTGGTTGAAGGTGAGCCGGGGACCGGGAAGACTTTTGTTGCGCAGTTGATCCATGAACTTGGTCCTCGGCGCAGCCGCTCGTTTGTTCCGGTCGACGCTGGCATTCTCACACATCAGGACGCGGACCTGCTGCTGTTTGGACGCGAGCCCGGCTTTGGCGGATTGTCGCGTACCGGACTTATAGAACGGGCCAATGGCGGAACCTTGCTGATCGACCAGATCGAAGCAGCCAGTCCATCACTTCAGGCGCGACTGCTGGCCGTTCTGGAAAGCCGTTCTATTCTGCCGGCCGGTGCCGAGCGTCCCCGTAAACTGAACCTGTGTGTTATCGTTACCCGGCAACTGCACAGTCGATTTGATAAGTCTGGCAATGGCAGGAGCCCCTTTCACGACCGGCTCGGCGCGGTCAGGTTGACACTGGCCCCTCTGGCGGAACGTCGCGAAGACATTTCTGCCTTGTTTCGATACTTTCTTTCCCAGCACGAAGCCTCACTCGGATCGCCTCATCGCGCGGTAAATGATGCGGTCTGGCAGTATCTTCAGACCCATGAATGGCCAGGCAATATCCGCGAGTTGGACGCGTTCGCACGCAGTTGGGCAATAGGTCTCAACCCGCCCACCAGAAGAGAAGAACTGGCATCGGCAAACTGTCCGCTTCACCTCACCATCGCCGAATTCGAACGAACTGTTCTGGAGAATGCGCTGCGTGCAGCTGGTGGTAATATCGTCCAACTCGAACAGGCATTGGCTACACCGCGCAAGACACTTTACGACAAATTGAGCCGTTATGGGTTGCGGCCGCGAGATTTCCGCTGAGGGCATTGTCAGACCAAAATGCTTCCGGTTTTATGGCTCCGCTAACCACTGCTGAGGGACCGTTACAATCCAAAGCCCGCCATTGGCTCCGTCAGAGCAAAGCACCATCCGGCAGTTCCGTCACTATGGCTATGCCGAAGGAGCGCCCAAATTTGCAGGCGGGCTGAAAAAGGGCTCGTTTGCGACCACCGTATCTGGCAGTCCGCTTACAGGGCGCCAAGCTCAAGCACTGCTGGCTTTGCCTGCACGATCAAGCGTGCCAAACGCATTTTGCACTGTTACCGTTGGGCCAAAAGTAGTTGTGATCGGACCGTCAAAGGTGAAGCCAACCAACGGTCAGCCAGGAGGGGGAGTTGAATACACCCCCCAAATGGGTCGCCTCCGGGGAGTGTTAGCTTTCCGAACGCTATACCGCCTTGCCGAGACAAAAGGACAATAAGGGAGGCAGCTTT
>CAZSJE010000028.1:0-6687 GCA_964606835.1 uncultured Sphingorhabdus sp.
GCTGGACCGACCCGATTGTCGTCGGCCGTCATGCCTTTGGCGACCAGTATCGCGCCACCGACACGCTGATCCCCGGCCCTGGCACGCTGCGTCTGGTGTTCAACGGCGATGACGGCAAGGATATCGATCTGGAAGTGTTCAAATTCCCGTCGGCGGGCGTGGCGATGGCGATGTACAATCTGGACGATTCAATCCGCGATTTCGCCCGCGCATCGTTCAATTATGGCCTGAACCTTGGTTGGCCCGTCTATCTATCGACCAAGAATACCATATTGAAGGCCTATGATGGCCGCTTCAAAGACCTGTTCGAGCATGTCTTTGAAACGGAGGGCTATAAGGAGAAGTTTGCAGCGGCAGGCATTGTGTACGAACACCGCCTGATCGACGATATGGTCGCAAGCGCGCTCAAATGGAGCGGCAAATTTGTCTGGGCGTGCAAAAATTATGATGGCGATGTGCAGTCGGATCAGGTCGCGCAGGGCTTTGGTTCATTGGGGCTGATGACTTCGATTCTGATGACCCCGGACGGCAAGACCGTAGAGGCCGAAGCGGCGCATGGTACCGTTACGCGCCATTACCGCCAGCATCAACAAGGCAAGGCTACCTCGACCAACCCGATCGCATCGATCTTCGCCTGGACCGGTGGCCTGAAATTCCGCGGCAAGTTCGACGAAACGCCAGATGTTTCGCGCTTTGCCGAAACGCTGGAGCAGGTGTGTATCGAGACGGTCGAAAACGGCCATATGACCAAGGACCTCGCGATTCTGATCGGTCCCGATCAGGCGTGGATGACCACCGAACAGTTTTTCGAGCAGGTGCGCGTCAATCTGGAAACCCGGATGGGCAGCTGGCAATAAACGGCTGACAAAGCCAGTGCCGCTCCGCATAAGCGGGTCATGGCACTGGAGCTTGCGCATGACGGACTGCAAGACGCGCTTGTGATTCTGGGCGCGGCAGGGATTGTGATCCCTGCTTTCGCGCGCTTTCGTATCACGCCGATCATCGGCTTCCTTCTGGTCGGCGTGCTGGTCGGGCCGATGGGGTTGGGCGCGCTGGCCAAGGACTATCCGTGGCTCGCTTGGGTGACGATATCGGATACCGAAAATATCCGGGTCATCGGCGACTATGGCGTCATCCTGCTGCTGTTTTCCATCGGGCTAGAGCTTTCGCTGCGCAGGTTGTGGCGGATGCGGAAACAGGTGTTCGGGCTGGGTCCGGCGGAACTGCTCGGCTGCGGGTTGGTGGTTGGAGTGGGGCTGATGCTCGCCGGTTACTCGACGCCTGCGGCTTTCGGATTGGGCATTGCGCTGGCACTTTCTTCCACTGCTCTCGTGCTGCCGCTTGCCGGGACGAAAAGTGCCGTCGGTCGCGGCGCGCTGTCGATGCTGCTGTTCGAGGATCTGGCAGTTGTGCCGATCATCTTCCTGCTCGGTGCGCTCGCGCCGCAGGCTGCGGGCGGAACGTTGGACAATCTGGTCACTGTGCTCTGGCAAGGTTTGCTGGTGGTTGCCGCGATGCTCATTGTCGGTCGCTTCCTGCTGCCGATCCTGTTCGGGCAGGCCGCCCGCACCAAAAGCCCGGAACTCTTCATATCGGCAAGCCTGCTGGTCGTTATCGTCTCTAGCCTGGTCACCGGGGCGGTAGGGTTATCGCCAATTGTCGGCGCGCTGATCGCAGGGGTACTGATCGCCGAAACCGACTATCGCGGTGAAGTCGAAACGGTAACGGCACCGTTCAAAGGGCTGGCGCTGGGCGTGTTCCTGATCAGTATCGGTATGCAAATCGATCTTGGCTTTGTTGCGGAAAATTGGGTGGCGCTGGCTGCATCGATCGCCGGGGTGCTTGTCGTCAAAGCAATTGTCACAAGCGGGCTTTTGCGCCTTTCCGGTGCCCGTCCCGGCGTGGCAGCGGAAACAGGCCTGTTGATGGCCAGCCCGTCGGAATTGACACTGATCGTGCTGAGCGCAGCGCTGGCGGCGCAGGTGATCGACTATGAGACGGCCAAATTCTGGACGGTAGCAACGGTTATCGGCTTGCTGATCACTCCGCTGCTCGCGCGCATCGGCCATGACGTTGCGCGGCGGATTGAGGTGCGCGAAAGCGGCAAGCAACTGGACGAGGATATCGCCAGCACCGAGCCGCGGACTATCATCGTCGGCTTTGGCCGGGTGGGGCAGCTGGTGGCCGATATGCTGGTGGCGCACAACCAGCCCTATGTCGCGGTGGAATCGGATATCGACGCAGTGGTCGCTGCCAGGCGTCAGGGCTATAAAGTGGTCTTTGGCGATGTTTCACGCCCGCAAACGCTGCACCGGCTGGACGTTGCCGAGGCCAGGGCGCTGGTGCTGACCATGAACGAACCGGCACTGATGGCGCGGCTGGTTAAGCGGGTGCGGGGCGAGTTGCCCGAGCTGACCATCGTAGCGCGCGCGAGAGATACCGACCATGCGGCGGAACTGTATCTGGCCGGGGCTTCGGACGCGGTGCCGGAGACGCTGGAAAGCTCTTTGCAGCTATCCGAGGCTGTGCTCGTCGATCTGGGGGTGGCGATGGGGCCGGTTATTGCCTCGATCCATGAAAAGCGCGACGAATATCGACGCGCGATCAAAGAGGCGGGGGAGCTAAGCACCTCTCCCAAGTTGAAGATCGGATAAAGCCGGGGTGAGCCGCGCCTTCAGTTCGGCCACCAGCGAGTCAATGTCCTTGAACGTGCCGATCTCATTGGCGGACAGCATGACCGTCAATTCTGCGCCGCGCGCAATTCCGACCAGCGGCAACGCCACGTCGTTTGAAGCGGGGAAGGCTTCGGCAAAATCAGGCTTGTGAAAGACGCTGACCTCAATGGGCAGTTCGCGCAGCCATTGTCGCCATGTCGGTCGCATCGTCAACAGGCCATGCGTCAGCGCACACAAATCGCACGCATAGGTCTCTGGCGAGACGGTCTTGTGGATGCTGTCCATCACCCCCGCAACGATGCCCGCCTGAGCATTATAGGCGATCACCAGTTGCGGTTGAGATGTCATGCGCCCGAGAGCGCCGAGCGGATAGCGTCGATCGCGGCCTGAGCCTGGTCCGAACCGGCCGGACCGCCGCCTTGCGCCATTTCGGGCCGACCGCCGCCACCCTGACCGCCCATTGCGGCGGTTGCCATCTGCACCAGCGCCGGTGCAGCAAAGCGGTCGTGCAAATCGGGTGAGACCGCGACCACAACGGTGCTGGCGTTTTCGTTGGCGGCGATGATTGCGACTACGCCACCGCCAAGGGCCTTCATCTGCTCGTCGGCGAGCCCGCGCAATGCCTTCGGTTCAATGCCGGGAATGACTTGGCCCAAAAAATTGACGTCACCGACCTTCTCTGCCTCAGCCTTCGGTCCGCCCCCACCAGAAAGCGCCAATTTGGTCTTGGTGTCGGACAGCTCTTTCTCCAGCGCGCGGCGTTCCGCGAGCAGCGTTTCGACGCGTGCGCTAACCTCGTCAGGAGCAACCTTGAACAGCGCAGCGATTTCTTTCAGTTGCGCTTCGCGGCTGGTCAGATGCTGGCGCGCAGCTTCGCCGGTCAACGCCTCGATGCGGCGGATGCCGCTTGCGACTGCGCCTTCGGAGATGATCGTGAACAGCGCAATATCGCCCAGTGCGCCCACATGCGTGCCGCCGCAGAGTTCGACCGAATAGTTGGCGCCCTCGACATCGCCCATGCTGAGTACGCGGACTTCATCGCCATATTTTTCGCCAAACAGTGCCAGTGCGCCTGCTTCGACTGCCTCATCGGGCGCCATCAGGCGCGTGGTCACGGACTGGTTGTGGCGGATTTGCGCATTGACCTCAGCCTCGATCGCCGCAATTTCTTGCGGGGTGACCGCCTGATTGTGCGAGAAATCGAACCGAAGCCGGTCGGGTGCTACCAGACTGCCCTTTTGCGTCACATGCCCGCCAAGTTTATTACGCAGCGCCGCGTGCAGCAGATGCGTGGCGCTGTGGTTGGAGCGCAGCGCGTCGCGGCGCTGTAGGTCGATCTTCAGCTGGACGACATCGCCGACCTTGATCTCGCCCTGTTCCAGCGCGACCTGATGCGCATGCAGGCGGCCCAGTGGCTTTGCGGTGTCGGTGACTTCGCCACGGAACCCCGCTCCGATAATCAAACCGGCATCGCCCATCTGCCCGCCACTTTCGCCGTAAAAAGGCGTCTGGTTGGTGATGACCGTCACAGTGTCGTTGGCGACTGCCGATTGCACTTCGACCCCGTCATTGACCAGTGCGACCACTTGGCCTTCGCCTTCGGTCGCGGTGTAGCCAGTGAACTCGGTCGAACCGACCCGTTCGGCAATGTCGAACCAGACATCGTCGGATGCCTTCGCACCCGAACCCTTCCATGCCGCACGTGCGCGTGCCTTTTGTTCGGCCATTGCCGCGTCAAAACCGGCAGCATCGATGCCAAAGCCCTGCGCGCGCAGCGCATCCTCTGTCAGGTCATAGGGGAAGCCATATGTATCGTAGAGCCTGAACACGGTTTCGCCGGGGAGGACATCGCCCCCCTTCATGCCGCTAGTGGCATCGTCGAGCAGCTTTAGCCCCTTGTCGAGTGTGCGACGGAACTGGGTTTCTTCCTGTTTCAGCGTCGCTTCGATTAGCGGTTGAGCGCGCAGCAGCTCTGGATAAGCTGCACCCATTTCAGCGGCGAGGCTGCCCACCAGCCGGTGCATCAAAGGCTCCTTCGCGCCCAGCAAATGCGCATGCCGCATCGCGCGACGCATGATCCGGCGCAACACATAGCCTCGCCCTTCGTTCGATGGCATCACGCCATCGGCCAGCAGGAAGCTGGTTGAGCGCAGATGATCGGCGATCACACGGTGGCTGGCCTTCTGCTCGCCTTCCGCCTTGGTGCCGGTCAGTTCCTGCGATGCCTCGATCAGCGCCTTGAAAGTGTCGGTGTCGTAATTGTCATGCACGCCCTGCATGACTGCTGCGATCCGCTCCAGCCCCATGCCGGTATCGATGCTCGGCTTGGGCAGGGGAACGTCGGTGCCGTCTTCCTGCCGCTCAAACTGCATGAAGACCAGGTTCCAGATTTCGACAAAGCGGTCGCCATCCTCATCAGGGCTTCCAGGAGGGCCGCCGAAGATATGGTCGCCATGATCATAGAATATCTCGCTGCACGGGCCGCAGGGTCCTGTGTCACCCATCGACCAGAAATTGTCTGACGTGGGAATGCGGATGATGCGGCTTTCCGGAAGGCCTGCAATCTTCATCCAAAGGTCGAACGCTTCATCGTCGGTGTGATAGACGGTGGTGGTCAACCGGTCGGGACTGAGCCCCCAATCCTTGGTCAGCAAGGTCCAGGCATGGGTGATCGCCTGTTCCTTGAAATAATCACCGAAGCTGAAATTGCCCAGCATTTCAAAGAAGGTGTGGTGCCGCGCCGTGTAGCCGACATTGTCGAGATCATTATGCTTGCCGCCAGCGCGAACGCATTTCTGGCTGGAGACGGCACGCGGAATGGCGCGGCTTTCCAGGCCGGTGAAGACATTCTTGAACGGCACCATGCCCGCATTGACGAACATCAATGTCGGGTCGTTGTAAGGCACCAGCGGCGCAGACTGCACCACGTCGTGATCATTGCCCCCGAAATAGTCGAGGAAGGAACGGCGGATATCATTGGTCGAACTCATAGCCCGCGCGACTTAGGCGACGGCAAAGCGGGCTGCAAGCGGGTTATGGCAGCAGCGCGCGTCAGACCGGCTGCGAAAAGAAAGAGCCCCCGAAATGCGTCAGGCAAATCGGGGGCGTTATTGTTTCAATGGCTTTTTGACTTAATCGCCTTTGGCGGTCTTTTTGTCAGCTTTTTTTGTGGCTTTGAGACCCTTTTTCTGCATGCCCTTTTCAACGTCGGCACGAACCTTGTCATTATATGCTGCAACAGTGCTGATTTCTTCCCCCTTATTGTTGAGCAAAACCGCCTCTGCACTCGAGTCAGCAGGTGCTAATTTTACGTAAGCTGGATTCGGATAAAGATGATTGGATGCACCGTTTGATCCGTCGACCACGCCGCCGATGATGCCGCCGGCAATGATGTTGCCAAATGTGGCGCCACCGGTTCGGCTTTGGATCAACACAGTCGTCGTTTTATAGCCCTCTTTGGTGAAAGTTACGCTGTTGTCATCACCTCTCTTCATTCCGAAAGCACATGGCGTCGTACACGTTCTGCCGTCGGCTATGGCAATGACCGCGCCTTCTGGGTCGGATTTGAAATCAAGGTCCTGGCTAGTGCCGTTAAGCACCGTCGCACAGCCTCCAACGCCAATAGACATGACTGCCACTGCGGCAGCCGCAAATATGTTCTTCATGGATTTTCCCCCATCTGCTTTGATAGCAGCTGTCTGGGTAAAGCGGAATGGGGCGCTGTAAAGCAGTGAATTTGTAAATTACCACGAGCCGGGCGTGACGCCTGCACTATTCAGGCAAAGGCGTAAGGCCCGCCTTTCGCAAGTGCAGCCTGCCACTGCGGACGGGCGTGGATCGTTTGGACAAAAGCTGTCAATTTGGGCTTGTCCGCCGCGCGTCCGCTCATCACCGCCGCTTCCGCCGGGAAGCTCATCATGAAATCCGCGCCGGTCATGCCATCGCCGACAAACCAGCCCGATGGCTGCAGTTGGTCCTCCATATATTGGTAATGGCTTTCCAGTTGCTGGTG
>CAZSJE010000028.1:6787-18535 GCA_964606835.1 uncultured Sphingorhabdus sp.
AGCAATTCGGGCGGAGCAAGGTTGGTCACTGCGTCGCGCTGATGATGGACGATCTCGTAAGGCACTGCCAGTTCCTCCAGCAGCCAGAGAATGCGTTGCGACCGGCTGTTGTTGAGGTGGTGGATTTTGAGGGTCATTATCTGGCTCCGTGATTGATGTGGATACGCGCGGCGATTTCGCGGACCAGCTTTGCCGCAAGGATGGCTGTTACGCCACCCACATCGCGGTTGGGGTTCAATTCGACAATATCGGCCCCGACAATCGGTGCGGTCTGCTTGTGGATTGCCGCGAGCACCTCGCGCAGACGCAGCCCGCCCGGTTCGGGATGCGACACGCCGGGCGCTTCGGATGGGTCGATGCCATCCAGATCGACGCTGATGTAGAGCGGGCCTTGGAGCACGGGCACCTGTGCGCCTTCGAAGCCTGCCATCGGCAAAATCTCGACGCCATATTTCTCCGCCTGCTTGCGACAATGGCGTGTCAGCGTGCGGATGCCGACCTGCACCAACCGCCGTGCGTGTCCACCCTCCATGATGCGGGCAAAGGGAGAGGCGTGACTGCGCGGATTGCCTTCGAAATCGGTGTAAAGATCGGGATGGGCGTCGAAATGCAGGATATTCAATGGCCCTTGCTGCGCAGCAAGTGCTGCAACAATTGGGTAGGTGACCGCATGGTCGCCGCCGAGGAAGATCAGCGGTCCCTTGGTAACAGCGTCCGAAATGCTGCGGTCGTCGGCTGCAATATCCTTGTCAGTCAGCGGCAAATCGCCTGTGTCGACCAGCGCGATATCTACACCGATTTCCAACCCGCTTTCGGTCGAGGAATTGCCGCGATCACTCCACAACGCTTCGCGAATTGCGGCGGGTGCCAGCGCCGCTCCGCGCTCGAACGAGCTGTTGATGTCGGTCGGCAGGCCAATGAGATTAATGGTGGGACGCACAGCGCCAACTGGCCATTCAAATCAGATCAAGTCAAGTCATGTTGCGCAGCATTTTCCGCTTGCGACTCGCCAATCATGGGCGCAGCATCATGCCATAGCGCGTTGGCGCAAAAGGCCTTCGCGCCCCGCTCTGACAATGAGGAGGCGAATGATGGCAAGCACCATTAGAGGCGTACGAGCTGTGGCCCTGGTAGGACCCGCCGGGGCCGGAAAAACCAGTCTGGCAGAGGCCATGTTGTTCGCGAGTGGCGCGATCAACCGGCTCGGGTCGGTAGAGGCGGGGACCACCGTTGGTGACGCGAGCCCGGAGGCGCGGGCGCGGCGCGGATCGACCGAAGTCAATTTGTTGCGCCTCGACTATCTTGGGGACAAATTTGCGATCATCGACACGCCGGGATCGGTGGGCTTTGCTGCGGACGGCTATGCGGCCTTGGGTAGCGCCGACATGGCGATTGTGGTGGTCGATCCAGAGCCGGATCGCGCGGCGCTGGCTGAACCGATCCTGCGGCGGCTGGATGCGCTGGGCATACCCCATGCGGTGTTCGTGAACAAGATTGATGCAGCGCGCGGGCGCATCCATGATTTGCTGGAAGCCATGCAGCCGATGAGCGGTGCGCCGCTGGTGGCGCGACAAATCCCGATCCGTGAGGGCGAGAAGATTACGGGCTTTGTCGATATCGCGCTCGAACGTGCGCACCGCTATGTGCCGGGGAAGGGGAGCGAGCGGATCGACATTCCGGCCGACCTTGCCGAACGCGAGGCGACCGAGCGGTATCATATGCTCGAAACGCTGGCCGATCATGACGACGAATTGCTCGAAACGCTGCTGATGGACGAGCAGCCGAGCCTCGACCGGGTGCTCAAGGACCTGACCGACGAGGCGCGCGCCGGGTGGGTCGTGCCGGTGATGTTCGGTTCGGCGCTCAATGGCTTTGGCGTTAACCGGCTGCTCAAAATGCTGCGGCATGAGGCGCCTTCGGTCGAGCTGGTGGCGAAGCGGCTGGGGGCGAATGGCAAGGGGCTGCATGTCTTCAAGGTGACCAATGGCGGAGCCGTCGGGCGGCTCGCGCTGGCACGGGTGCTGGGCGATGGGCTGGCCGAAGGGGCCGAGTTGGGCAACGACGTGAAGGCTGGAGCGCTGTTCGCGATGCAGGGCGACAAGACGAGCAAATTGGGTGCTGCCGAACCGGGCGATATCGTTGCCATTGCCAAGGCCGATGGGGCCAAGGCCGGTATGTTGTTCGGCGCGGGAGTTGCCAAAGGAAATAACAGCTCAGAATATCTGATCGACCTGCCTCCGCGTAACGCCGTGATCGCGCTTCAGGCGAAGAACCGGCAGGACGATGTCAAACTGTCGACTGCGTTGCACAAGCTGGTCGAAGAGGACCCCGCGCTCGAATGGCGGCAGGACGAGGTGGCGCACGAAACGCAGCTGATCGGCATCAACGACGAGCATCTGAACGTGACGTTGCAGCGGCTGAAGCGGCGCTATGGCGTTGAGGTGGAATCGCATGCGCCGCGCGTTGCCTATCGCGAGTCGATCCGCAAGGGCGTGACCCAACGAGGTCGGCACAAGAAGCAATCGGGCGGCCATGGCCAATATGGCGATGTGGTGATCGAGGTGAAGCCACTGCCGCGTGGATCCGGCTTTGTCTTTGAAGAGAAGATTTCGGGCGGGGTCGTTCCGAAACAGTGGATCCCCGCCGTAGAGGCCGGAGTGCGCGATGCCTGCGAAAAAGGCCCGCTGGGCTTTCCGGTGGTCGATGTCGCAGTCACGCTGATCGATGGCAGCTATCATGCAGTCGATAGTTCCGAACTGGCGTTCCGGCTGGCGGGCAAGCTGGCGATGCAGGAGGCTTTGGCGCAATGCCAACCCTTCCTCCTCGAACCCGTCGCCCATGTGGCGATCAGCGCGCCGCCGGGGACCGGATCGAAAATGGGTTCTGTGGTGTCATCGCGCCGCGGGCAGATATTGAATCTGGGCAGCCATCCCGACTGGCAGCGCTGGGACTATGTCGAGGCGCATTTGCCGATGGCGAGCGTGACCGGGCTGGACGCCGAATTGCGTTCACTCAGTCAGGGACTGGCGACTTTTACTGCGGAATATGACCATTTGTCCGAACTGTCGGGGAAGCTGGCGGATGAGGTGGTGAAGGCGGCCGCCTAGATCGACTGCCGCAGTACGACTTTGCCACCATCTGCACCCGTCAGCACCATCGTGCCGTCGCCAGGAAGGCTGGTGGAAAATTTGCCGCCGAGCAGGCCGACAAATGCCATTTCCTGCTCGCCGACCGGGTCGGGACAAGCCATTTTGGTCGACATCACCGGGCCGACAGACAGTGCCTTGGCTGCAAAGCCATATTCTGCGCCGAGCCGGTTGCAGCCAACCGTCCCGCTCATCCGCGTGCCTTCGAAGCGCAGCATTGCTTCGCGCTCGCCGGGGATGGCGACGCCGTCGATCGAAACGACCTGCCAGCTGGTGCCGTCCAGCTTTTCAGGAGGCACGATCCCGCCGCCGCAGCCCTTATATTCCTGTTTGCCGACCATGACCGTGACTGTGTCCTTGTAAATGAAATCACTCATCCCATCACTGCATTCGGTGAAGGTGACGTCAGCGGTGATTTTGGAAGAGTTATAGCGCCAGCCGTTGAAGCTGGGCCGGGCCAGCACGTCCTGCGCCTCCACCGACACTACACCATCATGCTCAAAAGCCATCTTGTCCTTGTCGATGTTCAGCGACCAGAATGGCTCGGTCCCCAGCGCCTTGTAGGGAGCAAGCGTTCGGGTCGGGCTTTGCGTGTCCGGCACGGTTTGGCAGGACGCAAGAGGAAGGCTTGCGGCGGCGATGATCAAAATGCTTTGCTTCATGGCAGCGCCTTTATGCGCAATCAGCAATACCAGCGATGAACAACACCATTAGGCCTTGCGGAACTGGTTCAACACTTCATAGGCCATAACGGCCGTCGCCATCGCCGCATTCAGGCTGTCGGCTTTGCCGCGCATCGGCATTTTGACCAGCAGGTCGCATTCAGCTTCATAAGCTTCGGGCAGCCCCTGCGCTTCGTTCCCGGTCAGGATGAAGCAGGGTGCGACATAATCGGGTTGCTGGTAATCGAGTTCGGTCTGCAGGCTGGTCCCGACCAGCTGCCCCCGCCCGCTGCGCAGCCAGCTTACAAATTCGTCCCACCGGCACTGCACGACCTTTTGGGTGAAAATCGCGCCCATGCTCGCGCGCACGGCTTCGACCGAAAAAGGATCGGTGCAATCGTCGATCAGGATCAGCCCGCCCGCACCAACCGCGTCGCCGGTGCGCAGCATCGTGCCAAGATTGCCGGGATCGCGCATCGCCTGTGCTACCAGCCAGATTGGCGCGGCAGAACGATCCACATCTGCGAGGACAGTGGGATGTTCCTTGTAAACCCCAATCACCGTCTGCGCATTGTCCTTGCCCGACAGCTTGGAGAGGATATCGGCGCTGGTTTCGATCACATCGCCGCCAGCGCGCAACACCTCGCCCTCCAGCGCAATTTCCAGCGCATGCGAATCGCGCCCTGTGGTTCGGAATAGCATTTCAGGGAGGAACCCTGCCTCGCGCGCTTCGGTCATGATGCGCAGGCCCTCCGCGAGGAAAAGCCCCTCACGTTTGCGGAGCTTTTTTTCGCGCAAAGATCGCACGCGCTTTACCAGCGGGTTAGAAAATCCGGTAATCTCGCGGCGCATCAATCTTCGCCGAAGCCGTCCGTTACCAAACCGGCAAGCTTATCAAGCGCCATGTCCGCGCCTTCGCCCGCGACGTGGATGGTGATGTCGCTGCCCTTGGCCGCCCCCAGCATCATCAGGCCCATGATCGAGGTGCCGGTGACGCTCTGCCCGTCCTTTTCAACCTCGACCAGCAGGGTATCGGGCAGCCGCGAGACAAAGGTCACGAACTTGGCGCTCGCCCGCGCGTGCAGGCCCTTTTGGTTGACCACTGTGACCGTGCGGCTGAGGCGCGTCACCGCGATGCTTCCAGCAATTCTGAGGCTACGCTGATATATTTGCGTCCGGCATCGCGGGCGGCGGCCACCGCGTCGATCACCGACATCGATTTGCGCGCGCTTTCCAGCCGGATCAGCATCGGCAGATTGACCCCGGCGATCACCTCGACCCGGCCGGCATCGAGCAGCGAAATCGACAGGTTCGATGGCGTCCCGCCGAAAAGGTCGGACAGGATGATGACACCACTGCCCGTTTCGACATTCTTGATGGCCTGTGCGATTTCCTTGCGCCGCGCTTCCATATCGTCATGGGGGCCGATGCATACCGTCGCGATCTGCTTTTGCGGCCCGACGACATGCTCCATGGCGACGACAAATTCGTTGGCGAGCGTGCCGTGCGTGACCAGAATCAATCCTATCATCCGGAGATATGCCCTGTTCTCAAAGCTTTAATTTCAGTCATTGTAAATGTGAGCGCTCTGATTGCCTTGCTGTTCCAGCGAGTCAATGGGGCGTGAGGTCAGGTCCCGGTGCGATACAGTCGGAGTATAGCCCTTCGCCCGCAAAATCGCGGCGAACTGCTCGGCGACATAGACCGAGCGATGCCGCCCGCCGGTGCAGCCAAAGGCGATGTTGGCATAGGCCTTTCCTTGCTTGTCATAGCGTGGGAGCAAATAGAGCAGCAGTTCCTCGATCCGTTCGACTGCACCGGCATATTCGGGATCGGCCCCGACATAGTCGGCAACGGGGGCATCGAGGCCCGTTAGCGGTCGCAGCTCGGCGTCCCAGTGCGGGTTTTTCAGGAAGCGCATGTCGAATAACAGGTCGGCATTGTGCGGTACGCCGCGCGAAAAGCCAAAACTCATGATCGACACCGTCATTCCGCCGGTTGCCACGCGGAACTTGTCGCGGATTTCGGCTTGCAGGTCGCTTGACGACAATTTCGTGGTGTCGATGACCAGGTCCGCCCAGCGGCGCAGCGGTCCCATCAGATGCCGTTCCTGCGCGATGCCGTCGATGGCGGGGCGGTCCTGCGCGAGGGGGTGGCGGCGACGTGTCTCGCTATAGCGCCGCTCGATCTCACTGCCTGCGCAATCGAGGAACAGCATCATGATTTCCACATCGTCGCGCTTTTGCAACGCCTTGATCTGCTGGATCAGCTTGTCGACATTGAACCCCCGCGTGCGAGTGTCGAAGCCAAGCGCCAGCGGAATGTCCGGCTCATGCCGGCCTTCAGGCGAAGGCAGGGCAAGCAGCGGTCCGGCCAGGCGGATGGGAAAATTGTCGACTGCTTCCCAGCCCAAATCCTCCAGTGTCTTTATCGCAGTCGATTTGCCCGCGCCTGATAGGCCGGTAACGAGCAGAACTTTCTTGGCGGATGTTTTGGCGTTCATGAAGACGCAGATAATCGCACCGGAAACTGCCCCGCGTCAACGATGGACTTGAGAAGCATCGCAACCTTGATCGGCGCACTGGAGGCAAAGCCATCAAGCCGTAGCAGCGGTAGCGACCAGCCCTCCACTTCTCTCAGCGGTAAAGAAGCGGGCAGGCGCTCGCCATCCTCGCCAAGTTCGACTATCAGCATCAGCGGAGATCGGGTGCGATATTCGAGCTCGATTATGCCGATGCCGCGAACCTCCAGCTTTCCGGACAGCGCGTCGGTTGGCCGAACGTGCAGCAAGCCCAATGAATCGACTAGCTCTACGTAGTCATCTCCGACCAGCTTTGCACCCCGGTCGATCATGCGCAGGGCAAGGTCTGATTTACCGCTCCCAGATTTGCCCATCAACAACACGGCGTAGCCATCAATGTCAACCGCCGTGCCGTGGATTGCTGCGCTCATGGCTGGATCGAACTGGCAGCGGGGAGAAGTATCTGGAAACAGGCCCCACGCTCGCCATCGTCGCGGTCATGGACAGTGATTGAGCCATGATGTCCTTCGATAATCGTCCGGGCAATGGCAAGACCCAGGCCGCTATGTTCGCCAAAGCCTTCGCTGGTGGGGCGCTCGCTGTGGAACCTGCGGAACACAGCCTCGCGCTCATTGGCGGGGATGCCGGGGCCTTGGTCCATGATGCGGACGATCACATCATCGCCGCTGCGCGTTGCCGACACTTCGACCAGCCCACCTTCGGGTGAAAAGGACACGGCATTGTCGAGCAGGTTGGTCAGCACACGCTCCAGCCGCAAATCCTCGCCCATGATCTGTGCGATACCGCGCCGAGGCCGCGCAAAGGCAATGGTTACGCTGCCATCGGCGTTGCGGCTTTCGCGGCTGCCGAGCAACTGGTCGATCATGTCGCCGAGGTCGATCGGCTCGAACTTGGCCTTGGCCAGTTGCGCATCGATCCGGCTGGCATCGGATATGTCGCTGATCAAACGGTCCATGCGCAGCACATCGGCCTTTGCGACGTCCATCAACTGCTCGCGGTGATCAGGTTTCTTGACATTCTCCAGCCCGTCCAGCGCAGAACGCAGCGAGGCGAGGGGGTTCTTGATCTCATGCGCGACATCGGCGGCAAAGCTCTCGGTCGCATCGATCCGCTGACGAAGAGCAATGCTCATGTCCGAAAGGGCGCGGGCCAGCATCCCGATTTCATCGCGCCGCTCGGGCAGGCGTGGAACGTGCACTTCCGGCGCTCGTCCAAGCCGGACTTTCACCGCCGCGCGCGCCAGATGCTGCAATGGACGCACGATCGTCCGGGCGAGAAAGAGGGAGAGCAGTACCGATATTCCCAGCACCAGCAGGATGAACATGCCGATGTCAAACCGTTCTGCGCGCACCAGCGCGCGGATATCGCGGGGATTGGAAGTGGAAAGCAGATATTGTTGGTCGGCAGTACGCATGCCCACCACGATCATATGTGTCAGATCATCGGCGAGAAGGACATTGGCGGTACTTTTCCCGCCTTTAGCAGACCGCAGTTCGGGCCATGCCGTGGCGACGTCGCGGACAGGTTCCCGAAACCGCCCCTGGTCATCCGGCCCCACAAGAAAGTCGAAGATGCGGTCGATCCCGCGCGCCAGCTGTTTGCGCAACGGTTCGACCGCCGGATCGATCATGCGGTAGGTCGGTGTGCTTGCTGCAAAACTGTCATAGCTTTTCTTGCCGTCAGAGCCATAAATCCTGATGCGCAGTCTTTCCCGCTGGGCAAATTGCGTCACGAAGTCCTTCCGCTCGCTTGCCTCAATCTGCCCCAGGCTGTCGCGGAGCAAAGCAAGCTGGGTTTGGGCGAAATCCTGACGATCACTGATCAATCGCTCGCGATAACTATCAAGGAAAAACAGACCAGCCGCCATCAGCGCCAGTGCAAACAGGTTGACCGCCAATATGCGCGTGGTGAGCGACATCCGGCGGCTCCAGCCGAGCGCAAGATTTCCGCTATCAGCTTTCGGCAAAACGGTATCCAGCGCCATATAGCGTATCAATGCCCGAAAATTCGGGATCGATTGCACGGAATTTGCGGCGGAGGCGCTTGATGTGGCTGTCGATGGTCCTGTCGTCGACATAGACATCGTCCTGATAGGCGATGTCCATCAACTGGCTGCGTGTACGCACGACGCCAGGGCGGTTGGCTAGTGCCTCCAGGATCATGAATTCGGTGACGGTCAGCGTCACCGGCTTGCCGTTCCAGCGCACATGGTGGCGTGCGGGATCCATCTCCAGCTTGCCGCGCACCATTGGTTCGGGCTCATCTGCGGCGGTCTCGCTCGCTTCGTCGCGGCGAAAGGCGGCGCGGCGCAATATTGCCTTTACCCGTGCGATTAGCAGCCGCTGGGAGAATGGCTTGGTGATATAATCGTCCGCTCCCATCGCCAGCCCCAATGCCTCATCCAGCTCCTCATCTTTCGAGGTCAGGAAGATAACTGGCATGTCCGATTTCTCGCGAAGGCGGCGGAGCAACTCCAGCCCGTCCATGCGCGGCATCTTGATATCGAAAATGCCGAGGTCTGAGGGGTTTTCCAGAAGAGCCTTCAGTGCCGATTCGCCATCGGGGTAAAGCCGCGTCACATAACCCTCCGCCTGCATAGCGATCGAAACCGAGGTCAGAATGTTGCGGTCATCATCGACAAGGGCAATGGTGGGGGCAGGGGTGGCGGACATGGCGCGGGCTTATAGGCAGCAGATGCATCTGCATCAATGCCCCGCCGCTGTCGCCAGGGCGTGTTGCAATCGTTAGCGGGTGGGAAGCCATTTGACGCGATGGCAACGCTCGTATAGGGGCCACGGAAAATTAACGGTGCATACCTATGCACCAGCCAGCCGAAATTGCTGTCAAGGAGCCTGCGCGTGACTGTCGTACCGAATTTTTCGCTTTCTGATCAATCGATTGCTACCGATGCGCAGCTGCATTGGAACTTTGGCACGGCGCGGCTTGTCGAATCGGCTCTAGCCAATGGCGAAGGCATGCTGGCGAAGGACGGTCCGCTGGTGGTTGCGACTGGCAAGCACACGGGCCGTTCGGCCAGCGACAAGTTCATCGTGCGCGATGCGGAAACCGAAAACACGATCGCGTGGGGCAACACCAATGTCTCGATGACGCCTGCGCATTTCGCTGCTCTGAAGGCTGACTTTATGACGGCGCTCGCGGAGAAAGGGCAGCTTTATGTCGCCGACCTGTTCGGCGGCTCGCAGCCCGAATATCGCGTCAATGTTCGCGTGATCAACGAATTTGCCTGGCATAATCTGTTCATCCGCACGCTGCTGGTGCGGCCGGATGCGTCGCAGCTGGCGGGTTTCGTCCCCGAATATACCATCATCGACTTGCCCAGCTTCCGCGCCGATCCCGCGCGCCACGGCTGCCGCAGCGAGACGGTGATTGCGGTGAATTTTTCCGAGAAGCTGATCCTGATCGGTGGCACGGCTTATGCAGGCGAGATGAAGAAGTCGGTGTTCGGCATTCTCAATTACCTCCTGCCTGCACAGGGCGTAATGCCCATGCATTGCTCGGCCAATATCGGGCCTGACGGCGATACCGCGATCTTCTTCGGGCTTTCGGGTACCGGCAAGACCACGCTGTCCGCCGACGCGAGCCGTACGCTGATCGGCGATGACGAGCATGGCTGGTCGGACACTGCTGTCTTTAATTTCGAGGGCGGCTGCTATGCCAAGATGATTAACCTGTCGGCAGAAGCAGAGCCGGAAATCTATGCGACCACCAAGCGTTTCGGCACCGTGCTGGAAAATGTCGTGATGGACGAAGAAACCCGCGAGCTGGATTTTAACGACAACAGCCTCGCCGAAAACAGCCGCGGTTCCTACCCGATCGATTTCATCCCCAATGCGTCCAAGGACAATCTGGGGCCGGTGCCGAAGAATATCATCTTCCTGACCGCCGATGCCTATGGCGTGCTGCCTCCGATTGCACGGCTGACCCCCGATCAGGCGATGTACCACTTCCTGTCGGGCTACACCGCGCGCGTTGCAGGCACCGAAATCGGCGTGACCGAGCCGAGCGCGACCTTCTCCACCTGTTTCGGCGCGCCCTTCATGCCGCGCCACCCGAGCGTCTATGGCAATCTGCTCAAAGAGCGCATTGCCAAGGGCGGGGTGAAATGCTGGCTGGTCAACACCGGCTGGACCGGCGGGAAAGCGACGCAGCCCGGAATCAGCCGCATGCCGATCAAGGCCACCCGCGCGCTGCTCAACGCTGCGCTCGACGGCAGCCTGAACAATGCCGAATTCCGCAAGGACCCCAATTTCGGCTTCGAATTTCCGGTCGCGGTTGCGGGCGTTGACAGCAAGATCCTCGACCCGCGCGAAGCCTGGGCGGACAAGGGGGAATATGACGCGACTGCCAAAAAGCTGGTCCAGCAATTCATCGACAATTTCGAGCAATTCGAGCAACATGTCGATGCAGGCGTGATCGAAGCGGCACCCAAAGCCGCATAACCGGCCCAGTTATTCCGGGTCTTAACAGGGACCAGGAAATGACTGAGTTTGAAGTAAGAACATTCGCCGACGATGCCGCAATCGCCCATGTGGGTGAGGGGTTGCTGGCCCGTGCCTTGCCGCGACCAGAATGGACGCATGAGGCGCATTTGGCTGCTTGCCTGTGGCTGGTGCGCGAGCGGGAAGACATCGCCCTCGAAACGGAGCTGCCGGACATTATCCGCCGTTATAATGAAAGTGTCGGCGGGGTGAATGACGACACGCAGGGTTATCACGAGACGCTGACGCAGCTCTATATCGCGACCGTGCGCGCGCATCATGCCGTGACAGGTCTGTTGCCCTTGGTGGAGGCGGTCAACGCGCTGCTTTCCGGACCGCGGGGCAAGCGCGATTGGCCGCTGCGCTTCTATTCGCGTGAACTGCTATTCTCGGTCGGCGCTAGACGTAAATTCGTCGAGCCCGACTTGCTTCCGCTTTCCGCAATTCGAGAATTAGGATAAGCTTGTGTTCCTTTATGATGGGAGAAAAGTGATGGGAATGCTCGACGAACTATTGGGCAATATTGGCGGAATTGCCGAAAAACTGGGTGTCCCTGCTGACAAGGCAGAGGGCTTTGCCGCCTCGCTTCAGGAAAAACTGGGCGGCGAAGGCGACAAGATGCAGGCGATCCAGGACTTGGCCGCCGAACACGGCATTTCGGTCGACAGGATCAAGGAAATGCTCGGCGGCGACGGCGAGGGCAGCATCTTTTCCAAGCTCAGCGGCTTTGTCGACAAGGATGGCGACGGCAACCCGATCAACGACCTGACCGACATGGCCAAGGGGTTGTTCGGCAGCAAGGAATAAGCGCGTTAGGCCTTTGCCGCGCTCACATATTCGCTGACATTCTTGGCGAGAACGTCGAGCGGCACATTGCCGCCCTTGACCACCGCGTCGTT
>CAZSJE010000029.1:0-12400 GCA_964606835.1 uncultured Sphingorhabdus sp.
TAATCGGCACGTCCTTTTGGCTGGGGTCGGCGAGCGCGGCTTTGACTTCGGCAAGTCGGTAGCCGTTCAAGAAGGACGCGAAGTTGCGGTGTCCCATGGCGCCATTGATCGTGCGGCGCAGGCGGTACTCCTGCTCGCCCAGCTGCGCTGCCAGTTTGGCGATGGACAAGGTTTCGTCACGATGCGGCATTTCACTTGCCATGTGGCGGCGGAGTTTTTCGATCAGCGGGTCATCGGTGTCTTGGGGCTGCGATGCGACTGGCAGGGCGGGTAACGGCGCAACGCCGAACAAGTCGGTCTGCCGCATCCGCAGCATTGCCGCGCAGAAGCCGAAAATGACGAGGACTGCCGCACCTCCGACGGACCGCCTTACCCAGTTGCCGCCATATTCGAGTTGGGCCGCCACCTCGGTAAAGGCAATAACAGTCACATAGGCTGCAACCGTCCCGACCAATATCGGGCGGAGCCTTCTGCGTCCCTCGATCAGGTCGCCTTGCCGCCCGCGCCAGACTTCCCAAAAGGCCGCGACGGCAAATCCCAGCATGAAGACGCGGAACAGGACACGGGTGACGGTGTAGATCAATCCATCGGCCGGAAAACTTAGCTGCAGGATCAGGGTGTTGAGAACCGACAGGGCGACGAGGGCAACATCTTTCCAGTCCGACCGCTTCTCATCGTTGAACCATGCCTTTGCGAACAGCCAGAACAGTCCGGGCGTGGCACCCGCCCCCAATGCCAAGAAAAACCCTGCGATATTGGGTGTGTCATACCATCCGGCAGTTACAATCAGGTAGCAGCATATGGCGGTCGACATGGCGACGGCCATGCGCGCGGGAAAATCGCTGCGATGATCGCGGACCAATATCCAGCTCCATAGCGCAAGCAGCACTATCGAACCACCGCGCGCCATCAGGTTGATATGGTCGAACGTCGTCATGGCCATGGGCTGCCAGAGCCAATCATCCGCGACAAGCCGAATTTCAAAATCGGCGAGGTGACGCGCGGTCATCCATGTTCAGGGAATTTTGGCAAATTTGCTGCTAGGGAGGTCGGCTCGAACCAACGGAGCTAGCCTTTGCCCTCGATGACCACTCTGCAGTTGCTCGGCGTGGCCGGTGTGCTGTCCTATGCGGCGGCGCGCCTTGCCGCGCGCGCGGGGGTGCTGGGCTATAACCGTTACACGCTGGTCGCCGTGCCCGTTGAGGGAATGCCCAAAATGCCAAGGGGCTTTCGCGTCGAAGCGCTATCGGCGGAGCGGCTGCAGGGACACAAAATTGACGTATCGCCCGAGGTGCAGGCGGCACGCTTTGCACAGGGGCTGGTCTGCCTGGGCGCCTTCAATGCCAGGGACGAGCTGATTGGCGTCAATTGGGTAGGCAGCGGACCTTTTATCGAGGATGAGGTGCATGTCCGCTTCTCGGTCCCCGAAAACGCAGGCTGGGATACCGGGCTGTGGGTCCGGCCCGAGCACCGGCTGGGCAGGGGCTTTGCAGCCCTTTGGGCAGGGACCGCCGATTGGCTCCGCGCGCAGGGTCGCGCCTGGTCGATGAGCCGCATTGCCGATTATAATCTTCCCTCGCTCCTCTCGCACAAACGCATGGGTGCAGTGACGGTCGGCCATATCACGGCCATCCGCTTCTTTCGCTGGCAATATATGGCGGAGGGCAAGCCGCGTCTGGTGCGCGTCAGCAGCGGTCGCCCTGCCGAGCTGGAAGTGGCCCTGACGCCCGCTTGATTAGCGCAAGACTCGGATAATTGTCGCTGCTATCGAACCGTCTATGTCCGAGCAAAAGCATCTCTATCTCGTCGATGGCTCCGCCTATATTTTCCGCGCCTATCACCGCCTGCCGCCGCTGACCAACATCCGTGGCGAGCCGGTGGGGGCGGTCTATGGCTATACGACGATGCTGTGGAAGCTGGCGGACGACCTGAACCAGGCTGACGGCCCAACACATATGGCCGTCGTCCTCGACAAAAGCTCGCAGTCGTTTCGCAACGAGATTTACGATCTGTACAAAGCCAATCGCCCCGAACCGCCCGAAGACCTGAAGCCGCAATTCCCGATGATCCGCGATGCCACCCGCGCCTTTTCGCTGCCGATGATCGAGGAGGATAATGTAGAGGCTGACGACATGATCGCCAGCTATGCCAAGGCGGCCTGCGCGGCCGGCTGGCATGTGACGATTGTGTCGTCGGACAAGGATTTGATGCAGCTCGTCGAGCCCTGTGTCGACATGTTCGATACGATGAAGAACCAGCGCATCCGCGCCGAGGAAGTGGTCGAAAAATTTGGCGTTGGGCCTGAGAAGGTTGGCGATGTGCTGGCATTGATGGGCGACAGCGTGGACAATGTCCCGGGTGTTCCGGGTGTGGGGCCGAAGACCGCGACCAAGCTGATCCAGGAATTTGGCGATCTGGAAAGCGTGCTGTCGGCTGCGCCCGACATGAAGCCTTCGAAGATGCGCGACAATCTGATCGAGCATGCGGAGAAGGCGCGGCTTTCAAAGGTGTTGGTGACGCTGAAAGAAGATTGCCCTCTGCCCATCCCGCTTGAGGACATGAAGCTGGGTGCGATCCCGGAGGAACCGCTGGCAGCATTTTTACGGCATCATGGCTTTAACTCGCTGCTCAAGCGGATCGGGCAAGTAGCCGACACGGCGGCTGCGAACAAGGCGATTGCCGGCGCGCCCAAGCCAGAGAATAAGGGGGATGGCGCATCGTTGGCACCGACCGCTGGGCAAGCTGCGACGCCCGCCCCAATGCCGCCCATCGATGCTTCGACCTATGAGTGTGTGACCACGCTAGTCCGCCTTGATCATTGGATCGCGCAGGCGCGGACAGCAGGCGTAGTCGGTTTCGACACAGAGACTGACAGTCTGGAAGCGGTGACCGCGCGGCTGGTGGGTTTCAGCCTGGCGACCGCTCCCGGTGAGGCTTGCTATGTGCCGCTGGCGCACGGTGGCACCGATATGTTCGCCGAAAAGCCCGAGCAAATCCCGCTCGCCGATGCGCTGGGACGGATCAAGCCGTTGTTGCAGGATGAAAGCGTCCTGAAGGTCGGACAGAATTTGAAATATGATATGTCGGTGCTCCGCCAGCATGACATCGCGATTGCTCCGTTCGACGATACGATGGCGATGAGCTTTGCCCTCGACGCCGGGCGGCAGGGGCATGGGATGGATGAACTGTCGCAGCTCCATCTCGGCCATAGCCCGATCAGCTATAAATCGCTGACCGGCACCGGTAAAAGCCAGATCGGCTTTGCTGAAGTGCCGCTGGCCGAGGCGACCAAATATGCCGCCGAGGACGCCGATGTCACGCTGCGCCTCTGGCACCACCTGAAACTGCGGCTGTCGCCGGAGAAAGTGACGCGGGTGTACGAACTGGTCGACCGCCCACTGGTGCCGGTGCTCAGCCAGATGGAATGCGAGGGGATCAAGGTCGACAGGGCCGTCCTCTCCCGCCTCTCTACCGAATTTGCCGAGGCGATGGCGGTGCTGGAGAAGGAAATCCACGAGCTCGCAGGCCAGCCCTTCACCATCGGCAGCCCGCAGCAATTGGGCAATATCCTGTTCGAAAAGCTCGGCTACAAAGGCGGGAAGAAAGGTAAGTCGGGGCAATATTCCACTGATGTCACTGTGCTGGAGGATCTGGCCGGGCAGGGGGTGGAGATCGCGCGCAAAGTGCTTGACTGGCGGCAGCTTTCGAAGCTGAAATCGACCTATACCGACAGTTTGCAGGAACAGATCAACCCGAAAACGGGTCGCGTCCATACCAGCTATTCGCTGGTCGGCGCACAGACCGGGCGGCTCGCCTCGACCGATCCGAACCTGCAGAATATCCCGATCCGTACGGAGACCGGACGGCAAATCCGCGATGCCTTTGTGGCGGAACCGGGCAATGTTATCCTGTCGGCCGACTATAGCCAGATCGAACTGCGGCTCGCCGCGCACATTGCCGATGTTGGGCCGTTGCGCGAAGCATTCGAGCAAGGCGAAGACATCCACGCGCGCACTGCGCGGGAGTTGTTCGGCGAGGTCAACCGCGACACGCGGGGCCGCGCCAAAACGATCAACTTCTCGATCCTCTACGGCATCTCGCGCTGGGGGCTTTCCAAGCGGCTGGAGTCGACGCCCGACGAGGCGCAGGCGATGATCGACACCTATTTCAAGCGCTTCCCAGGTATTTCTAACTATATACAAGAAACGCTGGCCGAAGTGAAGGCGACGGGCCATTCGACCACGCTGTTCGGGCGCAAATGCTGGTTTCCGCGCATCAATGCGTCCAACCCCAATGAGCGCATGGGCAGCGAACGTGCCGCAATCAACGCGCCCATTCAAGGCACCAGCGCCGATATCATCAAACGCGCTATGGTTCGCATGGGGCCAGCGCTGGCGGAGGCGGGGCTGCCCAACGTCAAAATGCTGCTGCAGGTGCATGACGAACTGGTGTTCGAACTGCCCGAGAGCGATGTCACGGCGGCCAGCAAGGTAATCGAGGCAGTCATGGCAGGCGCAGCCGAGCCATTGGTCAAGCTGACGGTCCCACTCGGCGTTGAGATCGGCACTGGACCGAGCTGGGGCGCGGCGCATTGATGGCGTCTGGCGCGAAGCAGGCAGCCTTGTTCCCCTACGCCCGCGTGACGATTCTCTGCGCGTTCGGGCTGTTTGCGGCGTATTTGGCCGTTTTTGCGCTGACGGTGGCAGACGCCACGGTCTTTGACCTTGTTTATTGGTCGCTGGCAAACGGTATGCCACCGGTGATGCTGGGCTGGCTAGTGGCCATGCTGCTGGTTCCTACTTTGCCCAAGCCGCGACTGGTGCTGATAGTTGCGCTCGCAGTATCGGGCCTTGGTTATGCGTTGGCGATCTACCTGATCACCACGATGCTGTTAGCCCTGCAGCGCGGCTTCAGCGAAGAAGGCCTGTTCCTGCAATTCTTCCGCGGCCCCGCCTTTTTCTGGCAGGTGTTTCAGGGACTAGCTTATTATGCGATCGCGCTGCTTGCGGGATATCTGAGGCTTTACCGCGAGCGCGCCGCGCAGCTTGCGGCCGTGCCTGCCAGTCCAGCGGCAAAGATCGACCAGATGCTGCTGCGCACCGACGCCGGGATCGTGACTGTGGCCGTGGAGGACATATTGCACATCGTTGCCGCCGACGACTATTGCGAGATTGTGCTGTCCAACAATCGGCACTTGGCGCGCATCGGTATGACGGAGTGCGAAAAGCGGTTGGCCGGTCATGGCTTCCTGCGCATCCACCGCTCGCACATCGTCAATCTGGGGCAGATGGTATCCGCCGAGCCCGCTGGCAATGGGCGGCTGCAGATACTCATGCCGAATGGTGACCGGATATTGACCAGCCGCGCGGGCACACAGGCGCTACGTGGACGAACAGTCTGAGATGTTCGTCCACCGAGAATAATGTCGCTTGGCTGAAAATTTTATGTGCCGCTGGCGGATCGGGCAAAATGACGACTCTGTAAATGGAGGTCCGTCATGCGTATTTCTTTCCTGCTTTTATTTGTCATCCTTACCCTGTCGGTCGCTCCGGCAGCCCAGGCCGCACAACCGCTGATCGACCATCGCCCGACCTATTATCGCGGTGAAATCCCGCAGCTGGTCGTCCGCAAGCTGCCGCCATCGCAGACGGCGCGGGTGCACATATTGCGCACGTTGGAAATCTGGCGCGACGATGGCACGGGCCAGTACAGGCCGCAGGATACGGTCATGCACGGCTGGGCCGAATATCGCGCCGATTCGAAAGGGATGATCGACCTCGTCACGGCAAAGCCGCTGACTGGGACAACGCAAAAGGTTGGCGCCACAACGCTGTTCTGGTCGGCCTATCCAAAAGGTTCTGCGCAACTAGCCAGTGTCGCGGCCGTTTCCGACACGATCAGGAAGGCACCGGGCAACACCATCTTTGCCATCGTTGAAAAGGATGGCGCGGTCCTCGCGCAATCGGAGTTCCAGATCGGCCAGCAACGCAGCGCCATGACCGTGGTGGAAGTGAACATGCCCGGTTTGGTCGGCGTCTTTGCCGCACCGAAACATGCCAGTAAGCTGCCCACGCTGATCCACATGCATGGCAGCGAGGGCGGGAGCCTTGGCAAAGCAACTGCCGATGCGGAGCAATATGCTGAAAACGGCTTTGCAACTTTCGCGCTCGCCTATTTTACCTGGGACTATGACCGGACGGCCGAGAAGCTGCCCGCCGAGCATATCAATGTCGAGCTGGAGATATTGCAACGCGCCCGCGACTGGCTGGCGCAGCGGCCCGAGGCCGATGTCTCACGCCTCGGCCTGATAGGCAACAGCAAGGGCGGCGAATTTGCCATGCTGGGCGCGACCTATTTCCCCTGGGTGAAAGCAGCCGTCGGCTGCGTGCCGAGCGATGTGGTCTGGGAGGGCTATGGCCGCTTTGCCAAGCCCGGCGAGGTGATTTCTTCGTGGAGTTTTGGCGGAACGCCTTTGCCTTATATTCCAACTTACAACAGCAAGCGCGAAGGCTGGCCGAACAATGGCGCGCGCTATGCGCAGGCGCGTGCGGAGTTCAAGGCAGAGGCGCTGGCGGCGCGTATCCCTATCGAGCGCAGCAAGGCAAAGCTGTTCGTAATCGGTGGCGACCGCGATGAAACCTGGGCGTCCGGAGAAATGAGTGATGCGCTGGTTGCGACTATGCGAAAAGCCGGAAAAGGCAGGCAAATCCAAAGCTATATATCACCGACCGCCGGGCATTCGCTGTGCGGCGATGGCCTTTGGCCCCATCGGGCCTACCAACGCGATTCGGATTCACCCGGCGCACCGGTGATCGACGACGAAGGAGCTGCTGCCGACATCGCATATCGCCGGAAAATCCAGTTCCTGCAAAAGGCGTTGCGGTGAGGCCCGTTGCACCAAGGTTAATTTATTTGACACTATAACCCGCCTGCCCGCATACTGTAACGGACGGCTATCGAAGGGGTGTCGAAACGCTGCTCGTCCTTGAAACGCGTTTTGCAACAGGGTTCGACATGGCAGAAAAGCTCACCGGCATATACCCGGCAGACCGTGCGTGGGAGCGCGAGGGCAAGCCTCATCCGCAGCGCGGCGTCCTGATCGGCGGGCCGGGCGTGCGTCGCAAGCATATCGAGATGTCGCTGCTGGCAATTGTGCATATCGGCACCGCGACCGGCGGGCTTTGGTACCTGTTCACGCAGCCGACCAACTGGACCATCTGGTCGCTGTTCATCGTCGGCTACTTGCTTACCAATTTCGGTTTCTCGGTGGGTTTCCACCGCTATTTCACCCACCGCTCCTTCGAAACATCGCTGCCGATGCGCTATCTGATCGGGATATTGGGGCAGATGGCGGCGATGACTTCGGTCAAATATTGGGTGGCCGACCATCGGCGGCACCATGCCTTTGGCGACCGGCCCGGCGACGTGCATAGCCCGATCATCGACGGCCATGGCCGCAAGATGGGCAAGCTGAAGGGCCTGTGGATGGGCCATATCGGCTGGTTCTGGGACAATGCGCATACTGATATGGAGGTGTTTGGCAAGGGGCTGGTCGGCGATCCCGTAATCGAATTCTGCCACCGCACCCGCTGGTTGTGGGTCTTTGTGGCTTATGTGGCGATGCCTGTCGCTTGGGCGCTGGCATTCGGCAGCGCACAGGACATTATCGGTTGCATCCTGCTTGGCACGGGTTTGCGCAATTTCATCTTTCTGAACGGCGTGCTGGGGACTGACAGTCTGGCGCATCTTTATGGCTATCGCCGTTTCGATGACGACAGCACCTCGACCAACAACTGGTTTATTGCCATCCTGACGCTCGGTGATGGCTGGCACAACAACCACCATGCACAACCGCGTGCTGCCTCCAACCATATCGGCTGGTGGGAGCTGGATTTTAACGGCTGGACCATTTTCGCAATGGAAAAGCTCGGTCTGGTCTGGAACGTGCAACGCCGCGCCAAATCGCGCGTGCCGCTGAATATGGGCAAGACGGCCTATCCCGAAGTGCATGACATGCCGACCAAGCCGTCACTGATGTTCCCCGAAAGCCAGCGCGCCGACAGCGACATCGTCCCGGCGGAATAATCAGCCCCGCTTGCGCGCCTGCGGATAGGAACCGAGCAGCCGCACCGAATTGCAGTGAAAGCGCAGCTCGTCGAGCGCGCGGTCGACTGCCGGGTCGCCGGGCGCGCCCTCTATGTCGGCGAAAAATTCGGTCGCGGCAAAGCTTGCGCCATTCTGGTAGCTTTCCAGCTTGGTCATGTTGACGCCGTTGGTGGCGAAGCCGCCCATCGCTTTGTAGAGCGCGGCCGGGATATTCTTCACCTCGAAGATGAAAGTGGTCATCACAACACCTTCGCCTGTCGGTATAACGGGATCGCGTGACAGAACCACGAAACGCGTGGTGTTGCGGCTGTCATCCTCGATACTGTCCTGAACGATTTCCAGGCCGTAAAGCGAAGCCGCGATGGGCGGCGCGATGGCTGCGGCACCTTCATCATCGCCGTCGGCCACATAGGCTGCCGCAGCGGCGGTATCGGCATAAGCAACGGGAATAATGCCATGTGCACGCAGATAATGGCGACATTGCCCAAGCGCCTGCGGGTGGCTCATTGCGCTTGTCAGCTTTGCATCGGCGCGCTTTGCCATCAGGCAATGGGTGATGCCCAGAAAATGTTCGGCAATGATCGAAAGCCCGCTTTCGGGCAGCAGGAAATGGATGTCGGCGACACGGCCATGCAATGAATTTTCGATTGGGATCACCGCACGGGCGGCCGTCCCGTCCTTTACCGCATCGATCGCATCCTCAAAGGAAAAGCAGGGGAGCGGCAGGCAATCCGGATCGACCTCCAGCGCGGCGCGGTGCGAATTGGCACCCGGTGCCCCTTGAAACGCCATCGCCCGGGTGGGATCGGCGGCGCAGGCGGCCTTCATGTGCTCAACCAGCGCCAGCGCGGATTTCGGGAAGCTGTCCATAAGCGCGCGGCGATAGTGCAGCATTTTGCAAGCGGCAAGCGGGTTTTCGGCACTTGCACGGGGCAGGAAGCCGCACTAGAGGGGCGGTTGATTCACTCCCCCGGCTTTCCGCGCCGGATAAGATATTCAGGGCAAGCACAAGATGGTCGACCGCAACAACACAATCGCAGGCTGGGTCTTGGCGGCGGGTATCGTCGCACTGGGTTCGTCGATCCTTTTTGGCAAGGTTTTCCATTCGGGCGAACCCAAGAAGGAAGGCTATGCGATTGAGGCTGCTGCGCCTGAGGCTGGCGGTGCCGCTGCCGTGCCGCTGGCGACGCTGCTTGCCGCCGCCGATCCGGCAAAGGGCGAAGCGATCTTCGCCAAGTGCAAAACGTGCCACACGGTCGATGCCGGCGGCGCAAACGGCGTTGGCCCTAACCTGTACAAGGTAATGGGTGCAAAGCACGGCCACACCCCCGGTTTCGCCTACTCGGACGCGCTGCTGTCTATCCAGGGCCCTTGGAATTGGGAAGAAATGGATCGCTGGCTGGCTAATCCGAAAAAATATGCGCCGGGCACGAAAATGGCCTTTGCCGGGCTCAGCAACCCTGAAGAGCGCGCTTCGCTGCTGCTCTATCTGAACACGCTGGGTTCGAACCTGCCACTGCCACCACCACCAGCCGAGGGCGCTGCGCCTGCCGAAGGTGAAGCCAAGGCGGGCGATGCTGCTGCTCCTGCCTCCGACGCTGCAAAAGCGGGTGAAGCTGCACCCGCTGCCGCCCCAGCCGCTGCGACGAAGTAAATCTGCCGGGCTTCAGCCCGCGACGTCTTCGTAAAAATCGCAGATCACGTCCCAGGCCTCCTCAGCGGTTTCGACGAACTGGAACAGCTCCAGGTCGGGCGGGCTGATCACGCCTTCCAGCATCAGTTCCTCGAAATTGACGACGCGGTGCCAGAATTCCTTGCCGAACAGCAGGATCGGCATCTTCTTGATCTTGCCTGTCTGCACCAGCGTCAGCAGCTCGAAAAATTCGTCGAATGTACCAAAGCCGCCGGGGAAAGCCGCGACTGCGCGGGCGCGCAGCAGGAAGTGCATCTTGCGCAACGCGAAATAGTGGAACTGGAAACTGAGGCGGGGGGTGACGTACAGATTGGGTGCCTGCTCGTGCGGCAGCACGATGTTCAGGCCAACCGATTCAGCGCCAACATCATGCGCGCCCCTGTTGGCCGCTTCCATGATCGACGGCCCGCCGCCCGAACAGACAACGAAATGCCGCCGCCCCTCATCGTCGGTGATCGCGGCCTGGCTGGCGATCCGTGCAAGCCGCCGCGATTCCTCGTAAAAGCGGGATTTCTCTTTCAACCGCTCCGCAATAATTCTGCTGCGCTCGTCGGTTGCGGCTTCGATCAGCTTGTCGGCGGCCGCTGGTTCCGGGATGCGCGCCGAACCGTAGATGACCAGCATCGAGCCGATGTTGGCCTCATCAAGAAGCATCTCGGTTTTGAGTAACTCCAGCTGGAACCGCACCGGTCGCAAATCTTCGCGCAGCAGGAATTCCTCGTCCTGGAATGCCAGCCGGTAGGATTTGCTCTGGGTCTGCGGAGTGGAGAGTTGTTGTTCGGCGAAATCCGCTTCCTGTTGGGCTTTGTAGAAACGGCGGTCTTTGATCTTGCTGTCTGTCATTCAATCGCGCTTAGGCGCGAAGCGGCGCTATTTCCAGACCCTTATCGGCAATAGGCGCTGCCATCCTTCATCGATTTGCCCATGTCGAAATGGAAATGGTTGGCATGCGCAGCATTATAGTCAGGGCCCAGGACGGTGCCGAATCGTTTGCACGCCGATTGGTGCAGGCGGCGCAGGAAGGCACGTTCGTCCGGCTTGCCGTTCCAACCATCGAGCACCGAGACACGGCGACCATCGGCCAGGACAAAGGCGGATACATCCACGGCATTGCCATAGGCATGTTCGGACAGCCGATTGGATCGGTTGCCGACCACCTTGCGGCAGCTATAGGTGCCCATCGTGTCGATGCGGACAACGTCACTGCCGAGATATTGCCGCGCCGCCGGGCGCACCGCATGTTTGGCCCAGGCAGCGAAATTGGCGGCGAGCGGGCAGGTCATTGGGCCCAAATTGGTGGTGGGCGTCGACAATTGCATCAGCTTGACCGTGTCGATTGTCTGGCAACCGCCATCGAAGCTCTGGTTGGGGAGAGGGGTAAAACGTACATCGGCCGCCTTCAGCGTCGACAGGCACTGCCGCGCCGCCTCGCTCCTGAAGGCATCATTGTCGCGGCGCACCACATCGCGATCCTCGCGTCCGCCACAGGCGGTGACCAGTAAAGCGAGGATCAGGATGGGCGCACTTCGCAACATGGCGTTAACCTTTCTGACCGATCAGGGTTAACGCCCGGTAAACGCGGAAAACGGTTGATCGCATGGTGCATTACATATATCGATCCGTTGATGCGAACGATTCTCAATAGTAGGCCTGCCTTCTGGTTGTTGCTGGCGTTGCCCGCGCTGTTGCTGGAACTCGCCTGGTGGCAGGGGCGGATCGATACGATGGACATGTTGCACCCGACCGGCGAATGGTCGGCGCGATTCATGATCCTGGCGATGATGATCGGGCCGATGCTGGGCCTTTTCGGTCCGCGCCTCGGGCTGAACTGGCTGCTGGCGCGGCGGCGCTATCTGGGCGTTGCGGCCTTTTGCTATGCGCTGATGCACCTGATTTTCTACTTCGTCGACATGGGCAATCTCGATGATATGCTCGCCGAATTCTGGGCACCGGGCATCTGGACCGGCTGGGCAGCGTTGCTGCTGATGATCCCGCTGGCTGTGACCAGCAATAACGCTGCGATGCGTTCGCTGAAGGCCGGGTGGAAGCGGTTGCAGCGGCTGGTATATCCGGCAGCGCTGCTGACGCTGCTCCACTGGTTCTGGGTGCACAACAGCTATGGCGCAGCCATCGTCCATTTCGCCCCGCTGGTGCTGCTGTGGATTGCTTGCTTCGTCAAAAAACCTCTTTCCTCACCCAAAGTTCAAGGAGTTTGAACATGCGTAAACTAGTTCCTCTCGCACTTGTCGCTGCAACCGCAACGGCCATTGGTTTTGCCGCCGTTCCGGCATCGGCAACGGGCGCAATCAAATGCAAGGCTGGCCCGCAATCAGGCTGGAAGACCCAGGAAATGCTGAAGGCGAAGCTGGTCAAGGAAGGTTGGACCGTGCGCAAGTCAAAGGTCGATGGCGGTTGTTACGAAGTTTATGGAACCACCCCCGAAGGCGACCGGGTCGAGGCCTATTTCCACCCGGTTAGCCTTGAGAAACTGTATGTCGCGCGCCGCGGCGAAGTATTGTTCCGCAAGCAAGGCTACTAATCCTGCATTGACAAACCCGGAGCCGACCCTAAACGCGGCTTCGGGCCACGCGGTCCCAACGC
>CAZSJE010000029.1:12500-18522 GCA_964606835.1 uncultured Sphingorhabdus sp.
TTGACAAACCCGGAGCCGACCCTAAACGCGGCTTCGGGCCACGCGGTCCCAACGCCGCGCGAGCTCTCTGTAAGGAGAGTCAGACATGACTGAGTTAGTGAAGCCGGCGCGCAAACCAGCGCGCCCTTATTTTTCCTCCGGCCCCTGCGCAAAGCCGCCGGGCTGGGAAGCCTCCAAAATTGACACCGAATCGCTGGGCCGTTCGCATCGTGCGAAGATCGGCAAGACGCGGTTGCAGCTTGCGATTCAGCTGATGCGCGAGGTGCTTGAGCTGCCCGCTACCCATCGCATCGGTATTGTTCCGGGTTCGGACACCGGTGCCTTTGAAATGGCGATGTGGACGATGCTGGGCGCGCGCGGCGTGACGGCGCTTGCCTGGGAAAGTTTTGGCGAAGGCTGGGTGACTGACGCGGTCAAGCAACTGAAGCTCGAACCCAAAATCCACCGCGCCGATTATGGCGCACTGCCCGATTTGGACCAGGTCGACTGGGCCGACGACGTGCTGTTCACCTGGAACGGCACCACCAGCGGCGTGCGCGTGCCCGATGGCGAATGGATCCCCGATGATCGTGCTGGGCTGAGCTTTGCCGACGCCACTAGCGCGGTTTTTGCCTATGACATTCCGTGGGACAAGATCGATGTCGCCACCTTCAGCTGGCAGAAAGTGCTGGGCGGGGAGGGCGGCCATGGCGTGCTGATCCTTGGGCCACGTGCGGTTCAACGGCTGGAGGAATATACCCCTGACTGGCCGCTGCCGAAGGTGTTCCGCTTGGTATCCAAGGGCGCGCTGGCGGAGGGCGTGTTCAAGGGCGAGACAATCAATACTCCATCGATGCTTGCCGTCGAGGATGCGATCTTCGCGCTTGAATGGGCGAAGGGTTTGGGAGGGCTGAAAGGGCTGCAGGCGCGTAGCAATGCCAATGCACATGCGCTCGACAAGATCGTCGCAGAGCGGCCCTGGCTCGGCCATCTGGCAACCGACAGCGGCACGCGGTCGAAGACTTCGGTCTGCCTGACCGTCGAGGGCGCGGACGCGGATTTCATCAAGAAGTTCGCCGGACTGCTCGAAGCCGAAGGTGCTGCTTACGACATTGCTGGATATCGCGATGCCCCTCCGGGCCTGCGCATCTGGTGCGGCGCGACGGTGGACACGAGCGATATCGAGGCGCTCGGGCCGTGGCTCGACTGGGCTTACGACACAATCACATCCGCTTAAAAAGTCACCGTAGCCCTGAGCTTGTCGAAGGGCGCTTCTCAGCCGAGAGCCGGGCTTCGACAGGCTCAGCCCTACGGTATTTAGGAACAAACCCATGACCAAACCCCGCGTACTTATTTCCGACAAAATGGACCCCAACGCCGCAAACATCTTTCGCGAACGCGGTTGCGAGGTCGATGAAATCACCGGCGAAACGCCTGAACAGCTGATCGCCCGCATCGGCGCATATGATGGTCTCGCAATCCGCAGCTCGACCAAAGTGACCAAGGAAATCCTTGCTGCCGCAACAAACCTGAAAGTCATCGGCCGTGCCGGGATCGGTGTAGACAATGTCGATATCCCTGCAGCGTCTGCACAGGGCGTTGTGGTAATGAACACACCGTTCGGCAACTCGATCACCACCGCGGAACATGCCATTGCGTTGATGTTCGCGCTTGCCCGCCAGCTTCCAGAGGCCAATGCACAGACGCAGCAGGGGCTGTGGCCCAAAAACGGCTTCATGGGCGTAGAGGTTACCGGCAAAACGCTGGGCCTCATCGGCGCCGGCAACATTGGCAGTATCGTTGCCAGCCGCGCCTTGGGCCTGAAGATGAAGGTTGTCGCCTTCGATCCATTCCTGACGCCTGAACGCGCGGTGGAAATGGGCGTAGAAAAGGCCGATCTCGATACCCTGCTCGCCAAGGCGGATTTTATCACGCTGCACACGCCGCTGACCGACCAGACCCGGAATATTCTGTCGGCGGCCAATATCGCTAAATGCAAGAAGGGTGTGCGGATCATCAACTGCGCGCGGGGCGGGCTGGTCGATGAAGCGGCGCTGAAAGAGGCGCTCGACAGCGGCCATGTCGCGGGTGCGGCGCTTGATGTTTTCCAGACTGAACCGGCCAAGGAATCGCCTTTGTTCGGCACACCCAACTTTATCTGTACGCCGCACCTTGGCGCATCGACCAACGAGGCGCAGGTCAATGTGGCGCTGCAGGTTGCCGAGCAGATGGCTGACTATCTCGTCAGCGGCGGCGTGACCAATGCGCTCAACATGCCGAGCTTGTCGGCGGAGGAAGCGCCCAAGCTGAAGCCCTATATGGCGCTTGCCGAACAGCTGGGCCAGCTGGTCGGCCAGCTCGCGCATGGAGACCTGACACAGGTCAGCGTCGAGGTCGAGGGCGCGGCGGCGGAGCTCAATATCAAGCCGATTACCGCGGCGGTCCTGTCAGGCTTCATGCGGCGCTTCTCGGATGCCGTGAACATGGTCAACGCGCCTTATCTGGCGAAGGAGCGCGGGATGGATGTGCGCGAAGTGCGCCATGACCGCGAAGGCGATTATCACACGCTGGTCCGCGTATCGGTGAAAACGGACGTTGGTGAGCGTTCGGTCGCAGGCACCCTGTTCAGCAACAGCGTTCCACGCCTTGTCGAGCTGTTCGGCGTCAAGGTCGAGGCCGATCTGGAAGGCGATATGCTTTATGTCGTCAACCAGGACGCGCCCGGCTTTATCGGACGACTGGGGACGACGCTGGGCGAGGCCGGGATCAACATCGGCACCTTCCACCTGGGTCGGCAGGAAGCGGGTGGGGTGGCCGTGCTGCTGCTCTCGGTCGACTCGCCGGTACCTGCCGAGGTGCTGGAGACGATCCACAATTTGCCGGGCGTAAAGCGGGCGATGGCGCTTCGTTTCTGATCTGCTAAGGCGCGTGCCATGACTAGCAGCTTGCTCCCCACCGGTTTTCGCGACCGCCTGCCGCCCGAGGCCGATGCTTCGGCGCGGTTGGTGCGGGCGCTGCTCGATACTGCGGCAAGCTTTGGCTATGAGCGCGTGCAGGCTCCCTTGGCCGAATATGAGGCGAGCCTGACAGGTAGCTTGGGCATTAGCCCGCGCGACTTGTTGCGTTTTGTCGATCCGGTATCGGGCGAGACAATGGCGGTGCGCAGCGACATTACCGGCCAGATTGGGCGGATCGCCTCTACCCGCATTTCCCACCACCCGCGCCCTGTACGGTTGAGCTATGGCGGGCCTGTGGTCAAACTGCGCGCGACGCAATTGCGGCCGGAGCGCGAGATGATGCAGGTGGGCGCCGAACTGATCGGGCTCGACAGCGTCGCTGCTGCTATCGAAGTGGTGCAGGTCGCCATTGAGGGATTGAAGGTGGCCGGCGTGAAGGAACTCACCCTCGACCTGACGATGCCCGACCTGCTGGATGTGCTAAAACCGCGCGACCGAGAAGCACTCAGGGCAGCGCTCGACGCCAAGGACGCGGGCGCAGTGCCAGAGGCTTATGCGCCCTTGATTGCCGCTGCGGGGGCTTTTCCGGAGGCGATGGAGCGGATGCGCATTTTCGATGCCGACGGCAAGCTCAAGGAACGGCTCGACGCGTTTGAGCAAATTGCCGCCTCACTCCCGTCCGATGTCAGAGTGACGCTAGACCCCACGGAACTGCACGGCTTCGAATATCAAAGCTGGTTCGGCTTCTCGCTTTTCTCGGCACAGGCCTCAGGCGAGATCGGGCGCGGCGGCAGCTATCGGATCGACAAGGAACCCGCGGTGGGCTTCTCGGCCTATATCGATCCGTTGATCGATGCCGGTCTTGCCACGGACGAACGCCGACGCCTGTTCCTGCCCACTGGCACGCTGCCGCAAAAGGCAGCGGCGTTGCGCGCCGAGGGCTGGGTTACGGTGGCTCAGCTGACGGCGGAAGACAGTGCCGAGGCGCAAATCTGCACCCATGTGCTGGTCAATGGTCGGGCGGAGCCTCTTTAGGCCGGACCTTCGTTCCTCGCCTTGAGGCGAGGTGGCAGCGCGAAGCGCTGACGGAGTGGTGCTAGTTTAAGCGCGCGGCAGCTTGCTGGCTGCTACCGCAGCCTTTGATCGCACCACTCCACCGGCTTCGCCGGTTTCCCTCGCCCCAAGGCGAGGAGGATATCAGCCGAAAACCCCCTTCAGCCAAGCATCGACCACCGGCGTTGCCGGATAGTCCGCCGCCCCAAGCTTGCGGTTGATATCGGCATGGCCCTGCATGCCCTTGCCTTCAAAGGCATTGAGCTGAACCTTCGTTCCGCCCTTGCGCAGCGCGTCGGCCAGTGCTTCGGACTGGCGCTTGCCGTCCTCGCGGTCGACATGCAGGATCAGGAAGCTTGGCGCATTGGGGCCACTGGCATGCCAGTAAGGCGATAGCGATTTCTGCCGCGCAGGATCGGTACCGAAGGCTTGCTTGTAGGTATCGTTCATGATCCGCGCGCCTTCGCTTATCTGGGCGGGTACGTCATAGGCAGCACCATCGATGGGAACGACGCCGGACAGATCGGACAGGTTCAGCCCGGCCTTTTGCAGATATTGTGGATCGGTGCCGACCAGCGCCGAGAGATGTGCGCCTGCGCTATGCCCCATCAACACGATGCGCGAGCGGTCGATCCCCAGTTTTTCCGCGTTGCTGACCAGATAGGCAATAGCTGCGGCGACATCGGCGCCTTGCTGCTCGACCGTGGCAGCGGGAACCAGCCTGTAATTGATCGAGGCAAAATGATAGCCGAGGTCCGTAAAATGCTTCACCTTGTCGCTGCCGGTGGCGTTGCGCTTGTCGCCGCGTTTCCAGCCGCCGCCATGGACGAAGATCACCAGCGGCGCGCGGGCGCTGGCATTTTTGGCCTTGTAGAAATCCAGTTTCTGCAAGGCATCGCTGCCATAGCTATATTCCACGGCGCCCAACGCGGAATGCGCCTTGTCCATCGTCGGCTGCGCCTGCTGCTCGCGCGCACCCATCTGCCCGCGAACGCGTGCTGCGATCTCTTCATGGCAGTCTGGCGAAAGCTGCTCCTTCCTTTCTGCCAAGCATTCGCGCATCTTGCTGCGGTCCATCCCGCACAGCTTGACCACTTCCTGACGGCATTCGCGGCTCAACCGCTCGCCGCGCTGTGCCAATGCGCATGTGCCAACCAGTGCGACAGCGGCTGCCCCTGCGATCAATTTTTTCATGCTACTGCCCCTTTTCAACTTCCGAACATCAGCCTAACGCGGGCTACGGCGAATCCCTTCGCAGAAATCTGTTTCTGTGCGAGAAAAAGGCCAACGGGGTTTCATGCCCCGATCCCGATGGGGAAATACTCAAATGGCGAATGTAACCGTTATCGGCGCGCAATGGGGCGACGAGGGCAAGGGCAAGATTGTCGACTGGCTGGCTTCGAAGGCCGATGTCGTCGTCCGTTTTCAGGGCGGGCATAATGCCGGGCATACATTGGTGGTGGGGGACCAGACCTATAAATTGAGCCTTCTGCCCAGCGGCATTGTGCGTGGCACATTATCAGTGATCGGCAATGGCGTGGTGTTCGATCCCTGGCATTTCCGCGACGAGGTCGCAAAGCTGCAGGGGCAGGGGGTCGATATCAACCCGCAGAACCTGCACCTCGCCGAAAACGCTCCGCTGATCCTGCCCTTCCACCGCGATTTGGATAGCTTGCGCGAAAATGCGGCGGGCGCGGGCAAGATCGGCACCACCGGGCGCGGGATTGGCCCAGCCTATGAGGACAAGGTGGGGCGGCGCAGTATCCGTGTGTGCGATCTCGCCCATCTCGACGACCTCGAACCGCAGCTCGACCGCATCTGCGCGCATCATGACGCGCTGCGCGCCGGGTTCGGCCAGCCGCCGATCGACCGGCAGCGATTGCTCGACGATCTGTGGGACATCGCGGCCTTTGTGATGCCCTTTGCCAAGCCCGTCTGGGTGACGCTCAACCAGGCGAAGAAACGCGGCGACCGGGTGCTGTTCGAAGGCGCGCAAGGCGTGCTGCTCGACGTCGATCATGGCACCTATCCCT
>CAZSJE010000030.1:0-1633 GCA_964606835.1 uncultured Sphingorhabdus sp.
GCCTTGCAGAATTCCATGATGTTCACACCGCGCTGACCCAGAGCAGGGCCGATCGGCGGGGACGGGGTGGCAGAGCCGGCTGGCACCTGCAGGCTGATATAGCCGTCAATCTTCTTGGCCATCGTATGGCCTCCTTTCATTCTTTCCCCGCCATAGCCCCCAATTGCTTTTGGGCGTCGGCGGGTCAAATTAAGCGGTCAAGCAGTCAGCCGAAGCCTTCCTCCCGCACGGGAATCACCTGTCAGGCGACAAGCGAAGGCGCGCGACTAGGCGGAAAGGCTGAGAAAAGCAAGGCCTTTGGTCAGTTGAACGCGCCAAAATGTAAAAGCCGCACGACCTTTGACCAAGGGTTTCGATTCTGTTGTATAAATTGCCATGCTGCAGTAACCGATGGCAATGGGGGCCGCAAACATTCTGCTGTCAATTATGCTGTCTGTCGCCGAGCCCGGTGCGGTCGCAGCACAGGATGTCGAGACGCCGCAAACCGATCAAGCTGTGCCCTCTGATGCAGTATCGCTCCCTGCATTTAGTATCGTTGAGCTCGAAATTGCCGAACCGCTCAATTCGAAGACAAGCAAGATTGGCCAATTTTTCGACATAAGGCTGGCCGCACCAATCATGCTGGATGGGAAGCAACTGGTTCCCGCCGGCGCCATCGGCCAGGGTGAGGTGATCCATGCAGCAAAGGCCCGCGCCGGCGGAAAAGCCGGGGAGCTGATCCTGGCGGCGCGGTATATCGAACATGATGGTCAGCGGATCGCGCTGCGCAGCTTCAAGTTTGGCGTTAGCGGGACGGGCAGAAACAACACGCACGAAGCACTGGCAGCGGGAACGATCATTGCAACACCGCTGGTGTTGCTGATCACCGGGGGGAATGTCGATGTCCCGGCAGGGACGCTAGCGCATGCCAAGACCGCGACCGATAATATTTTTACAATCAAAGGAGGGCAAATCGATGTTCAAGAGTAAGACTTTGGCTGGAGCGCTGGCAGTGGCTTCGGTGTCCGCAGCCGTCATGACACCCGGCGCGGCAGTCGCTGCAAAGGAAAAGGCACCGGCCGCCATTCCAGCGCCGACCGCGGGCAAGGGGCAGGTGGTCTTCTATCGCACCGGCGGGTTCGTGGGCGCAGCGATCAGCTGCAACGTGCGGGAAAATGGCAAGCTCATCGGCGGCCTGGGCGGCGGGAAATATTTCGTGCAGGAATTCGAACCCGGCAAGCATGTCTTCACCACCAAATCGGAAGCGACGGACACGTTGAATATGGAGATTGAATCGGGCGAAACCTATTATGTGCGCTGCACAATCGGCATGGGCGTGGTTGCCGGGCGGCCGAACCTGTCCCCGGTTCAAAAGGCCGATTTCGACGAAAAGTCGGCGAAGCTCAAGCTGAAAACCAAGGAACAGCTCGCCAAGGAAGTGGCGAAGGATAGCAAAGAAAAGAAATAGTCTGAGGCTTGAGGGCAGCGTCGGTCGCAAGCGCGATCACGCTGCCTTCATATGCAGAATTGAAGGCAATTCGCCTTATTTCATCAATTCAACCTGCTCGAAATCGAGCTCCACCGGGGTAGCCCGACCGAAGATCGAGACGGACACCTTCACCCGGTTCTTTTCAAAATCCAGTTCCTCGACCGC
>CAZSJE010000030.1:1733-9454 GCA_964606835.1 uncultured Sphingorhabdus sp.
ATCAGCGTCGCCAGCGTCACGCCGAAAACGATGACAATGCCGATCGCCGAGCGCGCCGCGCCGCCTGCTCCCCCGGCAATGGCTAGCGGGATTGCGCCGACGACCGTCGCAATCGAGGTCATCAGGATCGGGCGCAGGCGGCGCACGGCTGCCTGCTGGATCGCGTCGAGTATCTCCTTGCCCTCGTCGCGCAGCTGGTTGGCGAATTCGACGATCAATATGCCGTTCTTGGCCGCGAGCCCGACCAGCATGACCACGCCGATCTGGCTGTAGAGATTGAGCGTCGTGCCAGTCAGTGCAAGCCCGATGATCCCGCCTGCCACCGCCAAGGGCACAGTGGTGATGATCGTTGCGGGATGGATGAAGCTTTCGAACTGTGCGGCGAGGACGAGATAGACAAGCAATATGGTGAGCAGGAACACCAGCAGGATCGAGCCGCCGGTTTCCTTATACGCCTGGCTTTCACCGCGATAGCCGACGGCAAGCACCTCAGGCGAGGCCGCTGCCTGTTCCTCCAGGAACGCAAGCGCCTGTCCTTGCGTGTATCCGGGTGCAAGCGATCCCGACAGGGTGACTGCGCGCAATTTGTTGAAGCGGCCAAGGTCGCGTGCGCCTGCGGTTTCCCTATATTGAACAAGGTTGGCAAGCGACACCAGCGAGCCATCGCGCGCGCGGAGCTGGATCGCGGCCAGATTTTCGGGCGAAGCGCGGTCCTCGGCATCGGCCTGCACGATCACTCGATATTCCTCGCCCCGGTCGACATAGGTCGACACCCGCCGCGAACCGAGCAGCGATTGCAGTGCCTGGCTGACATCGGCGACCGATATACCAAGGTCGCCCGCGCGCGCGGTATCGACGGAAATTTCCATCTGCGGCTTCGTTTCCTTGAAATCGGAATCGAGATTGACGATGCCGGGATTTTCGCTCGCCGCTGCCAAAATCCGGTCGCGTGCTATTGCAAGCGATTCATAGGTGGTGCCTGCGATCACGAAATTGAGCGGCTGACCGCGCCCCCGCCCGATCGATGAGCGCGCATTTGCATTGCCGCGCACCGACGGGAGGTCGGCGAGGATGCGGTTGACTTGCCCGACCACTTCCTCGGTGGTTTCGGTACGCTCTTCCCATGGTTTCAGGAAGACAATGAACAGGCCGTTGTTGAAATCGTCGCTTGGCCCGAAGCCACCGGGGGTGCGCTGGATGATCGAGCGGACGGTGCCTTTCTCGCGCAGCTTTTGCATCGGTGCAGAGGCCTCGAGCATGTAGCGATCCATCGCTTCAAAGCTGGTCCCTTCGGGCGCAGACAGGTTGGCGTTGAGGATGCCGACATCTTCCGCTGGCACCAGTTCGCTGTCGATGGTAGTGACAAGAAAGCCACCAGCGCCCAGGAACAGGGCAACGCCCAACAACGCCAGCAACGGTTTTGCGATCACCCGCGACAGCAGCGCCGCATAGCGATCCTCGAAACGCTGGAACCTTGTATCGACCCAGCGAGCAAGCCGCCCGCGCTCCTCTTTGCGCAGCAGCTTTGAACAGAGCATCGGGGCAAGGCTCAAGGCGACAAAGCCCGAAAAGGCAATGGCTGCGATCATCGCGGCAGCCAGTTCGCGGAACAACAGGCCGGTTTGTCCGGCGAGGAACATCACCGGCACGAAGACCGCGCAGACGACGATGGTGGTCGAGATTACAGCAAAGGCAACCTGCCTTGTACCCGCTACCGCGGCGACCAAAGGCGGTTCGCCTTCCTCTATCCGGTGATAGACATTTTCCAGCACGACAATCGCGTCATCGACCACCAGCCCAATGGCCAGCACCAGCGCAAGCAGAGTCAGCAGGTTGATCGAAAAGCCGAAAAGCCACAAAACCGCAAATGTTGCGAGCAAGCAGACCGGCACGGTGACGGCAGGGATCAAAGTTGCGCGCCAACTGCCCAAAAACAGGAAAATCACCAGCACCACCAGCGCCGCTGCTTCCGCCAGCGTCACCCAGACCGAATCGATGGCGCGGCTGATGAACAGCGAGTCGTCCGACCCGACGGTGATCGTCATGCCCTGCGGCAGGGTGGGCTTGATCTCTTCGGCCAGCTTTTTCGCAGCCTCCGCAACCGCCAGCGTGTTCGCCCCCGACTGGCGCACAATCCCCATACCCAGCGCTGATTCCCCGTTCAGCCGGAATGCAGCATAAGGATTTTCGGCGTCGGTCTGCACACGCGCCACATCGCCCAGCCGCACCAGCGAACCATCCTCCCCGCGCGAGACGATCAACTGCCGGAACTGCTCCTCATTCCCAAAGGGCCGGTTGACGCGCAGCGTTATATTCTGGTCGGGCGATTCCAGTCTGCCTGCGGGAAGCTCCACATTTTGCGTGCGCAGCGCATTTTCGATATCGGCGGGGGTCAGCCCCAATGCGGCCATACGCCCGGGTTGCAACCAGACGCGCATCGAGGGCCGCGCTTCGCCGCCGATAAACACGCGGGCAACTCCGTCCAAAGCCGAAAAGCGGTCGACGAGGTTGCGGTCGACATAGTCGCTCAGTTCCAGCCGCGACCAGCCAGGCTTGGAGACGACTAGGAACAGGATCGGCGAGGCGTCGGCATCAACCTTGCGTACTTCCGGAGCCAGCACCTCTTCGGGCAGGTCCTCCGCCACGCCGCCAACCCGGTCGCGAACGTCGTTTGCGGCGCTGTCGACCGAACGGCCCGGTGCGAACTCGATCGTGATTTCCGACTGGCCGTCGCGCGAGCGCGACGTGATGGTCTGGATGCCCTCAATCCCCGCCAGCGCATTTTCCAGCACCTGCGTCACACGGCTTTCGACGACTGTCGCGGCCGCACCGGTATAGGTTGTGCCGACCGAGACGATGGGTGGCTCGGTATCGGGATACTCGCGCACGGGCAGATTGAGGAAACCGACGACCCCGACCAGAGTCAGCAATATCGCCAGCACCGCCGCGAAAACCGGCCGACGGACGGAAAGGTCGGAGATGGTCACGCGGCGCGATCTCTACTTGAGCTTGGCGGGGGGTGTGCCGCCCGACTGCTTGCCCGTCCGGACCTTCGCGCCCTCGGACAGCTTCACCACACCCTCGGTCACGATCTTGTCGCCGGAGGAAAGGCCTTCCAGGATTTCGACCAGCTTGCCGTCGCGCCGCCCGGTGGTGACGGGCAGGCGCTTTGCCTTCTGATCCGGACCGATGGCATAGACGAAACTCTGGTCGCCTTCGCGAACGATGGCGAGTTCGGGCACGGCGACGCTGGTGCGCGGCTGCGAGGTGATGGTAACCGACAGCAGCATCCCCGGCTTCATCAGGCCACCGCGATTGGGCAGGATCGCGCGCAACGTCACGCTGCGTGTCTGCGGATTGATGATAGGATCTATGGCGACGATGCGCCCGCTGAATTCCATATCGGGATAGGCTGCCACCTTGGCGGTGATCGCCTGCCCGACCGCGACATTGGCGAGCATCGATTCAGGCACGGTAAAGTCGAGCTTTATCTGGCCGATATCGCTGATCATTGCAATTTCATCGCCAGCAGTCACCACAGCCCCAACCGAAATGCGCCGCAACGACATTTGGCCCGAAAAAGGCGCTCTCACCACCCGGTCGCCAATGGAAGCCGAAGCCTCGCGCGCGGCGGCTCGTGCCGCCTGCGTCATTGCCGTCTGGCTGTCGAGGCTGGCATTGGTGGCAAAGCCACGGCGATGCAGTTCAGAGACACGCGCCAACTGCTTTTCCGCCTCGACCACCCTTGCCTGTGCGCTGGCGAGCGAGGCGGTTTCCTGCCCCTGTGCGAGGACAGCCAGCATCTGTCCCTGCCGCACGAAACTGCCGTCGGAAAAGCCTAGCCGGGTGATCCGTTCGGTCACCGGCGCGCGCACCGAAACCTGTTCGTTCGCATTGGCGGTGCCGACAGCAACATAGCGGTCGACAAATTCGCGGGCTTCAACCGGTGCGACGGTTACCAGCGGCGGCGGACGATCGCGCCTTTGCTCGGCACCGCAGGCCGAAAGTGCAAGCAGGACTGTCAAAAAGCCGAAAAGCCGCATTAAACACCCAAGGTAGAGACTGATTTACACCTTCGCAGATGAAGCGTTTTTTTCCTACTGAACAGTCAGAATCGCAGACCGATACAATCTGATACAGACCAAAAAAGGTCCGCAATACTTTGCGCTCGCCGCCGATTGTATCTTGTGGGCTGCTGCAGTCGATACAGGCGTTACGGCAGGCTCCGCGCCGGATGCACGCCGTCGACATAGCCCATGAAGGGCGGGTGGATCGAATAGCCGATCAGCTCACGCGCACGTTCGGGCAGCGTGGCGGCAATGTGCGGCGGGACAGCGAGCAGCATATTTTCCAGCTGCCGCGCCCAGCCGACGCAATATTGCGGTGTGATGATGAGGCGCGGTTTGTCCGATCGATTGGCGCCGCCGCGGTGCCAGAGCGTCGATTTTGCCAGCATCAGCGAGCCCGCAGGCATCACGGCCTTTACAGCGTCAGCCCGCGCGCCGGGATCGTGCGTCTGTTCGGCAAATTCTCGCGTGGTGAAGCTGGTAGGACTGCTTGCGCCGGGCAGCGTCTGCTCGGGCCACAAATGGCTACCCGGCAGGATTTCGGTCGCGCCATTTTCCTCCGTGGTCTCGTCGATGGTCCAAAAGGCACTGACCCCAAGCGCGGCGCGCGGACGCGGCAAGCGGTAATGGCCGTCGTCATAATGCCAGGGCTGCACCGTCTCGCCCGGCTGGATGTTGATCGCAAGACAGGCAGAGAGCAGGCATTCGCGGCCGAGCTCGGCCTCGGCAAAGGCTAGCGGCAGCGGATGGATGGCTAGCTGCGCGAACAAGGGCGATTTGGCCAGCATCGCGTAGACGCGGTTGGTGCGGACGCCCTCAAAATCATTCCGCCCCGCTATGTTGGCGGCAAGATGGGGTGCCAGCGCGCGGCGCAAATCCTGCACCTCTTGGACCGAAAGCACTGAGGGAAAGACCAGATAGCCGTCACGGTCATAGCTTGCACGCAGTTCGGCGAAATGGTCCCGGTCCGCCAGTGCCTTCTGCCAGTCCATGCCTTACACCTCCTTTGCCGCAGCCCCTTTGCGGTTCACCGTATCATGGCGCATCAGGATCAGCAGGATGAAAATCATCGCACCCCAGCCAAACAGTGGCAGGCCGGTAAAGATGTTGCGCACCAGCTCGGCGCTATCCGCCGGACGCGTCGCGTCAAAGCCGTACGCCCCCAGCAAGGCATAGGCGAAGGCAACGGCAGCGGCATTGCCCAGCTTTTGCGTCAGGTTCAGCGTGGCAAACAGAAAGGCCGTGCGGTCGCGCCCGCAATTGGCCCGGTCATGCGGGGCAAAATCGCTGACCATCCCGTGAAGGAAAATCAGCCCCATGAAACCGGCCCCCAGCAGCACCGAAAACAGGAACGCGATGATGAAATTTCCCTGCGGTGCGATCGACATCGTCGTCAGCGCCGCAAGCAGCCAGAGACAATTGGCAATCATCGTCTGCGGTTTCCCAAAACGCCGCGCAGCGATGATCCACAGCGGCGTCAGCAACGCGCCGCCAACGAAGGTGCCAAACAGCAGCAACGCGCCCTTATGATCGAGCGCCAAATAGCCATCGGCGAAAAAGACGAATGTCGCGCTCAATGCGCCAAAGGAAAAGGCGCCGAGGAACTGGACGACCAGAAGCAGCAACAGCGTGGATGAAGCGAGACTTGCTCTTAGCTCTTGCCTCCAGCCGATGCCGGGTTCGGGCACAACGGGGCGTCCGGGCAGGCGCGAAATTGTAAACAGCGCAAGCGGCAAGACGACAATGACAAGGCTGGCATAGGCGAGAACGCGGCCCTGCAGGTCGATATCGGGCATCACCGCCTGGGCAATTGCCGGCAAAGCAAAGGCAAGCACCAATATGGTCTTTTCGGCAAATTGCCGGTTGCCGAACAGCCGCGCGCTGTCATCGGCATTGCCCGCAAGCGCCGCGCCCCAGGAGAGATGCGCGACATCGTACAGGCTGTAGCTTGAGTAAAAGAGCAGCAGCAGCGGCAAGAGCAGCCAGAACTGCAGGTCATCGCCCCAGATCACCAGCAAGGTCAGCAGCAGCGCAATGGGAAAGGCCGCCAACCGCATCCAGCGCCGATGCGGGGCGTTGCCTTTCGACTTGCGGTCGATCATGGTGCCGATCAGCGGGTCGACAACACCATCCCATAGGGTGCTGAGCGAAAACATCAGACCGACCAGCGCCACCGGCACCACCCCGCCCGCCGCGACAAAGGGCGGCAGATAGACCGAGAAGGGTAGGCCCAGAACCGCCGCCGGACCAATGCCCAGCGCAAAAGCCGAAACGGTGCGGCGGGAAAGTGGCTGGCTCATGTGCCGGAAATCACAGGATGCTTCACGCGCGATTCCTCCTCCAGCGCAGCTATTTACACTGTTGTAAGTAAGGAGGGCGCGTCGTCAAGGCGGAAAATGGCAGGGGTGACAGGATTCGAACCCGTGGCCCTCGGTTTTGGAGACCGATGCTCTACCAGCTGAGCTACACCCCTACACCGCACATGGCGGGAAGAGCAGCGCCCTTAGCCTGCCTTTGGGGATCGAGCAAGCATAGTGTTGGTCAGCAAGGGCGGGAGGTGATTTCGCGCGAAACAAAAAGGGCGAGGCCGAATGCACGGCCCCGCCCCTTTGGAACCACTAGACTCAATCAGAACTTAACGCTGGCCTCAAGGCCCCAGATGCGCGGTTCGTTCACAAAACCGGTCAGGTTGTTGAAGTCGATCCCGCCCACGGCCGACACGTCGTTGGTGATGTTGCGGACGAAACCGGCGAAATCCCACGCGTCTGTGCGATAGCCGAGCCGCAGGCCGCCTTCGAGCATATGATCGTCGTTAAACTCGCGGCTGGTGTAGAGGAAAAAGTTGACCTTCGACCGGTAGGCCCAGTCGGTGAAGGCGTAGATCTCGCCTTCGCCCACTGGCACGCCATAGCCAGCGGTCCAGTTCAGCGACCATTTGGGCGCCTGCGGCAGCTGATTACCGTCGATCGAGAAGATGCCCGGCGAACCCGGACGGACCGGATCGGTGACGGTGCAACCACCGCCGCAACCGGTGATGAAGGCCAGCGGATCGTCGATCTTCGCACTGTTGTAGCTGAGACCAGCGGTCAGCGACAGATTGTCGATCGGGCGCGCCTCGAGCTCTGCCTCGAAACCGGCCCCGTCGACCTGATCGACATTGATCAGCCGCGCCGCATTGCTGGCACCGCCGACTGCGGTCAGTTGCGCATCGTTCAGCTTGTAGAAAAAGCCCGACAGGTTGAACCGGACGCGGTTCGAAAATTCGGTCTTGATCCCTGCCTCGTAAGACATGATCGTTTCCGACTTGGCAGTGCTGATCGCATCCTGCACCGTCGTAAAGACGAACAGCGCACGACCCTGGATCGAGGGTGCACGATAGCCCTTGGCAACGCGGGCATAGATATTGACTGCGTCCGACGCCGCATAATTGGCGCTGACGTCCCAGGTCAGGTTGTTATCCTTGACCCGCGCGGTGCCAAAACCGATTGCGCCAAAGAAACCGTTGCGTCCGACATCCAGACGACGCTTGTCATTGTTATAGCGCAGGCCCGCAGTGACCGACAGCTGTTCGCTGACCGGATAGGTCAGGCTGCCGAACACGCCCCATGCTTTCGAATCCTGATTCTGCCGCGCGGTGACATTGGGGGACAGCCC
>CAZSJE010000030.1:9554-18233 GCA_964606835.1 uncultured Sphingorhabdus sp.
ATGCCATCGGTGCGCACTTCGTCGCGGTCGAAGGGCGAGGTTGCGCTGGCAAGGCCGCGCAGGTCGTTGCTACCGGGACGAAACATGTTGGCGCGGAACACGCGAGCAGTGCCGTCGAAATCGCGATACTGGCCAGTGACGCGCAGCTTGATGTCCTCGGTTGGGGCGAACTGCAGCTGAAGGCGCGCGGCAAAATCGGCATAGCCTTCCAAGTCCTTGGTGTCGGTCGGGGTGCTGAGATTGTCGACCCAGTCCGAACGGCGCTGCCAGCTGACCGAGGCGCGAGCGGAGATGGTTTCGGTCAAATTGCCACCGACGCCTGCTTCGAGACTCGCTGATGTGAAGCGGCCAATGCTGCCCTTCACATAATTGGCGCCTTCCTTGTCGGGGCGAACGGTATCGAACTTCACGATACCTGCAGGCGTGTTGCGCCCGAACAGCGTTCCCTGCGGCCCGCGCAACACTTCGACCCGGTCGACGTCGAACACAGGGAAGCCTTTCAGGATCGGGTTTTCTAGCACGACATCGTCATAGACCAGGCTGACCGGTTGCGACGCGTTCAGGTCGAAATCGGTGTTGCCTAGCCCTCGAATGTAGAAGCGCGGGAATGTGCGACCGAACGAGCTTTCGATGTTAAGGCTCGGTACGCGACCGGCGAAGGCACGAATATCGCCGCCACCTGAGTTGATCGCCTCAAGCTTTTCGCCAGAGACGACATCGACCGAGATCGGCACATCCTTCAGATTTTCCTCGCGGCGCTGCGCGGTGACGACGATAGCTTCCAGCCCTTCATCGTCGGCAGCTTCGTCCTGCGCGATAGCGGGCGTGGACAAAGTGAGGGCGGTGGCGGCGACGGCGATTGCAGTCGAAAGGGTAAGAGTCTTGCCGAATTGGCGCATGATGGGCTCCCAGTGAGCATGGTGTGGAAGGTCGGTCAACTCTGACGGCTGCCTTTGAGCAGTCCCTATCGCCATGTCGGTTGGGGTCAACATGGGGTTTAGCCCAAAATCACGAATTTGCCGGATTGTGGCATGTCGGTGACAGTTGGTGCGGAACTACTAAAAGCTCATTTCGCCATAGATGCGGTCGAGGTCCCCGCCCCATTCCCCCGCATATTTATCGAGCAGTACCTCGGCAGGAGTCTTGCCGCTGGCGATAACTTCGCGCAGCGGATCGAGGAAACCGCTTTCATTGTCTCCGCTTGAATTGAGGCGATTGCGTGCAGTCAGGCCTGCCGAGGCAATCTCGACGATGCGGCCCGCAATATCGCGCAGCTTTCCGCCACCGCCAATGGGCGCATCAAGGCCCATTTTGGGAACCGATGAACGCAGCAATTCGCGCTCTTCCATAGTCCAGAGCTTGACCTCGTCCCATGCCGCATCGAGCGCTGCCTGGTCGTAGAGCAGCCCTACCCAGAAGGCAGGCAGCGCGCAAATCTTGTTCCACGGTCCGCCATCGGCACCGCGCATTTCCAGGAAGCTCTTCAGCCGTACCTCAGGAAAGGCCGTCGACATATGGTCTTCCCAGTCGGAGACGGTCGGCCTTTCGCCGGGCAGGACCGGCAGTTCGCCCTTCAGGAAATCTTTGAAATCGAGGCCCGACGCATCAATATACTTGCCGTCGCGATAGACGAAATACATCGGCACATTCAGCATGTAGTCGGCATAGCGTTCATAGCCAAAACCATCTTCAAACACGAAGGGCAGCATGCCAGTGCGGTGCGGGTCGGTGTCCGACCAGATGTGGCTGCGATAGGAGAGGAAGCCGTTGGGTTTGCCCTCTAAAAACGGCGAGTTGGCAAAGAGCGCGGTGGCGAGCGGTTGCAGCGCCAGCGAGGTACGAAACTTATGCGCCATGTCGGCTTCGCTCGAATAATCGAGATTTACCTGGATGGTGCAGGTGCGCAGCATCATGTCGAGCCCCAGCGAGCCCACGCGCGGCATGTGACGCAGCATGATTTCATAGCGCCCCTTGGGCATGATGGGTAGGTCCTCGCGGCGCTTGTCGGGCCACAGACCGAGCCCAAGGAATGCCTTGCCGGTCTTGTCCCCAATTGCCTTCACCTGTTTCAGATGCCGCCCGGTCTCGGCACAGGTCTGGTGCAGGTTCTCAAGCGGTGCGCCCGACAGTTCGAGTTGCCCTGCCGGTTCCAGACTAACCGTCCCGTCGGTCCCCCGCATCGCAATGACATTGTCGCCCTCGTAGATCGGTTCCCAGCCGAACTCGGTCAGCGCCATCAGCAGGTCGCGAATGCCGCCGCGCTCATCATAGCTGGGGGCGTGATGATCCTTTGTGCAGTAAACGAATTTCTCGTGCTCGGTGCCGATCCGCCAGCGTTCCTTGGGCTTTTCACCCTTGGCCATTGCAGCAATCAGCTGCTCGCGGGATTCGATCACAGGATCGTTTCGATTTGAAACTGTTTTCGTGCTCATCTTGCCAGCATTTAGCAGTGCTACATCTCTTTGCCAGCGATTTTGCTGATGCTGCGAGCGTCAATTCACTGTGGCATTAAACACGTAGGCAAGCGAGCTATTGGGGGCGAGCGTGCTGGCAGTGCCAATTATGGTTGTGCCGCTGATTGACATGCCAACGGGGCTTTCATCGGGGCCTGCGGCATCTTCATCCTCCACGTTTGTGGCGCCGCCGCACGTTGAGCCGGTCACCATGCTGCCGGGCACATAGGTCAATTCTGGGGTCAGCACGTCCGCAACGGAAATCGCCGATGCCGTCCCTGTGCCATTGTTGATCACCGTCACGCAGTAGCGGACCGTGGCACCCGGTATCGCCTTGGGGTTTGAAACGCTGACGCCATCCGAGATCACAGAGCTGATCTTGGTGACCGATAGGCTGGCCTGCGGATTACAGAATGTAAAGTCGTTGATCGCAATGGCTTGCCCGTCTGGATCGGCAGGCGCAGTTGTATGGTTGCCGTAAACAATCACGATGGTGTCCACCGGCGCGGAAAATGTGGCAACCACATTGCCGTTCGCTGTCGTGTCCAACGCTAGTACATCGCCAATCGCCACATTTCCAAAAGTGTAGTTGGAAACGCCATTGGTCAATGTTGCGCTGACCGGCGAGCCATTATAGCTGCCGGTAATGGTCAGCTTGTCGGCAAAGTCATTCGCATTAAAGTCCACATCGAAAACGGTGAACTGAGCGCCGGGAACAGCGGTCGGCAAGGTGACTGTCGTCGTCGTCGTCTGCGATTGAGTGGTATATTCGACATTCTGGTAAAGCGAATTCTGCCCCGTCAGTCCGCCGGTGATGGTCGCGTTAAGCTGCAGCGGCACCGAAAATGTGCCCTGCGTTGAGACGTTGAAATCAACCGCACCGATATTTGCCACATTCGCGGTGCCGGTGGAACTTCCACTGGTCCAGCTTTGCGCATTCCAATCAAGCACAGTGGTGCCAGCCGGGCAGAACAAAGTCGGCGGCGTTCCTGCGGTTCGCGACCCGGTTGTCGTGAAACTGACAAAGGCATCATCATCTTCACTCAGCGAACCATTATTGGGAGTGGAATCGAGATCGACCAGCGATGACGCGCTGACCTCTGCCCCATTTTGGATCGTCGTCCCGGCCCCTGCGGTAACAGTGACATTGATAGTCAGCGTGCGCGTTGTCCCCACCGGTATGCTGCCAACGGTCCATACACCCGTTCCGCTGTTATAGCTTCCAAATCCTGTGGCGCTTACAAAGGAAACACCGACCGGCAGCTGGTCCAGCACGGTCACGCCAGAGGTTGCGGTATTGCCGTTATTGGTCACCGCAACCGTATAGGAAATAGACGCGCCCGGTGCGGGTGTTGCATTGCTGACGGTTTTTGTCAGCGACAGGTCGGCATAGGTCGCCGGGGCCTGCGTGATGTACAGATCCGCGCGGTTGAAGGTGCCATTATCAGCGCTAGGGAAAGTGTCGCAAATTTCTAGCCGCCAAGTGCCATTGGCATTCTGTCCATCAAAAGCGTTGAGCAAATTGTTCGGCAACAGATTGCGCTGATAAGGCGGCGGAACAGGTGTAAGCTGATCATTGGCCGTGTGGCTGGCGCCGCCAACCTGGCCACTATGTTCGTCGCTCAGCAAAACATTGATATTGTCTGCACTGTTATTAGTGTTGCCATTGATCACCTGCACCCGTGTACCGGCTGGCGACTGCAATATTGCCCGAACATCGCCGCGCCAGTCATGTGCGATAAACAGGCCGATATCGACATCGGCCACCACAAAGCTGGTAGAAACGGTAAAGTTGCGTACGATCGGTGCCGTGCAGGTGGTGGTATTGTTGATCGTTGCGGTGGTGGTGTTTGTATATTGGTTGACCGTCTGCGCCGCTGCCGGGCTAACCGCGAGCAGCAGGAAACACAGGACAGCCAGAATGCGGCCAGCCAGTGCGAAAGGCACGCGGGCATTGCTATGCCTTCCGAAAGGCTCGGCTTTGATCTTATTCCACCACATCCAACAGCAAGTTTAGACGAAATTAGTTAACCGATTGTTGGGCTGCGTTTACTGTTTTCCAGTTTTTACAACTGCCTGTCGCTCATGCCCGCTCAGTTGATATCAACCAGAAAGGTCAAGGCAAAACTGCCACCGGCAGCAAGCGTTGTGGCGGAACCGTTGACTGTCGTCGATGCCGGGGAAGCAACGATGACGACATTCATGCCATAAGGATCGGTTTCATCGCCGCCACTATTGCCGTCATCCTCCACCGTTGCCGCCGTCGCACAGGTCGCGCCACTGCGCATCGATCCGGGAACGAAGGTCACATTGGCCGGCAACAGATCGGCAAAATCCAGGCTGGTGGCAGTCGCAGTCCCCGCATTGGTCATGGTGATGCAATAACGGACCCTGGCCGCAGGCAAAGCCTTGAAATTGGCTGCGCTGACTCCGTCCAATATCACGGTCGAGCTTTTCACGACATTGATCTGGGTCGTCCGGCTGTTGGTCCAGGTGCAGACAATCGCGGTGTCGGCGACGTTGACGGTCAGGCTGTTACCCGACAGCGCATTGGCGTTGCCGGTGCAGGCAAGCGCTGAGGCGTAATCGCTCGCAAAGCCGGTCGTGAAGCCCTCGGTAATTGCTGCACTGCTGCCTGCGAAGACAGTGAAGGCCGTGCCAGTATCGGTTTCATTCGCGCTGTTGGCGACCGACGCCAATGTCGTCGACCCGGCGAACCCGCTCGTGACGTTGACTGCATTGTTGACAGTCGCATTGACCCAGGTCTTGCGCAAGGTGAGCGAAGCCGAGGGGCGATTGTTGGTATAGGTGCAGACGGTCGTCGTGCTACTGTTTGACACTGTGATCGAGCGGCCCACCGCCCCGCTTGCCAGCGGGGTTCCGCCGGTACATGCGACCGTTGCACTGTAAAAAGCGGCACTTCCGCCGCCGCCATAGGTTTCCGCCGGCAAGGTGATGACTTCGCCCGAAAAGACGGTGACCAGCGCGCCATTGGTTGCGGTTGGCGCGGTCGAGGTGAAGGTCGCGTTGTTGATCGCGCCTGTAGTGGTCGCAGAGGCAGTATGGCCGCTGACGCTGTTCGCCCCCCATGCCTTCGCCAGCCGCAGCTGCTGGCTGATCCGGCTGTTGGTATAGGTGCAGATGATATTGGTCTCACCCGCGCCTATGGTCAGGCCGTTGGTCAGGTTGGTATCTGCCGCCCCCGTGCAAGCGACTGCGCCCGTATAGCTGCCCACATTGCCACTCGCCAGCGTCTCACCGAGCGTCACGGTCTCGCCAATCACGACCGGGGTCGGGGTCGCGTCGGTATCCAGTTCGTTGCTGCTGTCGGCATTGGAAGCCAGCGTGTCGATGGTCGTCACCCCGCGGGCAACTGTGACATCGGCGTCATCGCCAACCGCCGCATTCGCCCATTGCTTGCGCAACGTGACGCGCGAATCGTCGTCGGTGATGGTGTAGGTGCTGGTGGTTTGTGGGGCCGACCCGCAGGTGGTCGTGTGGCCAACGGTATAGCCTGTGCCGCCTGAAAAGGAGAAATTGATCGTCTCGTTCGATTCGACCAGATTGTCATTTATGATCGACACGTTCAGCGGGATCGCGCTGTTGAAATAGGTACCTGCGGGAATGGTAACGGTAAAACTCGATCCGCCGCCGGGGGTGGTATAGTCTGTCCCCAAAGTGGCAGTGCCACCTGTCACGTTCACGGTGACGGAAATCGACGAGGTTGCCGTGCCCGACACCAGCAAGGTCGCGATGTTGGCCGAGGCAATCGACTCCGCTCCGGTCGCATTGGCAGCGGACAGTTGGATAAAGGGGCGGAGGATCAGCTGGATGCCGTCGAGGAAGTTGCCAAATGAACCGGGATTGGTCGTACGAAACTGGACGCGCTGGTTACCAGTCGGCCCGGTGTAGGTGGTCGAGCCGGTGTTGACGGCCCAGGCATTGGCCGCAATCGTCGAGCTTTGCGTGGTCAGCGACTGGATCAGTGTGCCGCTGCTATTGGCAATTTCGAAAATTGCGACTTGCGGGTCGGGCCCTCCGGACCGGGCGCGGTGGGCAAAGGTCCAGCTCAACGGCTCGCCATTAACCAGGCAGATATTCTGGTACAGCGTACCCGGCGAACCGGCGTTCATTTCGGCATGGACGTTGCCCGAATAGGAGGGGACACCATCGAAATTACTGTCCCACAGCTCAATCTCGCCTGTGGTCGAATCCCAACCGACAATGGAAAGGTTGGTGATATTTTCCCAATTGGGTGCGCCCGGACCTTGTGGATCGTTCAATTCGAACCCCGGATTGGCAAGCGAGCGCAACTGGGCATAGGCAGGCGCAGAGCCGCACAGCGCGAAAAACGCCAGCAGCATCAGGCGCACGAAGGCGCCGAACCTGTCCACAAACCCACTATCCACGCGCGGGATGATATATATATTTGGTTTACAAGGCCTAAATTTGGGGCCGATCCGGCCTGTAAATTTGCCTAACGCGCCCAGTCGCCCTGGGCCGCCATCCATACCGAAATCGCCGCCACTGCGGCGGTGTCCGCACGTAGGATGCGCGGGCCGAGCGAGACCGCCCGTGCCGCCGGAAGCGCGCGAATTGCCGCATTCTCCGCATCGGTAAAGCCGCCTTCGGGTCCGATCAGGATCGCCGCCGCGCCGGGATCAGGCGCAAAACTATCGCCGCCGCGCTCGTCGCAGAAATAGAGGGCACGGTCAGCAGGCCAGTCCCTCAGCAAAGCGTCGAGTTTGGCCAGCGGCGCGATCTCCGGCAGCGCATTGCGCTCGCATTGCTCGGCGGCCTCGACCATCTGCGCGCGGAGGCGATCTTCCTTGACCTTGTCGACCACGCAGCGGGCAGTCAGGGCGGGCTGGAAACGGGCTATGCCCAGCTCGCACGCCTTTTCGGCGATCCAGTCCAGCCGGTCCTTTTTGACCAGCGCCTGACAGAGCCAGAGGTCAGGAACCCCCTCGCGCTCGCGCAGCTTCGCCTCGACCGTCAGCAGCAGATCGCGCTTTCCGACATTGGCTACAGTCGCCAGATATTCGCCTGTCCGGTCGTCGAACAGCTTGACCGGCGAACCTTCCTTGAGCCGCATGACATTAAGCAGATAATGCGCCTGCGGTCCGGTGACCTGCACCTCGCTGCCTTCCGCCAGCACCTGTTCCACAAACAGGCGCGGCGTACTATGCGGGGGCCAGGCGGGAGTTGCGGGCATAGGTCACACTCAGCGCCGTCATGCTGAACTTGTTTCAGCATCCATCTCTCCGGCTAGCCTGAGTGTATGCGGATAAATGGACCCTGAAACAAGTTCAGGGTGACGAACGAAGATTTTTTGCGCAAAGGCACCTGTATGACTGCAGCCGCTCCTCCTGATACCGAATATCAAGGGTTTGTTGGCCTCCTCCCTGCCGCGTTGCGTCCATTTGCTTTGCTCGCCCGGTTCGACCGCCCCATCGGCTGGTGGCTGCTTTACTGGCCCTGTTTGTGGGGGCTGGCGCTGGCAGGGGGTGTTTTTTCGCACTGGCCCTTGATCCTCTGGCTGCTGCTTGGCGCGGTTGCAATGCGCGGTGCTGGGTGCGTTTATAACGATATCGTCGACCGCGACCTCGACGCCAAGGTTGCGCGCACCGCCAGCCGTCCGCTGGCAAGCGGCGCAGTCAGCATGACAGCCGCCTGGGGCTGGCTGGTGTCGCTGTGCCTGATCGGACTGGTCGTGCTGCTGCAACTGCGCTGGGAGGCGCAATTAGCGGCATTGGGCAGCCTTGCGTTGGTCGCTGCCTATCCCTTTATGAAACGCATCACCTGGTGGCCGCAGGCTTGGCTGGGGCTGGTGTTCAGCTGGGGTGCGCTGGTCGGCTGGATCGCGGTGTGGGGCGAAGCAGCACCGGCAATGCTCTGGCTCTACGCAGGCACGATCTGCTGGGTGATCGGCTATGACACCATCTACGCCATGCAGGACCGCGAGGATGACGCTTTGGTCGGCATTCGGTCCAGCGCCTTGCGGCTGGGGAGCAATCTTCGCACCGGCGTGGCTCTGTTCTATGCGTTAGCGCTGGTGGGCTGGGCCATGGCGATCTGGTCGGTTCGTCCACAGGGACAGGCGTTGATCGCGTTGCTGCCGGTCGCAATGCATCTGGCATATCAGGTGGTGACATTGCAAAAAGATGGCGGCAACGCGCTCGATCATTTCCGTTCGAACCGGACAGCGGGGGCGCTCATGGCACTC
>CAZSJE010000031.1:0-8309 GCA_964606835.1 uncultured Sphingorhabdus sp.
GAGGCGCCCGCCCGGTTGAGATCGTGAAAATCGGCTTCGCTCAGCACCGCGACCTTGGCGGACAGACCATCATGCTGCACCGGAAAGACATTGGGCGGCAGGCGGCGGTTCCATTTCGCGAGCCACGCCTCGCCATAGGCCGCACTGTAGTCCGAAACGACCAGATAGAAATCGAGCATTTGCCCCTCAAGCTGCTCGGTGCGGAGGCAGGAGCCGTAGAACAGCACGGCGCGCGCAGCTTGCCCATATTGCGCGGCGATATGCGCGGCAAAGCTGTGCACCTGCGGCTGCGCAGGCACCGCCAATTCGTCGGCAACAAGTTGCTGGAGAGAGTGCATGAACCCGGTTTAGCGGTTTTGGGCGCGAACGCTAAGCCGCCAGTTTCAAAAACGGCACCGGCGGCGTCGGGCGCAGGATGATGGGGCGGTCGGTGCGGGCTTCGAAAACCTCGCCGTCGAGCACAACATTGCTGTGGTCGCCGTCGATCTGGATCATGTCGCCTTCGCTCAAATGCACGCCGCCAAAGCGCTTCTTGCCGAGCAACCCGATCAGCGAGGCCCAAACCACGCGGAACATCGCCAGCGGTCGCTGGTCGACGGCAAGCAGTTTCAGCCGTCCGACCGGTTGCCCGTCGCCGGTTTTGTGGCCGAGCAGCAGCTTTTCCAGCGTGGTCACGACGAGCACCGAAAAACGCCCCTGCAACTCGCCATCGCGGAGCAGCGAAATGCGGACGTTGCGACCTTTTGGCGGCAGGAAATCGGCCTTCAACCCGAAGATGGCCGAGGCAAAAACGGCCAATGCCGTCAGGAAATGGCTGAGGCCGTTGGGGAGCCCGAGCGGGTAAATCTTATGACGGCAATAGAGGATCGTATCCGCCAACCCCGCGCCGCCCAGAAACATCCCGATCACCGGCCGGGCATTCTCGCTGCCGTCGGACAGCGCGATCAACTCGCGGGCAACGATATGCTCGCTCAAATCGCCCTGCGCGATTGCAAGGATATTCTCAAGCGCCTTCAACGGGCTACCATCCGCCCCCAGGTCGAGCGCGATCAAATTGGTCTTGCCGTTGGGCAGCACCGCGACCGGCGGCGGCGTGCCTTTGAAATGGCCGCCATGATAGAGTTCGGTCAGCGCCGCTTGCACCGTGCCGTCGCCGCCATTGACTACCAGCACCTTTGGCTTGACCCGCGCGATCATCTCCAGCGCGCGCGAGACCTGCCCGACTTCCTCCACTTCATAATGAAAGATGTCGGCGTTCTTCGCGCAGAAATTCCGCACCTCCGGCAACAGTGAGCGGTTGCCGGTGGAGTGGGGATTGGAGAGAAGCGCGACGAGAGCCAGTGGGAAGACCTTACATATATTTCAGGTTGATGGTGATCGTGGTGACGCCCGGACCGGCGCTGAACGCAACCTTGCTGACCGAAGGCTTGCCCAAATTGAGGATGTTGATCGACGGATTGTTCGAGAAGCCGCCGCCGTCCGACGAAATGTCGGTCTTCCCATTGGCGTTCTTGTCATGGCGCACGGCAATTGCATATTTGCCCGACGCAGACAGCGGGATGCAGAAATTGAGCGCGCTGGCGCTCGCCCGCGCCTCCATGCGGTGCAGCCAGCGGCCCTTCGCGAGCCAGGCCGCCGAGGTCGCCGGATAATTCTGCACCCGAATCTTGCCCGTCGTGCCCTTGATGCCGCGCACATTCACCTGGATTGCAGGGCCAGCGCCCGCGCTGCATTTCGACATATCGTTGGAAATCACGGCACCCGCATGGGCGCTTCCACCGATTGCCAGCATCGCTGCCGCAGCCAACGGAATCATGATCTTACGCATCACACTCTTGCTCCTTGAAGCTACCCTGTCCGGCGACATTGCCACGCGGACGTTATTGCTCCTGATCTTAAAGCCGTATATCGCCACGATTTGCGGCCAAATTAGGGTGACAGGACGACCATAAGTTGAAATTTCTGACTGCCACCGACCGCTATATCGCGCGGCTTGTCGCCATTCCGTTGCTCAGCACACTGGCCTTGGCAGCGATGCTGCTCTTGCTGGAAAAGATGCTGCGGCTGTTTGATTTTGTCGCGGCAGAGGGCGGGCCGGTCAGCGTCGTCTGGCGGATGCTCGCCAATTTGATCCCCGAATATCTCTCGCTGGGTATTCCCATCGGACTGATGCTGGGTATATTGCTTGCCTTCCGGCGGCTGGCGATCACGTCGGAAATCGACATATTTCGCGCCGTAGGACAGGGTTATGGGCGGCTGCTGCGCGTGCCCTACATCTATGCTATTGTCCTTGCCTTTGTGAACCTTGCCATCGTCGGCTGGATACAGCCGACCTCGCGCTATTTGTACGAAGAATTGCGCTTTGACCTGCGTTCGGGAGCGCTGGGCGCATCGATCAAGGTCGGCGAATTCAACAATGTCGGCCGCAACCTGACGATGCGCATCGACGAAAGCCGCAATCAAGGCAACGACCTGTCCGGCCTGTTCGTCTTTGCCGAAAACAAGAAGGGGCAGTCGATTGCCGTGACTGCGGAGAAAGGCCAATTTCTTCGCACCGACGACCGCAACACCATCATCCTGCGGCTGACCAGCGGCACGCTGGTGCACGATGCACCGACCTACAAGAATGCGCGGGTACTTAGCTTTGCCAATTATGACATTCCGATCCCGTTGCCCGAAATCGAAAAATTCCGGCAGCGTGGCGAAAAGGGGCGCGAATATACGCTGCCCGAACTGGTAAGAGTGGGCAATGACGCGACCAAACCAGGGCGCGAGCGCAACGCCGCCTGGGCCAATTTCCATTTCCGGCTGGTCGAGGTAGCGATGATGCTGTTGTTGCCGTTGCTGGCAATTGCTCTGGCGATCCCGCCCAAACGCTCTACCTCCGCATTGGGCGTGTTCCTGTCGATTGTGATGGTGGTGACCTATCACAAGATCAACGAATATGCCGAAAGCGTCGGCGGGCGTGGACAAATCGACCCCTTCTTTGCCTTATGGGTGCCCTGCCTGCTGTTCGCGGCGCTGATCCTGTGGATGTATCATATCGCCGCGCATGTGCCGGGCGGCCAGCCGATTGGCGCGCTTGAACGTTTTGCCACGAAATCGGGCAAGGCAATCCGCAAGCTGTTCCGCTTTGGCAGGCGGAATTCCCGGTTGCTGGCGCAGGAGGCTGCGACATAATGGGCATGTCCTTTTTCCCCTCGCGTCAGATATCGCTTTACATGGCGAAGATGTTCCTCGTCCGCACGCTCGCGGTGCTGCTTATGCTGGTGCTGATCCTGATGACGCTCGACCTTCTGGGCGAAAGCGGCAAGATATTGGCAGTCCCAGGCAATAGCGACGCCGATCTGTGGCGCTATGCCGGAATGCGCGTGCCGCAACTGATCCAGCGTTTCCTGCCCTTTTCGGTGCTGCTGGCGACGCTGATCACCTTCACGACGCTCAGCCAGAATAGCGAAGTGGTGGCGATGAAGGCGGCAGGGCTTTCGGCGCACCAGATCCTCGCGCCGATGATCCTGGCCAGCTTGTTCGTCGCGATGATCTCCTTTGCGTTCAACGACCGGGTTGTCGCGCCGGCTTCGGCAACGTTGAAAAAATGGCAGGATGTCGAATATGCGAAGGTCCCGCCCGACGACGGAACCCGCTACAATGTCTGGGTGCGTGAGGGGCGCGACTATATCCAGGCACAAACCGTGCTTGGCAAGGGCGCGGCGATGAAATTGCAGGATGTTCGCGTCTACCAGCGCGCCAATGGGAGCCTGATGCAAGTGATCCGCGCGGACAGCGCCAGCTTCGTTGGCGGCGCATGGCGGCTAGAAAATGTGCGCATTTTCGACGTGGCGGCAGCCCAACAAAAACGGCTGGCCGAGCTGACCGTCGGGCGCGGGGTCGAACCAAAAATGTTCGAACAGACCAAGGTCGATGGCGACACGCTAGGCTTTGTGCCGCTGTCGCGGGCGATCGACGAAATGAAGTCGGCAGGGCGGCGCACATCGGCACTTGAGGGCAATTTGTGGCACAAGATTGCAGCACCATTGTCGGCGGTTCTGATGCCGCTGCTGGGCGCGATTGCGGCCTTCGGGCTGGCGCGGTCGGGGGCGCTGTTCCTGCGTGCAGTCATCGGCATGGCACTGGGCTTTGCCTATTTCGTTGCCGACAATTTCGCGCTCGCCATGGGTAACTTAGGGGCCTACCCGCCCTTTGTCGCGGCGTGGGCACCGTTCCTGCTGTTCCTGCTGATCGGTGAAACGGTGCTGATCCGCACTGAAGAATGAGTGGGTGTTCATGATGAAGGCGGCACCGGCCCACTCCCCCACCCGACCACCCAGTAATTCTGCCTTATGGGTGGTCGGGTGGGGGAGTGGGCCGGTGCCGAACCCCTTCGAAAGATGAGTGGCCCGCAGGAAGACGCGCTGACCGCGCCAGAGGCGGTTGTTACGAAAGGCGATGTGGCGAAGGGCGCCGGGCTGGCCGCAGTCGCACGGCTCGGCGCGCTGATCGAAGTCGTGTCGCAGCCTGCCTATACCTGGATGTTCGGACTGGCGGGCTATGGCGTTTACGTCGTGCTGTGGGCGGCCGTGAACATCCTGGCCAATATTCTCGATCTGGCGATGGGCCAAGCGTTGCAGCGGATAGTACCTGCAACCGCAGATAGGGCCAACGAGCATGGGGCAGTGCGTTTTGCGTTGCTGGTCAGTACGGGGCTCGGCGTGCTGGCAGCGCTGGCAATCACGCTCGCAGCACCGTGGCTGGCAACGCTGGTTGCAGCAGCACCCAAGGAGGCCGAAGCGCTGCCCCGCGCGATTGCGCTGTTTGCGTGGAGCCTGCCCTTATGGATTTTCGTCGAAACCGCGACGGCTGCCGCGCGGGCCAAACGCGCCTTCGGTCCCGAAATCCGCCTGCGGATCTTCTGGGAGCAGGTTGCGCGATTGGTATTTGCCACCGGCTTTTTCCTCGCCGGAATGGGCGTCGAAGGGCTGCTGCTCGGCCATCTCGCCTCGTTGGCGATGACCGCATGGCTCGCGTGGAAATTGCTAGCGCGCTATTATGACCCCGCCCTGCTGTTGCGCGCGCCTTTGCCGCCGGCGTTGCGCACACAAGTGACCGGCACGGGGCTCGCCATGCTGCCCCCTGCCCTTGCCCGCCGGGCCTATAACGACCTGCCGCCAATCTTGCTGAATGCCATGATCCCCGGCGCGAACGGTGCAATCGCAGCGGGCCTGTTCGGAATAGCGCGCAAGATTGCTTCGATCCCGCTGATTGTGCGGCAAAGCTTCCTCTATGTGCTTGCCCCGCTGGCTTCGGAGCAGGGCGCGGCAGACCGTAAGGGGATCGAACCGCTCTACCGTTTCTCGACGCATATCTCGCTGCTGCTTGCGGTGCCGCTGGCCGGGCTGCTGGTCCTGATCGCTCCCGCCATGCTCTCCGCCTTTGCGCCCGGATCGCAGGCGGCATTGCCAGTATTGGTTGCGCTACTCTTTGCTCGCGCGGCGGAGGCGGCTTTTGGCCCTGCAACGCCCATTATCGAAATGATCGGGCACAGAGGCCTGCCGCTCGCCAACAGCCTGATCGGAATGGCCATATGGCTGCTGCTGGGGCTTTGGCTCGTCCCGTCAATGGGGGCTTATGGCATGGCACTGGCGGTTTCTGCAGCAGTGGTCGCAACGGCTCTACTAGCCGTCGGAGAGCTGCGCCTCAGCGACCGGTTGTCACCCTTCACCGCCGGCTTCTGGAGAGCGGCAGCGGCCGCAAAGCTCTGCATCATTGCACTGACCCTGGCCGCGTTGCTGCTCGCACCACTAGCCCAGCCTGCGCGTGCTATCGGGCTGCTGCTGCTGTTCTGGCCGCTATTGTGGCTGGCGCTGCGTTTCGGGCTGGAGGACAGCGACAAGGCGGCCCTCGGTAAGGCGGCGGTCAAACTGCGGCTCTAGCCGCGCCCCCTCAACCCCGTATCGTCCCGACGGAGAAGCTGCTCTTCACCAGCCGCAGGACCAAACCGGGCAATCCCTTATAGCTCGCCTTGCCATGCGTCGATCCCGGCGCGAAATGTGCTGTCAGCCGCCGGTGCGCTTCGCCCAGCGCATGATAGGGAACGCCGGGAAGCAAATGATGCGTCGCATGGTAGCGCAGGCCAACCGGCGCCCACAAAGCCGAGAGCATATTGGGCGGCGGCACGTCGACGCTGTCGAGGAATTGCGCGGTGGTGCTGAGCACCTCGCCGTCATTCTCCCACAGATGCGCGACCAATGTGCGGATCTGGTTCAGCACGATCGTCGCCGAAGTGACGCCAAGGAAGATCAGGAACGCGTGCAAGGGGATGAAGCCGGTAAATACCCCTACCAGCAGCGCATTGGCCCAGATCGAAGCGGCTACCTCCTGCGCCAGCCATTGCCTTTTCAGTTCGCCTTCAGGCGCGCGGCGGCGGAAAACCGGGTTGATCACCAGCCCTGAATAACGCTCCACCACCAGCTTGCGTAGGGGCGGAATCAGGAAGGACAAAGGCGTCAGCAGCGCAAAGCGCAGGAACAGCCCCACCGGTGCCAGCGCTGCCAGGGCAACGAACAGCGGCACTGTCCAGGGCTTCATCAGCGCCAGCGGCAGATATTCGGGATCCTCGACCGTGCCATAGCGGGTGCGGGCATGGTGGAGCTGGTGCACGCCTTCATACATGAAGCTGGGCACCAGCAGCGGCACGCCAATCAGCGCGTTGAAACCGAAGCGGAACCCCGGCAACTCGCGGTGGCGGACATGCGTGATTTCGTGGATGAAGCTGCCCGCGCGGTATAGCGCCAGCACCGACACGATACCGGCCGCCAGCATCGGGCCGGTGCCAGGTGCCATAATCGCGGCAAACAGCGCGGCATAGCCGAGCAGCGCCGACCCGACCAAATCGACCCAGTAGATTTTGGGCTTTGCGCCATTCAGGTCGCGGGTCAGCTCGGCGGCTGCGCGCAGCAGCGCCATATCATCGGGCACTGCCTTGCGCGCCGGCGGCGCAGCCGCGCTTTCCCGCGCATTTGCAGGCTGGATTGGTTTGAATGCAGCATCCATGAATGGGGATATAGGAAGCCAAGATGGCGATATGAAGGCAATTTCCGGCAAGACTGCGCGTGCTTGACACGAGGGAGCAAAGCGCGAAAAGCCACGCGCATGACAGGCGGCGAATTGCGTATCACTCCGGTCGGCGGCAAGAGCGCGCTGCACGACTTCATCGAACTTCCCTACCGGCTGTATGCGAACGACCCCAATTGGGTGCCGCCGCTGAAGGACGAAGTGCGCGGGCTGCTGACACCAGGCAAGAACCCATGGTTCGAACATGGCGAGGCGCAATTGTTCGTGGCGCGCCGCGCAGGGCAGGTGGTCGGGCGGATCTCGGCGCATATCGACCATCTGGCGCTTAAACAGCCGGTCGAACAGGGCATGGGTCCCGGCACCGGCTTCTGGGGATTTTACGAGGCGGAAAGCGCGGAGGTCGGCAATGCCTTGCTGTCCGAAGCGGAAAAATGGCTGCGCGCCAAGAAAATGACCAAAATGCTTGGGCCCATCAGCTTTGCGATGTGGGACGAGCCGGGGTTGCTGATTTCCGGCCACGACCATCCCCCCACAGTGATGATGGGGTTCAACAGCGCCGCCTATCAGGGCTGGATCGAGGCGGCAGGGCATGTGAAGGTCGAGGACCTCTACACCTACGCGCTGACGATCAATGAAGGCTTACCCGAACTCACTAACCGCATCGTAGCAATGGGTGAGAAGAGCGGGAAAATTCATATCCGCCGCGTCAACAAGCGGAAATTTGATCAGGAAGCAGCGCTGATCCTGTCGATTCTCAACGACGCATGGAGCGACAATTGGGGTTTCGTGCCCTTCACCCCCGCAGAGGTCGCCTATGCAGGTAAAAAGCTGAAGCCGATCGTATTTGAAGACCTGATCCGCATCGCCGAGATCGACGGCGAACCGGTGGCATTCATGATGACCATCCCCGACCTCAATGAGAAGCTGAAGGATTTCGGCGGCTCTTTATGGCCGTTCAACTGGGCAAAGCTGCTCTGGTGGCTGAATGTCGGCAAGCCGCAAGTCACCACAATGCGCGTGCCGTTGATGGGCGTGGTCAAGAAACTGCAAGGCACACGCACCGCCAGCCAGCTCGCCTTCATGCTGATCGAATATATCCGCCGCGATGCGATCACAAAATTTGGCGCGAAGCGAGGCGATTTCGGCTGGGTGCTGTCCTCAAATGGCCCCATGGTGTCGGTCGGCGAGGCCGTGGGCGGCAAAGTGAACAAGGTTTACAGGATTTACCAGAAGGGGCT
>CAZSJE010000031.1:8409-17867 GCA_964606835.1 uncultured Sphingorhabdus sp.
CGGCATAGGCAGCGACCATTTCCAGAAACGCGGCCTGGTCGGGATATTGGAACCCCAGTTTCAGCCCGAAACGGTCAGCAAGCGCCAGTCGGTCGTCGGCGACATCGCGGGCGTTGACGGCAGCGTCTTCGTCGGCCTGGTTGCGCTCGACGATGTTGCGGCGGTTCGAGGTGACGTAGAGCCGGACATTGGCGGGCCGCGCTTCGGAGCCGCCCTCCAGCATCGAGCGCAGGCGGCGCGGGCCGCTGTCGTCGCCTTGAAACGCCATGTCGTCGATGAAGAGGATGAAGGGGCGGTGGGTGCCTGCAAGCTGGTGGAAAAGCGCGGGCAGGCTGGCGAGCTGGTCTGCGGCGCTTTCGACCAGCGCCAGCGGCAGGCCATCGCCTTGCAGTGCGGCAATGACCGATTTGACCAAGGCCGACTTGCCCATCCCGCGCGCGCCCCACAGCAGCACATCATGCGCGGCAAAGCCTTGCGCAAACCGCTGGCTGTTGGTCAGAATATCGGCCTTTTGCCGGTCAACGCCGACGATCAGGTCAAGCGGCAGCGGCGCAAAGCGCGTAACGGAATGCAGCGCCTTGCCATCCCAATGATAGGCTGGATGCGCTGCGAGATCGGCAGGCTCGGCATCGGGTGGCGCGAGCCGTTCCAGCGCATCGGCAATGCGGCGGAGCGCGTCCTCGCTCAAGCCGCCAACTCTTCGGCATCGAGTGCGTAGAGCAGCGCCGAGCCCGACATCGCGCTTCCAGTCAGCGCCAGCGCCTCAGGCACCATCACGTCGAGATAGTATCGGCAGGCAACCGCCTTCGCCTTCAGGAATGGAGTGTCGTCGCCCTCTGCCGCTGCCAGTTGCTTCGCCATCAGCCAGCCGCAGGTCGCTACCGCGATCATGGTGAGATAAGGATAGCTCCCCGCCAGCCGATCGTCGACCGAAGCGCCCAACATATATTCGGTCACCTCGGCACAGGCCCCTGCCAGTGCTTTCAGCCCGGCATGCTCGCCTGCCTCCGCACCGATCCGCGCGACATGTTCACGCACTGCGTCACCCCCGCGCATGCCCAGCTTGCGACCGACCAGGTCGGCCGCCTGGATGCCGTTTGTACCTTCGTAAATCTGCGTGATCCGCACATCGCGATAATATTGGGCCGCACCGGTCTCCTCAATGTAGCCCATGCCGCCATGCACCTGGATGCCCAGCGAGGCGATTTCCTCGCCCATGTCGGTGCCGTAAGTTTTGGCGAGGGGTGTCAATAGATCGACCATCTCCTGCGCGCCTTCGATACCCAATGTCGCACGGTCGACCTGCCCTGCGGCATAGTAAGACAAAGCCCGGATCGCCTGCGTTCCTGCCTTCATCCGCAGCAGCATGCGCCGCACATCGGGATGTTCAATAATCGCCACGCTATCCCGCGAGCTTCCGCCCGCGCGCGCCGACTGCACCCGCTCGGCAGCAAAATGCAGCGCCTTTTGCGTTGCCCCCTCCGCCGCGCAAACCCCCTGCAGCCCGACATTCAGCCGTGCATTGTTCATCATCGTGAACATCGCGCGCATGCCGCCAAATTCGGGCCCGATCAGTTCTCCGATGCAATCACCGCGTTCGCCAAAGGCCAAAACGCAGGTGGGCGAGGCGTTGATACCCATCTTGTGCTCTATCGAAACCGTCTCGATATCCTGCTCCGCACCGATGCTGCCGTCGGCTTCGACGCGATATTTGGGGACGAGAAACAGCGAAATCCCCTTGGTTCCCAGCGGCGCATCCGGCGTGCGGGCAAGCACCAAGTGGACGATATTGTCCGCCATGTCATGGTCGCCAAAGCTGATATAGATTTTCTGTCCCTTGATCTGGAACTGGCCTCCCCCAAGCGGTGTGGCAGTTGCCTTCAGCGCGCCAACGTCTGAGCCTGCCTGCGGTTCGGTCAGGTTCATCGTGCCGGTCCACTCGCCGCTGGCAAGTTTGGGCAGATAGAGCGCCTGCTGCGCCTGCGAACCATGATGCGCCAGCGCCTCGACCGCCCCCATCGTCAACAACGGGCATAGCGCAAAGGCCAGGTTCGCGCTGCCCAGCGAATCGAGTGCTACCGTTGCGAGCGCATAGGGCAGCCCCTGCCCGCCATGGTCGGCAGGAGCATTGATCGATCCCCAGCCATTTTCGACCAATGCCTGATAAGCCGCGCGATAGCCTTCGGGCATTACCACCCGACCATCGACCAATCGCGCACCCACAGTATCGCCAACCCGGTTCAACGGCGCAAACTGTTCGGCGGCAAATTCGCCCAGCCCCTCGACAATCGCCTGCACCATATCGGGTGTCGCATCGGCAAAGCGGTCATGCGCGGCCAGCTCATCGATACGCGTGATATGCTCCAGCACGAAAAGCTGTTCGGTGACGGGGGCGGTGTAGCTCATCTTTTGGCCTGTTTTTGAATGTTCGCGCGGCCTATAGCGCGGGTTGATGCCAAGCTCAAATCTGTCCTCAAACACGATAATCCGGCCCGCCGACGCGCTCGCCGTGGCCGATGCCGCCGCGCGGTTGCAGGCAGGCGAGATCGTCGCGATCCCGACCGAGACGGTCTATGGGCTGGCCGCCAACGCCGCCAATCCGGGCGCAGTCGCCAAAATCTATGCGGCCAAGTGCAGGCCTGATTTCAACCCGCTGATCGTGCATGTCCCCGACCGCGAAACGGCAGGGGCGATTGCGCATTTCGATGCGCTGGCCTCTATGCTGGCCGATGCGTTCTGGCCGGGACCGTTGACGCTGGTGCTGCCGTTAAAGGACGGTGCGCCAATTGCCGCTGCCGTAACTGCAGGACTATCGACCATAGCCATTCGCTGCCCCGCGCATCCGGTGATGCGGTCGGTGTTGCTGGCGAGCGGCCTCGCGCTTGCCGCGCCGTCCGCAAACAAATCAGGCAGCATAAGCCCGACGCGGCCAGAGCATGTCGCCGCCAGCCTGGACGGTGCCGTCCCGCTGATCATCGACGCAGGGCCTTGCCGCGCCGGACTGGAATCGACCATTGTCGCAGTGCGCGATGCTGGCTGGCAAATAGTGCGGCCGGGCCCGGTGACCGCTGCCGAAATCGAGCCCGTTGCTGGCTGCCCGCCGCTGACAGGCAAGAGCGACGCCATCGAAGCCCCCGGCCAACTCGCCAGCCATTATGCGCCTTCAAAGCCTGTGCGGCTGAACGCTGAAACCGCTAATGCTGACGAATGGCATATCGGCTTTGCCAGCGTTCCGGGCGACGACAATCTCTCCGCCAGCGGCAATCTGGCCGAGGCCGCCGCCAATCTCTTCGCCGCGCTCCACCGCGCCGACGCAAGCGAAAGAGCGGCGATTGCCGTCGCACCGATCCCTGCCGAGAGCATAGGCGAAGCAATCAATGACCGGCTGAAACGGGCGGCGGCGCGATGAAATGGTTCCTGCCCGCCTTGTTGCTGCTGGTTGCGAAACCGCTATTCGCTGCGCCCGAAGCGGCTGACATAGCCGCCCATCGCGCCTTGGCCGCGCAGGACGTGCGGCTGGCGACCGTCGGCTATCGCCTTGCCAAGGCCAATGCGCCCTTTTGTTCGGCCAAACAGGGTTTCAATCCTGGATGGGTGCTGCACGATATAGGCGTCTATCCCGATGCCGCGACGGCAAGGGCGGCCTTCGGATTTTCCCGGCCTGTTGAAATTTCCGGCATTGTTGCCGGTGGTGCCGCCGAGGAAGCAGGGTTCAGGGTTGGCGACGGCATCGTAGCCGTCAACGGCCGCGATATCGCAACGCTGGTAACCGGTGACAGCCCGGCCACCGCCAGACTGGATACGTTGCGACAGCTAATGACTGACATATGGTGGTCAAAATATCTGGCAACCGTCACGATCGAACGGCAAGGAACGGTCAGCGACATAGCCTTCAGACTCGACCCGGTCTGTGTGTCGCATTTCTGGGTCGATACGCGCGACCGGATCGATGCCGGGGCCGATGGAGGGGGCGTACGCCTGACTTCGGGCATGATGGAATATGTGCCCGATGACGAGCTGGCTTATGTCGTCGCGCACGAACTGGCGCACAATGTGTTGGACCACCGCACCTTCCTGAACGGACTGAAACGCGGCAAGACCAAAGCGACCTACCAGACCGAGGTCGAGGCGGACAGGCTGTCGGTCTGGCTGATGGCGAATGCCGGCTATGATGTGCAGGCTGCACTGCGCTTTGCCGAACGCTATGGGCGGAAATATGGCGGCGGCATATTTGCCATCGGCACGCACCCTCGCTGGCAGAAACGCGTCGCCAGCATGCGCGCCGAGATCCAAGCAATAGAAGCGACCCCGCCAGTCAATGGTCTCCGCGCCCCACCGCTGCTCGTTCCAAAATAAAATGCGTTGCGAAATGCAATCGGTGGTTTTCATAAGCGCCGCTTTGTCTTAACACCCGGCAAATCGAGGGGAGTGTTAAATGCGTGGCTAGAAAAACCGGCCATTTTTTCTTTGGGCTGCTGGCCTGCGCGGCTCTTGTTGCGTGCAGTGCAGATAAGGACAAAAAAGCAGCTCCAGTCGCCGAAACCTTCCCCGTACAGACCGTAACGGTGCAGTCCGGCAATTTGGTTCGCACGCTGAGCGCCGTCGGCACCGTGCGCTATCGCCGCGAAACGCCGCTGGGCTTTACCACATCGGGCAAGGTTCAGTCGGTGCGGTTCAACGAAGGCGATTTTGTGAAGCGCGGTGCGCTGCTCGCAGCGCTCGATACCACCAATGTCGGCGCCGATTTGAGCGTTGCCGAGGCCGAGCGCGCACGCGCGCAAGCCGAATTTGCCCGGATTGCCGAGCTGTACAAGGAAGGCTGGGTCACCAAGGCGCGCTACGAAGCCGCCGATACTGCTGCCAAGGCTGCCGCCGCGCGCGTATCGCAGGCGCGCTTCGCCAGCGGCACATCGCAGCTTTATGCACCCTCCAGCGGCGTCATATTGGCGCGGAATGTCGAGCCGGGGCAGGTCGTTGCAGCCGGTGCGGCGGCAGTCATATTGGGGCAAGCCGATCAAGGCTTTGTCTTTCGCGTCCCCGTGATCGACCGCGATGCATCGCAACTGCGCGTCGGCATGGCGGCCGAAATCACGCTGGAGGCGCTGGCCGGTACGCCGATGACTGCAACGATCAGCGAGATCGAGGGGCAGGCCAATGCATCGACAGGCGCGTTCACGGTACTGTTCGCGCTACCCTCTCAGATAAAATTACGCGCCGGACAAATCGGCACGGCCAGGCTGAAGCTGCCGGCAAGCGACAGCGGCGCAATGCAAATCCCCGCCAGCGCGCTGTTCAATGTGCGCACGGGCGAAGGGCTGGTCTATATCGTCAATCCAAAGACCAGCCGGGTCGAAACACGCAATGTCGTGATCGAACAGCTGATGGACGATTTTGTGATCATCAATGGCGGGCTTAACCCCGGCGATGCTTTGGTCGTGTCGGGCGGCGAAAAATTGCGCACTGGGGCAAAGGTCCGCGCAACTCCTGTCACGCGATAATCCGGCGGGCAGGCGGTGGACTTTACCGAATTTTCCATCCGCCGCTGGCAACTGACATTGGTGCTGTTCACGCTGCTGGCGGCACTTGGCTATTCGGCGTTCAACAATATCCCGCGCGCGGTCGATCCGCATTTCCCGCTGCCCGTCGTCGCGATCACTGCGGTCCAGCCCGGTGCCGATGCTTCCGAGATGGAGCAGACCGTCGCCAAGCCGATTGAGGAAATCATGCAGGGGCTGGAAGACGTCAAAGACGTTGTTTCAACGAACGTTGACGGCGCGACAGTGATACGCGCCGAGTTCGACTGGTCGGGCGATCCCGACCGTTATTTCAACGATACCGTGCGAGAAATCACTGCGATCCGGGGTCGCTTGCCCGCCGAGCTAGCGCGGCTCGAATTCAAGAAAATGCGCACCACCAATGCCTCGGTGCTGCAATTCGCGCTGGTCAGCGAAACCGCCAGCTGGCGGCGGATGGAAAAGTACAGCCGGGATATCAGCGAAGCATTGGCGCGTTCGGCGGCAGTGCGCGAAGCAGAGGTTTTCGGCCTGTCGCAACCAGAAATCACCGTTGCCATCAAGCCCGCCCGGCTGGCCGAACTGCGCATTGCTGCAAGCAGCATTGCCGATGCCGTGCGGCTGGGCGGGGCGGATCTTTCGAGCGGCGCAGTGACCAGCGGCACGCGCCGGTTCAATGTCGAGGCGGGCGGGGCGTTCAAGAATATCGAGGCGATCCGCGCGCTGCCACTACGCTCGTCCGACGGCACGCTGGTGCGCGTCGGCGATGTCGCCGATGTCTATTGGGGTTCCGAAGAACCGCGCACCCGAATGTACCATAATGGCCAGCGCGCCGTCTGGATCACCGCCAACCAGAAACAGGGCACTGATGCCACCAAGCTGTCGAAGCTGCTGATGGAAGAGATTGCCCGCCAGGAAAAATTCCTCCCCGCCGATATGAAGATCGTCAAGCAGTTCGACCAGAGCCGCGATATTTCCAAACGGCTGGCCGAGCTGGCGCGCGATTTCGCCATTGCGCTTGGCTTGGTGATGATCACGCTGCTGCCGCTTGGCTGGCGCGCCGCAGCGATTGTGATGGTGTCGATCCCGCTCTCGCTCGCTTCGGGGCTGCTGGCGATTTATGCGACGGGTTATAATTTGAACCAGCTGGTGGTTGCCGGCTTCATCCTGTCGCTTGGCCTGCTGGTCGATGACAGCATCGTCGTCATTGAAAATATCGCGCGCCATTTGCGCATGGGTAAGGACCGGATCGTCGCCGCCATCGACGGTGCGAAGGAAATCCGCCTTGCAGTGCTCGGCTCCACCGGCGTGCTGGTCTTTGCATTCTTCCCGATGCTGTTCCTGCCGGAAGGCGCAGGGCAATATACGCGCAGCTTCATTGCCTCGATCATCTTCACCGTCAGCGCGTCGATGATCGTATCGCTGACCATCATTCCCTTCCTCGCCAGCCGCATATTGCAACGCGACGCCGATGAGCATGGCAACCGACTGCTCCGCTGGCTGATGCACAATATCGACCATTTCTACCGCCCGCTGCTGCACCGCGCGCTTGAGCAGCCGCGCCGCTATGTCTGGGGTGCGCTGGCGCTGACCATCGCTGCCTTTGGCCTCGTGCCGGTGCTTGGCTTCAGCCTCTTCCCCAATGCCGACACCAGCTATTTCCGTGTGCAGATCGATGCCGAACAGGGCACCAGTCTCGACCGGACCGGGCAGATTGTGCGGCAGGTATCGGACATCCTTGCCAAGGAGCCTTCGATCCAGATTCGCGCCGAAAATGTCGGGCGGCACAATCCGACGGTGTTCTACAATGTTTTCGACAATGCCGAGACGACGACCACCGGCGAAGTGCTGGCGATCATGGACCGTTGGCGCGGCAAGGAAAGCGAGCGGATGATCGAGCGGATACGCGCAAAGCTCGACACGATCACCGGCGCGCGGGTGCGCCTTGTCGTTTTCCAGAACGGCGCGCCACTGAACGCGCCGGTATCGTTCGATGTCGTCGGCCCCGATCTCGACGTCCTGAAAACACTTGCTGCAAAGGTGCAGACGGTGCTGCACGACACGCCCGGCACCCGTGACGTAGTCAACCCGGTGGCGACCGATAGGGTTGATCTCGACATGCGGATCGACGATGCCAAGGCGGCTTTGCTCGACATCCCCGGCGGATCGCCGCGCCGCACAATCCGGCTGGCGCTGTCAGGCGAGCGGGCAGGGACATACCGGGACAGCGAAGGCGACAGCTATCCGGTTACCGTGCGGCTGCCGATCAGCAACAGCCAGCCGGTCTCGGCGCTCGATTCGATCTATGTGCCGACCCGCAGCGGCGCAGCGGTGGCGTTGGCCGAGATCACCGACCCGCAAATGGTCTCGGTGCCACCCGTGATCAAGCGCCGCAACCTCGAACGCGTTGTCGATGTGAGCGCGCAGTTGCAGCCGGGAAGCATCCCCTCGCGCGTCACTCAAGTCGCAAAGGCCGAACTCGACAAGATCAAGCTGCCCCCCGGCTATGCCATCCGCATCGGCGGCGAAGCGGAGAAAATCAACGAAACCTTCGGCGGATTCGGCCCGATCATATTGATCGCACTGTTCATCATCTTTGCGATATTGGTTGCCGAATTTGGCGAATTTCGCGAGGCTTTGGTGGTCGCGGGCGTGATCCCGCTCGGCACCTTTGGTGGCCTCCTCGCCCTGCTCGTCACCGGCAACAGCCTGTCCTTCCTCGCCGTGATCGGTTTTGTTGCGTTGATCGGGATCGAGATCAAAAATTCGATCCTGCTCGTCGATTTCACCAGTCAATTGCGCGAACGCGGGCTCGCTTTACGCGATGCTATCGAACAGGCGGGCGAGGTTCGCTTCCTCCCCGTGCTCCTCACCTCGGTGACTGCCATCGGCGGCCTCTTGCCGCTCGCCTTCTTCGGCGGCAGCCTCTACGGACCGCTCGCAATCGTGCTGATCGGCGGACTTATTTCCTCGACCCTCTTGTCGCGCATCGTCACGCCCGCCATGTATCTGCTGGTAGTGCGCGGGCGAGAGGCCAGACGTGAGGCAGCGAAGGCTGCCGCAATTCAAGGGTAACGGACATGGCAGAGGCAATTTTTGCAGGCGGATGTTTCTGGTGCACCGAAGCGGTGTTCGGCCAGCTGAACGGCGTCAGCGGAGTAGAAAGCGGCTATATCGGCGGCCATGTGGCCGATCCGACCTACAAGGAAGTGTGTGGCGGCAATACCGGCCATGCCGAGGCGATCAAAATCCATTTCGACCCGGCGCTGATCTCCTATGCCGACCTGCTTGACATCTTCTTCGCGACGCACGATCCGACCCAATTGAACCGGCAGGGCAACGACATCGGCACGCAATATCGATCGGCCATCTTCCCTCTGGACGACGAACAGCGCGCCGAAGCGGCAACCGGGATGGCGCGTGCGCAGCCCGACTGGCCAGCGCCTATCGTCACCACCATCGAAGGGCCAGCGACCTGGTATCCGGCGGAGGATTATCATCAGGATTATTGGTCGGGCGAGGGGCAGCGCAATCCCTATTGCCTTGCGGTCATCCCGCCCAAACTCGCCAAGCTGAAAAAGGGCTTTGCCGAGCGCCTCGCTTAAGGCAAAGGCCGGGTCCATGAGCCACAAACCGATCCGCAAGGCCGTGTTCCCTGTTGCTGGCCTTGGCACTCGCTTCCTGCCGGCCACCAAGGCTATCCCCAAAGAAATGCTGCCCGTCGTCGACAGCCCGTTGATCCAATATGCGGTCGATGAGGCGCGCGAGGCGGGGATAGAGCAGATGATCTTCGTCACCGGTCGCGGCAAGAGCGCGATCGAGGACCATTTCGACATCGCCTATGAGCTGGAAAAGACCATGTCGGAACGCGGCAAGGACTTGTCGGTGCTTGCCCCGACCCGGCTCGGCCCCGGCAATTGCGCCTATGTCCGCCAGCAGGAGCCG
>CAZSJE010000032.1:0-17713 GCA_964606835.1 uncultured Sphingorhabdus sp.
CCAAGCTGCAGACGCTGCTGAAAATCAACGCCGACGGCGATTTCGGCCCCGGCACCAAGGCGGCGGTGGTCAAGTTCCAGAAATCCAAGGGCATGTATCCCGACGGCATTGTGGGCAAGAACACCTGGGCGGCGCTGGGGGCTTAGCGCGGGTATTTTTCGTCCATATATGCAAGCGAGCGCGTGCAAATTTCCTCGAGCACTGCTTCGTCCACATCGGCCAGTTTCTTGATGTAAAGGCAGGACTGGCCTGTCTTGTGCTTGCCGAGTTTCGCAAGCAGGTCGTCTTTGTCCGCATAGCCGTCCACCACGTAAATCACCGTTTGTCCTTTACGCGGTGAAAAGCCGATCCGGCACATGTCGCCTTCGCGACCGCTTTCATATTTGTAATGATAGCTGCCAAAGCCGACGATCGACGGTCCCCACATCGTTGCATTCTCGCCGGTCAGTCGAGCGAGCATGTTGGAGATTTTGCGGGCATCGTCGCGCTGGCGCTCATCGGCGACTGCCTCGATATAGGCGTCCGCGCTGATTGGTGTCGGTTTTGTCTTGTTTTCCGTTTTCGCCATGCTCGCCTCCCTCACGACAACAGAATATCACCCGGCAGGCAAAAGCGGCAGTGAAATTTGCAGGCGCTGCGCTTGCCTCATTTCATGCCACTATCTTGTTCAAAACGGCGATCCCGGCCGCAAGTGCGTGCACCCGCTCACGGAAACTGGCGGGTGCAATCACCTCCACCTCCGCCCCCAGCCCGAGCAATTCGCGCGCGCCATGGTCGCTATTTTCAATGGCCATGTGCACTATGGCCCAGTCATCGCCGGATAGGTCGTGCACAGCAGCAGCGCCGCGCGGCGAGAGGGCGGCAAGCCGACTTGCGCCTAGTGGGGACACACGTAAGGTTGCGGCTTCGGAGAAAAGCTCTGCCTCGAACCGCGCCTGCTCTGCCGCCCACCATGAAGCGAGATTGAATGCGGCAGGCCGCTCAAAGCCCTCCGCCAGCACATTGACATCGGCCATGTTCGACAGCCGGAAAATCCGCATTTTCTTCGCCCCGCCCGCCGCCAGATACCAGTTGCCAGCCTTCATCACGAGGCCCAGCGGCTCGACTTCCCAGTTACGCACACCCTGCCAGCTTTCGTAGCGCATGGTAATGCGCAACTGGTCGAGCACGGCGCGCGCGACCAGCGGCAAATGTGGCAGTGGCTCGGCAGCGCGATACCAGTCGATCACGTCGAAATGCACCCGCTTGGCCACGCGGTCGGCGCTTTGCTGACGGCTGGAGGGGAGTGCCGCGAGCAGCTTGTTGCGTGCGGCGCTGGCGGCATGGCCCAGCCCCAGCTCGGCAGCCGGGCCGATCATCCCGATCATCGGCATCGCTTCGGCCTCGTCTGCCGCCAAGCCGGTCAGCCGGGTCTGATAGCCATCGAGCAGCGCAAAGCCGCCGCCGGGTCCGCGGTCGCCATAGACCGGCACCCCTGCCATGCTGAGCGCATCGATATCGCGGTAGATGGTGCGCTCCGACACCTCGAACTCCTCCGCCAACTCCGATGCTGTTACCCGACCACGCAATTGCAGCAGGATCAGGATCGACAGGAGGCGGCTAGCACGCATTTTTTTGCTGTAGCAGAAATATCATGACGAAAAATGTCAGTTATTAGGCCCTATCACTGGGAGCGATCAAAACAAAGGAGCGGGCAATGGACAGGAGAGAGCTTTTGCAAAATGGCGGCGGGCTGATGGTCGCGGCAATCGCCACCTCTTTGCCGCTGCGCGCAGCAACAGGAGCGAGCATGGAAGCAAAGATCGACACCAGCTACACCCAGCCCGGCAACGGCGTGGTCACCGGCAAGGGCGTCGGCGATTTCGATTTCCTTACCGGGAACTGGAAAATCCGCCACTTGCGCTTAAAGGACGGCACCAAAGACGAATGGCAGCGCTTCGACAGCGGCGCGACCGTCCACCGCGTCATGAACGGCCAAGGCAGCATCGAGGAGCTGCGAAAGGCAGATGGAAGCGACATGGGGATGGGCGTGCGCGTCTGGTTGCCGTTGGAGAAGAAATGGGCCGACCATTGGACCGGCGCAGCGAATGGCGTGGTCAACCTACCGCAAAAGGGCGAATTTATCGACGGCGAAGGCATCTTCATCAGCGAGGAAGTGGTCGAAGGCGTCCAATGGCTCTATCGCGGCGTGTGGGACCGGATCGGCGATGGAACATGCCGCTGGCATCAGTCGGCCTCAAGCGACGGCGGCAAAAGCTGGGACTGGAACTGGTGGATGGAATGGACCCGGGTTGCATGACCCTGTCGCTTTGGCAAAGGTCATAAGGAGGGAAGTGCCGCCGATGCCGATAGCTGAAAAGCTTTGTTACGCAGTCCTTGCGCTCATTCACATCATGCCCGCGTCGATGCTGTTCCGGCCATCGGCGATCGGCAAGCTTTACAAGATCGAAGCCAGCGGGCCATTGCTGGCGCTGCTGCACCATCGCGCTGCGCTATTTGCCATCGTCTTTATTGCCTGTGTGTGGGCCATGGTCGACCCGCCTGCGCGCCGGTTGGCGGTGGCGGTCATTGCGGCCAGCATGCTGTCTTTCCTTGCCGTCTATTGGCACAGCGGATCGCCGCCTGCGCTTAAGTCCATTGCGATCGCCGATGTGGCCGGACTGCCGTTCCTCGCCTTCGTTGCCTGGGCGGCGTTCGTCCGGTGAAATTTTGGGCCCGCTGCGCTTAAAGGCACGCCACTGCGTCCGTTAACATGGCTAACAGGAACTTAATTGCTCAAGGCATGCATAGATGGACTTCTCCTTCGAACCGCTGGCGCGCAGGTATCGGCAGCTATTCGCAAAGCAGGAGCGCAATGCACCCGAGCTGTTCGAGCATCTGGCCCCCCTATATCTGACGGCCGATTTTCTGGGGCGCCACGGGATCGACCCCAACCCTGCCAATTACGAGCTGGTCTATCGGTACCAGGTGCTGGAGGAGGCCGGACTTGAGCCATTGGTCGAGCAATTGGTACAAAATCCCTACAGCAATCGCTGGAGCGTCGGCGGCGAAAACGGCCATTTGTCGGGGGCCGAACTGCGCGAAATTGCCGATGCGGTGCAAAGTCAGCTTTCGACGGTCGAACAGGTCATTGGCAGCTATGCCGATGATACGCGCGGTTATGGCGCTGCCTTGCAGGACGATTCTGAGGCGCTTTCGGCTGGATCGGGTAGCGACGCCGTTATCGAGCGGCTGATCGTGCTTACCCGGCAGATGGTCGACAAGGCGCGCGATGCCGAACGCGAATTGAAGGACAGGAACGAGGCGGTGCGGAGCCTCAAATCCTCGCTCGCCGATGCGAAGATGAAGGCTGACACCGACATGCTGACCGGGCTGTCCAACCGTCGCGCCTTTGAGCGAGCCTTGGGCGCGGCCTGTGCGCTGGCGGAGCAAGGTAAGGAAACGGTCGCACTCGCCATTTGCGACGTCGACCATTTCAAATCGTTCAACGACCGGTTCGGGCATATCACCGGCGACCGGGTGTTGAAGCTGGTGGGCGACATCCTCAACAACCATTGCGCTGCGCATGCGCAGGTCTGCCGCTTTGGCGGCGAAGAGTTCGTCCTGCTGTTCACTGGGGTGAAGGTTGAGGATGCCTATGACATGGTCGAGGCTGCGAAGAACGATCTTGGCAGCCGCAACGTCATTAAGCGCGAAACCCGCGAGCCCGTCGGCAAGATTAGTTTTTCAGCCGGGATCGCAGGCTATAAGCAGGCAGGATCGGCCGAGGCGCTGCTCCATTTGGCCGACCTGGCGTTGTACGAAGCAAAAGCCAATGGTCGTGACTGCATTTTCGGCACGCAGATCAAGAAGTGACTGAACCTCTTACGCCTTAGGCCCTGTTTCCAACTAACTGAAACAGGGTCTAATCGTCGCGCGAGACGCGTTCCTGCCGTTCGTGCCGTTCCTGGGCTTCCAGCGTCATGGTCGCAATCGGCCGCGCGCGCAGGCGGGCAAGCGAAATCTGTTCCCCGGTCACCTGGCAATAGCCATATTCGCCCTCCTTGATCCGGCGCAGCGCGGCGTCGATCTTCGCGATCAATTTCCGCTGCCGGTCCCGGGTGCGTAGCTCAATACCCCAATCGGTTTCGCTCGATGCCCGGTCGTTCAGGTCGGGCTCGCGCATCGGGCCATCCTGCAGGTTGTTGAGCGTGCCGCGCGATTCTTCCAGAATCTCGTTCTTCCAGTCGTTCAGCGCCTTTTCGAAAAAGCGCAGCTGGCGCTCGTTCATGAAGGGCTCGCTCTCCGACGGCACATAGTCGGGGTCGAGTTCACCATCAAATTCGCTATTTTTCGGGGATTTTGTGTCTGCTTTGGCACCAGCGGCCATAGATATCGCTCCACCTCTTGGCACCGTAACCAGCGAGGTGCTGGCTGCTGACCCGGCTCTCGAGCGGCGCTATAGACGCGGCCATTTGGCCAGACAAGCGGCAATTGCCACTGCGAAAAATCGCCTGTGGATAGAGGCAGGCCCTACCCCGGCTACCGTGAAACGCAGTTAAGAATCGCCTGTCCAAACAGTTCCACATCGGGACGATTGCCAACATGGGACGGTAATTACGCCCATTTTTTTTGCGATTGGTCCGGGAACAGGGTTAATATGATTGCGGCGGTCCGGCTCTTCTGTCCTTCTGCAACAATCAGCAGGCAGAATATCTTAACCGCAGGGGGTTAGGGGCGCACTGCCTGAGGGACTAGAAGAAGGTCAGATATTATGTCGGTACGCATGGCTTTGGCAAAATTGTGTGCATGCACATGTGGCGGCGCGCTGATTGGCGCAGGCGGAGCGCAGGTGGTCGATTCGCCCCCGGCGGTTGCGGCCAAGCATTATCCCAAGGCCAAGAAAAAGGTGAAGGTGCGCAAGATCGCGCATCGTACGCCCGTGCGCAAGGTGAAGCGCGTTCGCAAGGTCGTCCGCACTACCACGACAACGGCTTGCACGCCCAGCGTCGTGACCGTGGCGAGCCAGGGCGCGCCGATGCCGCCGATGCCCTATATGCCGCCCCAACCGATGGGTGCAGTCGACTTTGGCGGCGGCGGTATCCCGATTGCGGTCGGTGGCGGCTATGTCGGCGGCGGCGGTGGCGGCTTCGGCGGCGGATTCTTTGGTGGCGGCTTTGGCGGCGGTGGCGGCGGCGGCAGCAGTGGCACCGTGGTGATCTCATCCACCGGTTCGACCAGCACGTCTTCCGGCGGGTTTACAAGCACGGGCGGTTCGACCAGCACTTCGACCGGTGGATTGACCAGCACGTCGACTGGCGGCTCGACCAGCACATCGACAGGTGGCTCAAGCACCTCGTCCACGTCCGGCGGCGTTTCGACCTCGACCGGTGGTGTCAGCACCTCGAGCGGCGTGTCAACCTCGACCGGGGGCGTCAGCACGTCCACGGGCGGTGTCAGCACCTCAACCGGCGGCGTGACCAGCTCCAGCACCACTTCTTCGGGCAATGTGAGCACGTCGTCGGGCAACGTCAGTAGTTCAACGTCCAGCGGTGCGGTGTCTTCCTCGTCGAGCTCGACCTCGTCGGGCAACAACACAAGCTCAACCAGCTCGACCTCTTCGGGCGATGTGAGCACTTCGTCGAGCTTTGGTGGCAGCACCACATCAACTGGCTCGTCGAGTTCGACGTCAAGCTCGACCTCGTCATCCACATCATCCTCGACCAGTTCCTCGACGTCGACCTCGTCTTCGACATCCAGCGGTGGTTCGAGCAGCGGCTCATCGAGCGGCACCGACGTTCCGGCGCCGCCAATGGTATTGCTCTTTGGTGCTGCGGCAGCAGCCATGTTCGCTCGCCGCCGCAATGCCAAGAAGAAGGACCTGGCCGAAGCGGCCTGAAAGTCCGAAACCGAATGTTGATGGGGCGGCCATCGTGCCGCCCTTTTCTTTTTACACCCCTCCCCTTCAGGGGAGGGGTAGCGAGACTTGGCAGCTTGCCGCCTAGTCGCAGCGGGGTGGGGCTTTAGGTGCTTGCACGTCGGTCCATGCCTCGGCATAGGCCGGGGCCATGCATGACCTTAAGTTCATCCGGGAAAACCCAGTCGAATTTGACGCGGCACTTGTGCGGCGTGGAGCGCCTGCAGTCGCGGCACAGATTGTTGCGCTGGACGAGCGCCGCCGAGCGCTGCTGACTGAGTTGCAGGATGGACAAGCGCGGCGCAACGAGGCTTCCAAGGCAATCGGCGCGGCTATGGGGAAGGGCGATAGCGCGACTGCCGAAGTGCTGAAGGCCGAGGTTGGGGCACTCAAGGAAAAGCTGCCGCAGCTGGAGGAGCAAGAGCGGACATTGGGCGCAGAGCTTGATGCCATTCTCGCAGGCCTTCCCAACCTGCCGCTCGATGATGTTCCGGATGGCGCGGACGAAAGCGACAATGTCGAAGTTGTGCGATGGGGTGAGCTGCGGAATTTCGATTTTCCGCCGCGCGATCATAGCGAGATTGGCCCGCCACTGGGCCTCGATTTCGAGACCGGCGTGGCCATTTCCGGTGCGCGATTTACCTTCATGCGCGGTCAAGTAGCGCGTCTAAATCGTGCACTGGGGCAGTTCATGCTTGATCACCAGACAGGCGTGAACGGCTATGGCGAGTGCAACACGCCCGTCCTGGTCAACGATGGCGCGATGTATGGCACGGACAAGCTGCCGAAATTCGCCGATGACAGCTTCCGGACAACCGACGGCCGCTGGCTGATCCCGACTGCTGAAGTTTCGTTGACCAGCAGCGTGACGGGCCAGATTCTAGACGATGCGGCGCTGCCCATCCGCATGACTGCACTGACGCTATGCTTCCGTTCCGAAGCCGGTGCTGCGGGCAAGGACACCAAAGGCCTTATCCGCCAGCACCAGTTTGAGAAAGTAGAGCTGGTCTCGATCACCCGTCCCGAAGACAGTGCTGCCGAGCATGAGCGGATGACGGGTGCTGCAGAATCGATCCTGCAGGCGCTGGAGCTGCCCTATCGCAAACTTTTGCTCTGTACTGGCGACATGGGCTTTGGCGCGCGCAAGACTTTCGACCTAGAGGTCTGGCTGCCGGGGCAGGGGCTGTACCGTGAGATCAGCAGTTGTTCGAACTGCGGCGATTTCCAGGCGCGGCGGATGAATGCGCGGTACCGGCCTTCTGAAGGCAAAGGCACGGTCTTTGTGCATACGCTGAATGGGTCAGGCCTTGCCGTCGGGCGGACTTTGGTGGCGGTGCTGGAGAATTATCAGCAGGCCGATGGCAGCGTGACGGTGCCGGAGGTGCTTCGGCCTTATATGGGTGGTTTGGAGCTGTTGATCCCCAACTAGCCCCGTCATCCTGAACTTGTTTCAAGATAACGAACCACCGTCGCGCGTTATCCTGAAACAAGTTCAGGATGACGATTTTGAAAGAGCAACTTAGGTCAAAAAAATGAAAATCCTCCTCACCAACGATGACGGCGTCAACGCTCCTGGCCTGAAAGTTCTGGAGGCCATTGCCCGCCAGTTCAGCGACGATATCTGGATCGTCGCCCCCGCCGAGGAGAATAGCGGCGCTGGCCATTCGCTGACGCTGACCCGCCCTGTGCGCATCCGCCAGCATGGCGAAAAGCACTATTCCATCGCGGGCACCCCAACCGACAGCGTGATGATGGCGCTGGGCGTCATTATGAAGGACAGCCCGCCTGATGTTGTCCTCTCCGGCGTCAATCGCGGGGCCAATCTGGGCGATGACATCACCTATTCGGGTACCGTTTCGGCAGCGATGGAAGGCGCCCTGGCGGGTGTGCGTGCGATTGCGCTGAGCCAGGTTTATGGCAAAGAAGGGATGGGCGATGCCGTGCCCTTCTCAGCTGCCGAAAGCTGGGGAGCAAAGGTGCTTGGCCCCTTGCTCACCGCGGAATTTGCCCCGCGCACGCTGGTGAATGTCAATTTTCCAGCGCTCGCGCCCGATGCCGTTCGCGGCATAAAGGTCTGCCGCCAGGGCTTTCATGACTATAGTCGCGGTTCGATTGTCAAAGGCACCGATCCGCGCGGCTATGATTATTACTGGTTCGGGCTGCACGGCGTCGAACATACCAGCGGGCACGATACTGACCTGGAAGTGGTCGATGATGGCTATATATCGGTCACGCCGCTGCAGCTCGACTTGACGCACCGCGAATCGCTCAGCACATTGCAGGGTGTGTTCGGCAGCTGAGGGACCAGGCGACGGTGAGGGGGGCAGGGCAAAAATTTGCGGCTTTGGGCCTGCTGCTGCTTTCGGGCTGCATCCCGCCTGCCGGTAACGACGTCCGCATTCGCGGCTATGAGCGGCCAGAGGAAGCCCAAGCTGCTCCCGCTGCGCGCGGCCCCATTGTTCTGGTTCCCGAAGCTGAGGTGATCGCCCCCACGCCAAGCTGGAACCCGGCAACAGTGGAGCGCAACGCGCAACGGGTTGACGGCTCCACCTATGTCGTCCGTGCAGGCGAGACGCTGTACGGCGTGAGCAACCGCACCGGCGCGTCGGCAGAAGCGATTGCCAGTGCCAATGGGCTTTCGCCGCCCTATGTGCTGCAGGTCGGCCAGCGGCTGGATATTCCATCCGGGCTTTTTCACCGCGTCAGTGCTGGCGAAACCGGCATCGCCATCGCGCGGGCCTATGGCGTCAACTGGAACGAGCTGGTTTCGCTCAATGCGCTGACCGAACCCTATATCCTGCGCGCCGGGCAGGCTTTGCGCTTGCCCGATAGCGCCTCGGCGGCCCCTGCCAGCGCGGGAGCGCAACAGGATGTCCAGGCGATGGCCGACGCCTTCACGCTCGACATCGATGCGATAGTTACGGGTGGCCAACCGGCCAGACCCGAACCCGGTCGGCCCACCCCCGCCTTTGGAACGCCAGTGGCAAGCCCAAGTGCCTTTGCCGGAGTGTTCGGCTGGCCGCTTGCGGGTAACATCGTTTCGCGCTTTGGCTCTAAGGGCGGCGGACAGGTGAATGATGGCATCAATATCGCCGCACCGCTGGGGACATCGGTCGGCGCGGCGGGGGATGGGGTGGTCGTTTATGCCGGAAACGAGATCAGCCTGTTTGGCGGGCTGGTGATGGTCGACCATGGCGGCGGCTGGATTTCGGCTTATGGCCATTTGGGTACGCTTGCAGTGACGCGTGGAACGAAGGTGAAGCGGGGCCACCTGCTTGGGACCGTAGGCGACACTGGCTATGTGACGACGCCGCAGCTGCATTTCGAAATTCGCAAGGACCGAAAGCCCGTCGATCCGATGACCAAATTGCCCGCGCGCTAGCTGCCCATCAGCGCAAAGACCAGTCCCATTGCCGCGTAGAACGCCACCCAATATCCAGCGTCGATGGCGAACAGCTTGCCCGATTTCCGCCCGAACAGATAGTTTGTGCCTATTGCGGGCGCGATGAAGCCTAGCGCGATGCCGGTCGAAATCATCATCGTCGATCGCATGCTCATCTCGCCGAAATGCGCCAGTAAATGGCCAAGGAATACTGCCGAAAGCACGCTGAACAGAAATGTCGTGCCGTAAATTTTCAGCAGGTTGGCGGACTTCAGCTCGTCATCGCTCAGCCCGATTTCGCGTTGCCATGCCTTGCCGAAGAGCGGCCCATACCAGATGCCGCCGACCAGAAAGCCGCAAGCGGCTGCTACCAGTATTGCGAGCAGGTTTGCATTTGCCATGATGGTTCTCCCTGAGGGATATCATGCGCTACCAACCGCACCGTGACAAGCTTGAGAAAAGCGCCTATGGGCCCCGCCATCATGGCAACCCGAATCGAAGATGCGCCCCGCGTGGGCATGGTGTCGCTTGGCTGCCCCAAGGCGCTGGTCGACAGCGAACGCATCCTGACCAAATTACGGGCCGATGGCTATGCAATGTCGCCTGATTATGCAGGCGCAGACGTGGTGCTGGTCAACACCTGCGGCTTTCTCGATTCCGCCAAGGAAGAGAGCCTTGAGGCAATCGGCGAAGCTATCGCCGAAAATGGTCGCGTCATTGTCACCGGCTGCATGGGCAATGAAGCCGATGTCATCCGCGCGCGCTTCCCGCAGGTGCTCGCGATCACGGGTGCGCATCAATATGAAGATGTAGTGGCGGCGGTCCATGACGCAGCGCCGCCAGCGCGCGGCGCCTTTGTTGATTTGATCCCCGAAGGCGGGCTGAAACTGACGCCGCGCCACTATAGCTATTTGAAGATTTCAGAGGGCTGCAACCATAGCTGTGCCTTTTGCATCATCCCGTCATTACGCGGGAAGTTGGCCAGCCGCCGTATCGACGCCGTGCTGCGCGAGGCGGAGAAGCTGGTGTCGGCAGGCACCAAGGAGTTGCTGGTAATCAGCCAGGACACGTCTGCCTACGGTGTCGATACCCGCCACGAGGTGCGCGAGTGGAAGGGGCGGCAGGTACGCGCGCACATGACCGATCTCGCGCGAGAGCTGGGCCAACTCCGCAACGCCGATGGGAAGGCGCCGTGGACGCGGCTGCACTATGTCTATCCCTACCCGCATGTCGACGATGTCATTCCGTTGATGGCGGAGGGGCTGCTGACCCCCTATCTCGACATCCCGTTTCAGCATGCCGCACCCGCTGTGCTGAAGCGCATGAAGCGGCCTGCGAATGAAGCCAAGGTTCTGGAGCGTATCCGCAACTGGCGCGCCATCGCGCCCGATATCGCCATTCGCTCCAGCTTTGTCGTCGGTTTCCCCGGCGAGACCGATGCGGATTTCGAATTTTTGCTTGACTGGCTGGAGGAAGCACAACTCGACCGTGTCGGTGCCTTCCGCTTCGAGCCCGTCGAAGGGGCTGCCGCCAACGCGCTGGACGATCCCGTGCCGGAAGAGGTGAAAGAAGAGCGCTACCAGCGGATCATGGCCAAGACCGCAGCGATCAGCGCGGCCAAACTGGCGGCCAAGGTCGGGCGCACATTGCCCGTGATCATCGACGAAGTCGGCGAGCCGGAGGAGGATGGCGCAATTGGCGCAACCGGCCGCTCACAGGCCGACGCGCCGGAAATCGACGGCCATGTTTATCTGCGCGATGTGTCGGCCAAGCTGGAGGCTGGGGATATCGTCGATGTGCAGGTCGAGGACGCCGACGAGCACGACCTGTTCGGAGTTATTGTGTAGCCTTCGCGCCGGGCTCAACCACCTCGAACGGGACCCATTCCTGCGGCAAATAGCTAGCGTCCTCCACCTCCGGCACTTTTTCAACCGGTTGGAATTTGCCCAGGCCGCAGCCGACGCCTTCCTCCAGACGCCCGCCATAATTTTGCAGCACGCGGATGATGTCGACATTGCACAGACGGCTGGTCGAGGTGCGGTAGGAGAAGCGGTCCTCCATCACCAGCCCCGGACAGCTGCTGGGCAGCGTGTTGCGATACATCTTGCCGCCGCGCATCTTGAAATCGATGATGTTGTTGGCGAGTATGCGTGTGGTGTCTATGCGGTTGATATCGATGCAGTTTACTGCTTCGCCAACCGGTTGATAGGCGGCAATCTGTTTGGCGCGGCGCTCCGAAGGGCCGAAGGCTCCTGCGGCGGTGGCAATGCAAAGCACCGTTATTCCCAGAACCAGTTTTCTCATGGCCATTCTCCCAGCTTTGTAACGTAAAATATCGTTACAAGTCTGAACTGTCGATGACTCACTAGGGTGCCTCGGTTTTCGGCTTGAAGCGGCACAAATCGACAACCGCGCATCGCCAGCATTCGGGCTTACGCGCCTTGCAGACATAACGGCCGTGCAGGATTAGCCAGTGATGCGCGCCCAAGCGAAAGGGTGCCGGGGTTTTCTTATCAAGTGCCTTTTCGACCGCCAGCGGCGTCTTGCCTTTGGCCAGGCCGGTGCGGTTGCCGACGCGGAAGATATGCGTGTCGACGGCAAAAGTCTCCGCTCCGAACGCTGTGTTCATGACGACATTTGCGGTTTTGCGACCCACGCCGGGAAGCGATTCGAGGATATCGCGGTCGGCTGGCACTTGTCCTTTATGGTCGCGCTCCAAAATTTCGGACAGGGCAATGACATTCTTCGCCTTGGCATTGAATAGCCCAATGGTCTTGATGTGCGCTTTCAAGCCCTCCTCGCCTAGCGCCACCATTTGCGCCGGAGTGGTCACCTCCTCGAACAGCTTCTTCGTCGCGCGGTTGACGCCGACATCGGTCGACTGCGCCGACAGCACCACCGCGACCAGCAGCTGATAATCATTGCCATAGGCCAGTTCGGTCTCGGGCGCTGGGTTGGCTTCCGCGAGGCGGCGGTAGAATTCGAAAATGTCGGCGGATTTCATGGGCGAGGGGCTATTTCGCCGCTGCCGTCTCTTCGTCGCGCAGGCCGATATTGATCATCGCGCGCGGCGCATCGACTTCGGACGAGACGACCGGATAGGCGCAATAGTCGGCGGCATAATAGGCGCTCGGCCGGTGGTTGCCCGACAGGCCGATGCCGCCAAAGGGCGCAGCCGATGACGCACCGTTGGTGGTCGCGTTCCAGTTGACGACGCCTGCGCGGCAATTGGCCCAGAATTCGTCATATTGTTCGGGCGAACCACCGATCAGCGCGGCGGAAAGGCCAAAGCGGGTGTTGTTGGCCTCCGCAATGGCTGCGTTGAAATCGGGGGCGCGGATCACCTGCAACAACGGCCCGAACAGCTCGATATCGGGGCGTTCGGCCATGTCGGTGACATCGATAATCCCCGGTGTCAGCATCGGCCGACCACGCACCGGCCGGGTCATGTGGCGGATCGGTTTGCCGCCATGGCTCATCAGCGCGAGGAAGCTCTCGGTCAGGCCGTCGGCGACATCATTGTCGATGACCGGACCCATGAAGGGCGGCGGTTCGTCATGCGGGGCACCGACCACCAGTCGGTCGGCGATACGCTTCAGCTCGGGCACAAAGGCATCGTAGAGCGAATCCTTGATGATCGCCCTTCGCGCTGCGGTGCAACGTTGACCGGCAGACAGGAAGGCCGACTGCACCACCAGAACTGCGGCGCTTTCCATATCGCGCGTGTCCCAGACGACGATGGGATTGTTGCCACCCATTTCGAGTGCAAGGATCTTGTCGGGCCGGGTCGCGAACTGGCGGTTGAGCGCAACGCCGGTTTGCGCCGATCCGGTGAAGAGCAGGCCGTCGATATCAGGATGTGCTGACAGCGCCTTGCCGACTTCCGCCCCGCCCTGCGCAACACGGATGACGCCTTGGGGGATACCGGCCTTGCGGTAAAGCTCGACCAGTTTCTCGCCGACCGCCGGGGTTTTTTCGGACGGTTTGAAGACTACGGCGTTGCCCGCGAGCAAAGCCGGAACGATATGGCCGTTAGGCAAGTGTGCGGGGAAGTTATACGGACCCAGCACCGCAAGCACGCCATGCGGTTTGTGGCGAACCGCATTGCGCGAACCGGGCTTACCATCGAAACGGCGTTGTGAGGTGCGTTCGGCATAGGCCTTCACCGAAATGTCGACCTTGTTGGCCACGCTGTCGACCTCGGTGCGCGCCTCCCACATCGGTTTGCCGGTTTCGCGCGCGATCAGGTCGGCCAAGTCGTCCGCACCAGCTTTGACCTTGCCGGCAAAGCTGCGCAGTTTTTCGATACGCTCGGTCAGCGGCGCTGCGGCCCAGGCCGCCCAGCTTTCGCGCGCAATCGCCACTTCGCGATTCACATCGGCCGTCTCACCTTGCCACAGCTGCTCGCCCGTTGCGGGTTCAAAAGATGTCAAAACTGCCACTGCGATTGTCCGCGCCCCCGTCCCCTTCGCTCTCGGTAGATCATGGCGCATCGGCGCGCAAGGCCGCGCCCAACGCGCGGACCTGTTCGATTTTAGCGTAAAGCGGCTGCCAGTCGTCATTGTCCGCGATTGCCGCCCAGATCGCTTCGACTTCGTCGATCAGCATGGTGCATTCAGGGATGTTGGGACGCCTTTCGCGAAAAAATGTGGCGATGGGGATGCGGTCGCGGATCATCCTGCGTTCGCTCTCCTCGACCAGCGCGCGATCTTCCTCCTCTCCTTGCGAAGCGACGCCCAGCCGCCACAGGAAACGGCGGACGATTGCGGCCTGATACAGCGCCGGAAAGCGTTCCAGTGCCTCGATCAAAGGTGGAGAATCGCAGATCAGCCGCAGCGAAATCGCCAGTTGCGCTAGGTCCCAATGCATTGCCTCTGCCTGACGTCCAAAGGCGTAAAGCCCCCCATGGTCGAAATAGGCAGCGGTGAAGGCCGGGTCCCAAAATTCGGTGAAGCGCCACGGGCCGTAGTCGAAGCTTTCTCCGGTAATGTTGATATTGTCGCTGTTAAGCACGCCATGGACGAAACCGGCGACCATGAAGCTGGCGGCCTGCTCGGCGATCCGCTTAACCGCGCGATTCATTAGCACCACCGGCGCATCGTCGCCCGCTCGCATATCGTACAGCCTTTCCAGCGCATAGCGCACCAAAGCGGCCATCATTTCACCGTCATCTTCATAGGCAAGGCGCTGAAATGCACCAATGCGCACATGGCTGTGGCTAAGCCGCACCAGCACGGCAGATCGCGTCGGCGAAGGCTCGTCGCCGCGCCACAATGCTTCGCCGGTTTCGATAACCGAGAACGTCTTGCTCGTTTCAACCCCCAGCGCCTCCAGCATTTCGGTCGCCAATATCTCCCGCACCGCGCCTTTCAGCGTCAGCCGCCCGTCGCCGTCGCGGCTATAGGGGGTCTGGCCGGAACCCTTGGTGCCGAGGTCCATCAGGCGGCCATCACCATCGCGCAGCTGCGCAAACAGGAAGCCGCGTCCGTCGCCGATATCGGGATTGTACACGCGGAACTGGTGGCCATGATAGCGCAGCGCCAGTGGCTGCGGCATATTGTCGGGCAGTGGCTCGAACCGCGCGAAATGCCGGATCCATTGCTCGTCAGTTAGCCCGTTCAGCCCTACCGTTGCCGCCCAGCGGTTGTTGCGATACCGCAATTTGGCATCGGGAAAATCGGCGGCCTTTACCGGATCGCCAATCTTTGCGCCAAGGCTGGCGATTTGCGGGTCGGCGCGGTAGGGGGAAGGGGCGGGTTGCAGGTTCATGCCATCCGCTCTGCGGCGCGCGCAAGGGAAAGGCAAGCATGGCCGATTACAAGGATGGGTACTGGCTTTCCGGAGAAGAGTTGCGGCTGCACTACCGCGACTATCCCGGCCCTGCTGCGCGTGCGCCGCTGCTGTGCCTGCCGGGTCTGACCCGCAACGCCCGCGATTTTGAACCCGTCGCCGATTTGCTGGACGGCAAAAGACGGATGATTGCGGTCGATTTGCGCGGGCGCGGCGAAAGCGGCTATGCCCGTAACGCCACGAGCTATGTCCCGCTCACCTATGTGCAGGATGTCGACCTGCTGCTCCGCCAGCTCGACCCTAAGAGCATTGTCCTGATGGGTACATCGCTTGGCGGGCTGGTGTCGATGCTGCTGGTGCCGATGTGGAAAGACCGGATCAAGGGCGTCGTCCTGAACGATGTCGGTCCTGAAATCGGCGAGAAGGGTCTGGAGCGTATCCGGGGTTATGTCGGGCAGGGACGCAGTTTCGACACATGGATGCATGCCGCGCGCGCCATCGCGGAGGCGCAGGCGGAGGTTTATCCCGATTACGGCCTTGATGAATGGCTGCGGCTGGCCAAGCGATGCTGCAAGCTATCGGGCAATGGTCGCGTCGTGTTCGACTATGACATGAAAATATCGGAGCCGTTCAAGCAGCCCGGCGGCGAGGCCGGGGCCGATTTGTGGCCTGCGTTCGAGGCGCTGGCCGGCATCCCGCTGCTGATCCTGCGCGGCGCAATGTCGGACATATTGGAAAAGCCGATAGCCGCCAAAATGGTGAAAAAGCATGGTAGCGCGACGCTGGCCACCATACGGCGCACCGGCCATGCGCCGTCGCTTGACGAACCCGAATCGCAAGCGGCGATCCGCGACTTCCTGAGCGCGATCAAGTGATCCGCATCCTCCACATGCACAGCGCCTTTGATTTGGGCGGCAAAGAGGCGCGGGCGGTCAAGCTGATGAACCACTTTGGCGATGCGGCTTCGCATACCATTCTTTCAGCGGTACCGGACGCTCTGGGAGCGCGGGAGGCAATCGATCCCGCCATCAAGGTGGAGTTTCCGGGCGATGCCGCGCCGCCGCTTTACGGCAAACCCGCACCGGGGCGCTACTTGCGGCTGGCGCGTTACATGCAACATTTCGATCTGCTGCTCAGCTATAATTGGGGATCGATGGACGGGGTGATGGCGCGGACCTTGCTCTCGCCTTTCATGAAATTGCCGCCGCTGGTTCATCATGAGGATGGCTTTAACGAGGATGAGGCGGTCAAGCTCAACTGGAAGCGCAACGCCTTTCGCAGCGTGGCGCTGAAAGGCGCGCATGCGCTGGTGGTGCCATCGATCACGCTGGAGGAAATTGCGCTGATCGACTGGTTTTGTCCGAAGACCAAGGTTCACCGGATCGCCAATGGCATCGACATTGCTGCCTATCAAAAAACACCTGACAGCAACGCTTTCCCCGGCTTGGTGAAGCAGCAGGGTGACGTGGCTGTCGGTACCATCGCCGGCTTGCGTGCGGTCAAAAACCTGCCGCGTCTGGTCCGCCTGGTGGCCGCTGCCGGACCCAATGTGCGGCTGGCGATTGCCGGCGAAGGTCCCGACCGCGCGGCGATTGTCGCGGAGGCCGAACGGCTGGGCATATCCGACCGGCTGGTCATGCCCGGTTTCCTGAAAAACCCCGCCAGCTATGTTGGACTGTTCGATATTTTCGCGCTGTCTTCGGACAGCGAACAATATCCGATCTCGCTTGTAGAGGCGATGGCGGCGGGGCTGCCTGCAGTCTGCACTGATGTCGGCGACGTGCGCAACATCGTAGCCGAGCCAAACCGGCCCTTCATTATTGCCAAAGATGACGAGGCCGGGTTTGCCGCTGCGCTCTCCCGGCTGGTCGACGACGCCGCGCTTCGCCGGGACATCGGTGCCGCCAATCGCGCGCTTGCGATCGCCGAATATGGCGACGAACAAATGTTCGCACGCTATCGCCAGTTGTACGCCGATGCGATGAATCGCGCCGATTTTGCGCGACAAAGCTGACTTCTTCTACTAGCGCCAAGATTTCGCGGCGTGGGGGATGTACGCCCAAATTACGAATAGGGGATGTTCGCGTGTTCAAGGGCCTGAAACCCATTAGCTATGGCGGTCGCGAAGTGTGGCCGCTGATCGAAGGCGGCAAGGGCGTTGCCGCGACCAATCATGCAAGCTCTGGCGCGTGGGCGGCGGCGGGCGGCATTGGTACCGTGTCGGCCGTGAATGCCGACAGCTATGACGAAAATGGCGACTGGATACCTCAGGTCTTTTTCGGAAAGACCCGTGCCGAGCGACACGAAGAGCTGGTTGACTATGGCATTCGTGGCGGCATCGCACAGGTCACGCGTGCCTATGACATTGCCGGGCCAAAAGGCGCGATCAACATCAATGTGCTTTGGGAAATGGGCGGTGCCCAGCGCATCCTGCACGGCATATTGGAAAAGACCAAGGGGCTCGTCACCGGCGTCACCTGCGGCGCAGGGATGCCCTACAAGCTTTCCGAAATTGCTGCGCAATATAGCGTCCATTATCTGCCGATCATCAGCTCCGCCCGCGCCTTTCGTGCGCTGTGGAAGCGCGCCTATCACAAGGTGCCCGAATGGCTGGGCGCGGTGGTGTATGAGGATCCCTGGCTTGC
>CAZSJE010000033.1:0-17503 GCA_964606835.1 uncultured Sphingorhabdus sp.
ATCATCATGAACGGCTGCGTGATTCAGGAAGACGGCATGCTTGGCGCAGGCGCATTGCTCCCGGAGGGCAAGGTCATTGGCCCCAAAGAACTTTGGGTTGGCCGCCCCGCCAAGCTGATACGCGAACTGCCCGAAGCAGCGCTGATAGGCATGCGCATGGGCGTCGCGCATTATGTCGAGAATGGGAAGGCGCATGCGAAGGCGGTTGGCGCGAGTTAGCTCCCCTCCCGCTTACGGGGGGAATAACCCGTCAAAACTTCACCCGCACCGTCAGCCTTCCGTTAATAGGCGCGCCCGGGGTAATATTGCTATTATTGTGCGCGTCAGCGAAATAGTCGGTGTCGAACAGGTTTTCGACATTGGCCTGCAACTGCACATTCTCGCTTATGTCGAAGAAGGCCGCTGCATCGACGCGGGTAAAGCTGGGCAGGCGTGTGGTGGTCGCTGCGGTCCGGATCGCGGCGAACTGGCTCGACTGGTGGATAGCACCAAGGCCCAGCCCAAAGGCGTCGCTGAAATCATACCGGTTCCACAGCGAAAACTGGTGCTTGGGCAACTGCCCCAGTCGCACATTGTCATTCCCGCGCAGCGCGCCGTCCTGGTAGGTATAGCCTGCGCTCATCTGCCAGTCGGGTAAGAGCTTGCCGGTCAGCGCCAGTTCCAGCCCCTTGGTGCGCGTCTTGCCAATGTTGATCGTCACCAGCGGGTTCAGCGGATCGGGCGTCGTCGCATTGGTGCGGTCGAGTTGGAAAAGCGCAGCCGTCACATTCAGGTCAGGCCTTATATCCCACTTCGCGCCGATCTCGTAATTGGTGAATTTTTCCGGCGCGAGGTTTTGCGTGGTCGTCGACAGCGACACAAATTGGTCGCCCGAACGCGGCAGGAAGCTGCGGCTGAAGCTGGCGTAAACCGAAGCATTTTCAACCGGTTTCCAGATCAGCCCGATACGTGGGGACAATTTGTCGTCGCTGCGCGCAAAGGGGCGGTCGATGGCAGGAATGAAATCCACGCCCTTGATCTCGAAATGGTCGTAACGCAGCCCGGCGACAATGTCGAAATGCTCACCAATGCTGATCTGGTCCTGCAGATAGGCGGAGAAGAACTGGACCTCCGACCTCGTATCGCGCGACGGGGTGGTAAAGGTTACCGTCGGATAGACCGGGTTGGTCAGGCTAAAGATGTTGGTCGGTGCGAACACGCGGTTGAAGCGGCGGTTGCGCGTCTGCTGATCGCCATATTCGACGCCAAAGAGCAGCTTATGCTCGACCACACCGGTCTTCACATCCCAGATCAGGTTCGCCTGCCCGATCACATTCTCGCGCTTGGTCGGGTCGGAATAGGCTTCCAAAGCGACCGTGCCGGTCTGCGACGTTGCTGCGCCATTGGCATAGACGTTCACATAAAGCTTGTCGTAATCGCCATAAAGAACCGTGCTGGTGAATTTCAGATTGTCCGCCAGCTGCCCGTCGAGCCGCGCCTTGACGATTTGCGCCTCAAGCGTGGTGCGATTGACGCCGGGGACGCCGAAAAACAAACGGTCAAAGCCACGGATCGGCGTATTGGGCTGGCCAGCGGCCGTGGCAATCGACGGCACGCCGCGGTCGGGCACGCGGTCGTCATTCACATATTCGTAGGACAGGCCAAGCTTCCACGTCTCGCTCAGGTCGACCGCAACATAGGGGTTCCACGCATAACGCCGCCCATCGACAAAGCGCCGGTCGCTTTCGATATCCTCATAGGTTGCATTGATCCGCACCGCTGCCGTTGCCCCCAGCGGCGCGTTGACATCCGCCGACAGGTCCCAGCCGCCAAAGCTGTTGATGCTGCCACGCGCGCTGCCAAAGCTTTCGTCGGCAATCGGCGTTTTCTGCACGCGGTTGATAATCCCGCCGCCACCGCCACGACCGAAGATCAGCGCATAGGGGCCCTTCAATATCTCGACGCGCTCGATGTTATAGAGGCCGCGATAATATTGCACATCGTCGCGCACCCCATCCAGGAAGAAGTCGGCGGTGGTATTTTGCCCGCGCAGGGTGATCTGGTCGCGATTGCCCTCACCCTGCCCAACGGTGGTGCCAGGCACATAGCGCAGCACCTCGCCAAGGCTATATTGCGCCTGGTCGTCGAGCTGCTCGCGGGTGACGACATGGATCGATTGGGGAACGTCGAGCAGCGGGGTGTCGGTCTTGGTCGCGGTAACGATATTCTCAGCCACATAGCCGCTGCTGGCCCCGGTGACGATGATCGGGCGGCAATCGTCGCACTGCTCCTCGCCCGCCGCCGCAAGGTCGCCCGCATAAACAGGCGTGGCCAACACAGCAGCCAAAGCAAGGCCTGAAATTCCAACTATCCGCAACATTAAAATAATTCCCTTATTGAGAAAGATTCTCAACCCCGGCGTTGTGCTTATTGCGAGTCGTTATCATATGCAATTGCAAAAACCTGTGTGTTGAACTTTTTGCACCATCGCGTAAGGCCCTCGAAAAGGAGCGGGTATGAAAGCGACGATCTGGCACAATCCTGACTGCGGCACCTCTCGCAAAACTCTGGCAATCCTTCAGGAGACGCCGGGCGTCGAGGTAACGGTCATTGAGTATAAGAAGACGCCCTTCACCCACGCTAGGTTGGAGCAATTGTTCGCTGACGCGGGCTTGTCTCCGCGACAGGCGCTGCGCACGCGCGGATCGCCTGCCGAAGAACTGGGTCTGATCGAAGGGGCTAGCGACGACAGGATACTCGAAGCAATGGCGAAGGATGCGATTCTGGTCGAGCGGCCCTTTGTCGAGACCGAAAAGGGCGTGCGGCTGTGCCGCCCCCAAGACAAGGTCAGGGAAATTCTATGATCCGCAAAATCCTCCAATGGGCAGCGATCCTGCTGCTGGTCGCAGTGATCGGCATTGGCGTCTGGGGCTATGCACCCGATATCCCGGTCAAGGAGCTGCGCGCCAAATATGCCAATGCGGAGAGCGAGTTCGTAACGCTCGATAACGGCCTGACCGTCCACCTCCGCGATGAAGGGCCAAAGGACGCACCTACGATCATTCTGCTCCACGGCAGCAACGCATCGCTGCACACATGGCAACAATGGGTCGACCGGCTGGGCAGCGATTATCGCATCATCCGTTTTGACCAGATCGGCCATGGCCTGACGGGTCCCGACCAAAAGGACTGCTACAGTGCGGCCTGCTTTATTGATACGGTAAGCCGCGTTGCGGCCAATCGTGGAATCGATAAATTCTATCTGGGTGGCAACAGCATGGGGGGCTGGGTAACGCATGAATTTGCCAAGCAGCATCCTGAAAAGCTGTTGGGTATCATATTGGTCGATGCCGGCGGGGCACCCGATGCAGCACCGAAATCGCTGCCCATCGGTTTCCGCATCGCGCGGATGCCAGTACTCAATAAGGTGATGACATTCATCACGCCGCGCAGCGTGGTCGAACGCTCACTTCGTCAAAGTGTCAGCAACAAGGCAGTGGTTACTGACACCGAAGTTGACGAATATTGGGAACTGCTACGCTATCCAGGCAACCGCGAAGCTACCGGCAAGCGTTTTGCCCAATATGGCAGCCGGAACACGAGTACCGCTGTTCCCGATCCTACCCGAGCAATACCGGCTCTAATTCTTTGGGGTGATCAGGACAAACTGATCCCGGTGAGCGCAGCCCAATATTTCCAGTCGGTTTATAGGGACAATGTCACGCACATCTACAAAGGCATCGGACATTTGCCGATGGAGGAAGCCGCAGGGCGGAGTGCGGACGACGTCCGGAAATGGCTGAACGACAAAGCCCAGAAAGATCAGGCGACGTTGCGCTGATCGCCGCTGAACAGCGCGACGCTATCGGCAAACAGCATCGGGCGGCCGAAATAATAGCCCTGGATCTTGGTGCAGCCCATTTGCTGGATCATCGTCATCTCGGCTTCGTTCTCAACGCCCTCTGCTGTGGTCGCAATATCGAGCGCGTCGGCAAGCGCCACAACCGCGCGGATAATTGCGATGCTCTCGGCCTTCGACTTGGCTGCGCCTTGCACAAAGCTGCGGTCAACCTTGATCGTGTCGAAACGGATGTTGCGCAGATAGCCAAGCGAGGAATAGCCGGTGCCGAAATCGTCGAGCGACAGTTTGACCCCCATCTTGCGCAGCCGATCGAGGATTTGCACGGTGTGCCCGCCATCGCGCAGGAAGATGCTTTCGGTCACCTCCAGCTCCAGCCGCCAGGCCGGGAGCTTGCTGTCATGAAGCGCCGACACCACCGTCTCCATGAAGGATGGGCTGCTGAGCTGATCGACCGAGATATTGACCGCCACCTTGGTCGTCTCCGGCCAGCTCATCGCGTCCTTGCACGCCTGGCGCAGCACATAGGTCCCCATGGGCACGATCAGCCGCGCGTCTTCGGCAACCGGAATAAACTTTGCGGGCGAAACCGTGCCGAATCTCGGATTCTTCCAGCGAAGCAGCGCTTCGAATCCCGTAATCAAGTGATCGCCGCCAGCCTCGACCACGGGCTGATATTCGATGTGCAGCTGGTTGCGCTCCAGCGCGTGGCGCAGCTCGAATTCCAATACGCGCCGTTCCTCGGCATTGGCGTGCAGCTTGTGCTGGTAGCTGTGGTGGTTATTCCCACCATCTTCCTTCGACCGGTACAGCGCCAGGTCGGCGCTACGCATCAGCAGTTCGACCGTCCGCCCATCCATGGGTCCGACCGCGCTGCCCACGGACGCGCCAATGTACAGCGTGTTCTGGTCGACCTCATAGGGCTTGGACAGCGTGTCGATGATCTTGCGCGCCAGTTTTTCGACATAGGCCGAATCGTTCGCATCCATCAGCACAACGGCAAATTCGTCACCGCCCAGCCGTCCGCAGAGCTCATTTTCCGACATGATCATTTTCAGCCGTTTGGCAACCTGCGCAAGCAGGCGGTCACCCACCGGGTGTCCCAGCGTATCGTTGACCGCCTTGAACCGGTCGAGGTCGATCATGAAGAAGCCGCAGCGACGACGCCATTTCTCTGCCTCACCGAGAGCGCGGCCCAGCGTCTCGGTCAGCTGCAGACGGTTGGGCAGGCCCGTCAGCGTGTCGAAACGCGCCAGATGCGAAATCTTGTCGGCGGATTCGCGCTGTTCAGTGACGTCCGACCCCACGCCGCGAAAGCCAAGGAAATTGCCATCTTCCGACGTGCGCGGCGAGGCGGACAATTCCCACCAGCGTGTCTTGCCCTTGATCGTCACAGGCACGATAAGGTTGCTGAACGCCTCGCGCCGCTTCAGTCGTTCGGCCAGGTCGTGCAGCGCGTCGGGATAGCGTCCCGTCTCCCATGCGTCGCCAGCGATCAGCTTGAGCAAGGGCTGGCCGTCGAGAGCGCGCGGATCTTCTTCCAGCGCATAGGCGAACCGAGGGCTGGCATGGGTGACGGCACGCGCCGTGTCGGTCTGCCAAAGCCAGTCGGCACCGCTGTCCTCGAACTCGCGCAGCAGCAGGCTGACGGTCTCAGTCTTTTCCTGCAGAACATTGCTGGCGATCTGATAAAGAACTTGCGACTGGGCGGTGCGGATGACACCGAAAATCAGCAAAAGGCCAAGCGCGGCGGCGGCAACCGCAAGATAATATTGACCGCCGACCACCCAGCCGGCAACGCCGCCGACCGAGACCGCCGCAATAAACGCGCTTCCCGCTAGCGGCAGGCTTGGCATGGCAAGCGAAGCATAAACCATTATCGCAAGGCATATCGACCATATGCCCAGCAACTCCGTCATTCCGCCGAACCAGCCGAACAGCGGCATGCTCGCGCCCCAGATCGCACCGCTAAGGCCAGCGCTTTTGGCGATCTTGCGAAAATCCTGGTCATCGTTGGAAACCGACGCCGAAGCACGCTTGTTGCGGCGTTTGGCGATCGAAGAGCCATTGAACAGAACAAGCGGAAGTGCCCAACCGGCAATGGCCCAAATCGGCACTTTGCCAAAGGTCATGGCACACACCAAAGCAACGCCCACCAGATTGGCCACCAGCTCGATCGACGGGCGCTGGCGCATCGAGCGCGCCTGAATATCGCGCAAGTCCGCCGACGTGAAGCCGACAGGCTCTTCCATACCCAAAAGGGCCTTGGCCGAAATTTCGGTCGGCAGGTCTGTCGTTTTCGCTTCGTTACTCACCCAGCCGGTGTAGGTGACGAAACTTACTTAATGGTAAGCGGACGGCAGGAAACCAAAGTTTTTTTAGATTTTCCAAAATTTCATCCCGCCCCGTTTCAGGCAGCGATTGCATAGGGCTGGATCTCGCCCGAAAGGTACAGATTTCGGGCCTTCGCACGGCTCATCTTGCCCGAACTGGTGCGTGGCAATGTGCGCGGCGGGACCAGCTCCACGACGCAGTTCATGCCCGTCACCGAGCGCACTTTATCCCGGATCTGCTCGCGCAGCTTGGCTCGCTCAAACTCATCCGAGGTGCGGCATTGCACCAGTACCGCAGGCGTTTCTTCCCCGCCATTGCTAACGGCAAAAGCAGCAATGTCGCCTGCCTTGAAGCCCGGCAACTGTTCCACCGCCCATTCGATATCCTGCGGCCAATGGTTCTTGCCGTTGATGATGATCATATCCTTGGCGCGGCCAACAATATAGATATAACCATTTGAAAGATAACCCATATCTCCAGTGTCGAGCCAGCCGTTCTGCATGCAGGCAGCGGTCGCTTCCTCATCACGGAAATAGCCGACCATCAAAGATGGCCCCTTGCACCAGACCTTGCCGATTTGCCGATCGGGGAGGATCGCGCCGCTCTCGTCGCGCACCTCAATGGTCATGTCCTTCGCTGCCTTGCCGCAATTGACAATGGCACGGTAACGGACCGGTCGGTCGGGCGCGCCGGGCATGCCGGTCAGTTCGCTTTCCTCGACCAGTTCGACCTGGATTCCCTCACCTGGCGGCATGATCGAGACCGCAAGCGTCGCTTCGGCCAGACCATAGCTGGGCAGGAAGGAGCTTGCCTTGAAACCAGCATCGCCAAAGGCATCGACAAATGCCTGCATGACGTCAGGCCGGATCATGTCGGCGCCATTGCCCGCGAGGCGCCAATGCAAAAGATTAAAGCGCTCCGAAACATGGCTCTGGCTGGAGATTCGCCGCGCGCAGATATCGTAACCGAAGGTCGGCGAGTAACTGATCACAGTACCGTCGGCGCGGCTGATGATGTCGAGCCAAGCGAGCGGGCGGCGGGCGAAATCCTCGGTCTTCATATAGTCCGTCGAGACCTGGTTCGCGACCACCGACAGGAAGCAACCTACCAGCCCCATGTCATGATACCAGGGCAGCCAGGAAACACAGCGGTCGCTGTCCTGCACCTCCATGCCGTGCGAATGGGCAGACAGGTTGTTAAGGAGCGCATGATGCGTCACCGCCACGCCGTGCGGAAAACGGGTCGAACCGCTGGAATATTGCAGATAGCAGATATCGTCGGTCGCGGCCTGCGGCAGCTCGGCTTTTAGCGCGATCCGGTCGCCGAAACTTTCCCAATCGAGGCCCTCGACGCCATTCTTGCGCGCCGCTTCACCCGCCGTCTCTGCCAATTCGGCGGGGAAAAACAATATTTTGGGATCGCAACTTTGCAACTGGACCGAAAGCTGGTCGATATAGCTTTCCTTTCCACCAAAGCTGGTCGGCAACGGCAGCGGTACGGGCCAAGCCCCTGCATAGACGCAACCGAAGAAAAGCGCGGCAAAATCGGGGCCGGTCTCGGCAACCAGCGCGATCCGGTCCTGCGGTTTGACGCCGTGGCTGATCAGGCGATAGGCCATGTCGAGCGCATCTTCGCGCATTTCGCCGAACGGATAAGCACGCGCCAGCGCGCCGCGCATATCGTGGAAATTCAGTCCCCTTGTACCTTTTGCAGCATAGTCGAGCGCCTCACCCAGCGTGGCAAAATCCGAATAGCGACGCGGCAGAAGATCGTTGGTTGGCGTCGGTGAAATTGCGGTCATGTGCGATCCCATGTCATTATTTTTCAATGCAGCTTCTAACCGGGTTTTGGCGTTCAAAATTCGACCCGACTATGGCACAAATGGGGCGTGTCACGCCGAGCCAACCCTTCCCGCCCGCCAAAGCCGCTCTCGCCCACAAAATTGCGCGATCTGGCACTGCACTATGTCGGCCGTTACGCTACCAGCCGCGCCAAGCTTGCGACTTATCTCACCCGGAAAATCCGCGAGCGCGGGTGGGAGGATGCGGCTTCTCCAGATATCGAAGCTCTGGTCGAAGATTTCAGCAGGCTGGGCTATGTCGACGATGCCGCCTTCGCGCAATCGCGCGCACGTTCGCTCACCCAGCGCGGCTATGGTTTGCGACGAGTGAGCGAGGATTTACGCGCCAAAGGGATTACTGAGCCCGACAGTGCAGACGCGCGCGAACAGGCCGAGGATGAAAGGTGGCAATCGGCACATCGCTTCGCAAAACGCAAACGCATCGGCCCCTATGCGCCAGAAGCAGCATCGCCCGAACTCCAGCAAAAGCAGCTGCAAGCCTTTCTGCGCGCTGGCCATGGTTTCGAAATCGCCAAAGCTTTCGTCCGCGCGGCACCCGGAGAAATCCCGGAATTTGCCGACTGAAACTTCTCTGCGTTCACAGATCGGGAATGTCGCGAAAGCTTATAAACTGGTCGACGAAACGATATTTTGCCCTTCCCCAAGCTCGACGCTATTCCGCTTGCCTACCGCCAGCGCGGCATGGCAAGAGCGGCGCATGAATGATCGCGCACCCGGCCCTGACCCTCGTCACCCAAGCACCGCGCAAGCAGGCGGCGTTTTCCTGTTCCTTGGCCTCTTGATCGGCGCGCTGGTCGGCACATTTAAGGGACAACCCTCGCTGGGAATCGTCGTTGGTTTTGCGGCAGGCGCGCTGATCGCGCTGGTCGTCTGGCTGCGCGACCGGCGGCGTGGCTAAGGGAGAGGCCATTTTGAACAAGCATGTCCGCAACATCGCCATATTGCTGGTGATTGCCGCAATCGGCGTCGGCTACATCATGACGCGCCCCGATGTGGCGAGCGTACCGGTCGAAAAGCTGACTGGCCCCAACCCCGAATTCGGTGCGCCACGCGAGCAGTTCATCCCGACGATCAAGGTGGCCGAAGTCGACCGCTGGAAGGCCGGCGAAGCGCCAACCGTCGCCGCCGGGCTGGCGGTCGAACGTTTTGCCGAAGGGCTGGATCATCCACGCAATCTCTACACGCTGCCCAATGGCGATGTGCTGGTTGCAGAAACCAATGCACCACCGGGACGACAAGGTGGCCTCACCGGCTGGGTTGCCAAGCGGCTGATGACCAAGGCGGGTGCGGGCGTGCCGTCGGCCAACCGCATCACATTGCTGCGCGATGCCGATGGCGACGGCAAGGCAGAGGTGAAGACGCCGTTCATCACGGGGCTGAACTCGCCATTTGGCATGGCACTGATCGGCGAGACGCTCTATGTTGCCAACACCGACGCGCTGCTCGCCTTCCCCTACAAGGAAGGCGACACGAAGATTAGCGAAAAGGGCAAGAAGGTTTTCGCGCTGCCTGCCGAAAGCCCGAACATGCACTGGACGAAGAATATCATCGCCAGCGCCGACGGCAGCAAAATCTACATCGCGGTCGGTTCGAACAGCAACATCGCAGAGGATGGGCTGGACAAGGAAATCAACCGCGCCGAGGTTACCGAGTTCGATCTGGCAACGGGCAAGGGCAAGACCTTTGCCAGTGGCCTGCGCAACCCGGTCGGGCTGGCTTGGGACGCTCAGGGCACATTGTGGACGGTGGTAAACGAGCGCGATATGCTCGGCTCTGACCTGGTCCCAGACTATCTGACCCGCGTGGAATTTGCCGCCGACTTCGGCTGGCCGTGGCATTACTGGCGCCGCACCGACTATCGCGTGCAGCCCGAAAAGCCCGACAAGCGGCAATATGAGCGGCGGCCCGATTATGCGCTGGGGCCGCACGGCGCTCCGCTTGGGTTGGCCTTTGCCGACAATGCGAAGCTTGGCGGGGCTTTTGCAAGCGGCGCTTTCGTGGCCCGACACGGATCGTGGAACCGCGTGCCGCCTTTCGGCTATGACGTGATCTTTGTGCGCTTTGAAAATGGCAAGCCGGTGGGCCAACCACTGAACGTGCTGACCGGATTCCTTGATAAGGAAGGGAAGGCGCAAGGCCGCCCGACCATGCTGGCCGTGGACAAGGGCGGGGCATTGCTGGTCAGCGATGACGTCGGCAATATTATCTGGCGGGTGCGCGCGAAGGGTTGAGCCACTTCGTGCGTTGGGACTAATATGACCCTGCGCGAGGATAGGCCATGAAGAGCGAAAGTGCGATTGCCGCCAACCGGTTTGGACTGGGAGCGCGGCCCGGTGGATCGGCCGCCGGCAAGGCGGCATTGTTGGCGCAAGTCGACCGCTACGACCCGCGCCCCGCCGCGATTGCTGCTTTGCCCAACCGCGCCACGCTGATCCAGTCGCTGCAGGAACTGCGCGAATTGCAGCAGGAGAAAAAGGCCGAGGCCAAGGCTGCGCCCAGCACCGAAGAAAATACCGCAATGGCGGAAAAGGTGCTCGGCAATTACCGGCAGTCGTTGCGCAAGCATTATACCGATGCCGTTGCCGCTCGGTTGCAAGTCGCTGTCAGCAGCGAAGCCGATTTTGCCGAGCGGCTGGTGCATTTCTGGGCGAACCATTTTGCCGTTTCAACCGACAAGGTCGTGGTCACGGCACTGGCGGGCAATTATGAATTCGACGCGATCCGCCCGCATATTTTCGGGAAATTCGGCACATTGCTGGCCGAAGCGGTGACGCATCCGACGATGCTGCTCTATCTCGACCAGGCGCAGTCGATCGGTCCGGACAGTCCGTTGGCTACCCGCGTCAACGCGCGGCGCGAGAAGGATATCGGCCTAAACGAAAATCTCGCGCGCGAGATATTGGAGTTGCACACGCTGGGCGTGCGCACGGTCTATACGCAAGAGGATGTGACCGAGTTCGCGCGCGCATTGACTGGCCTGACCATCACCGGGCTGGCCCGTGGTCCGATGCGTCGCTTTGTCGATGGCGAACGGGCAGCAGGCGAGACAGTGTTTGTCGAGGCCATCCACCAACCCGGCACGCGCAAGGTCATCGGGCGCAGTTATGCGCAAACGGGCAAGGGGCAAGCGCAGGCGATCCTGTCCGATCTTGCCACCCATCCGGCGACCGCGAACCATATCGCAACCAAGCTGGCGACGCATTTTGTCGCCGACAACCCGCCCGCGTCGCTGGTCGGTAAGCTGGAGGCCGACTTCCTGAAAACCGGTGGCGATCTCCGTTCGCTCTATCGCACCCTACTGTCCGCGCCTCAGGCATGGGCCGAAGGGCAGCCCAAGTTCAAGACGCCATGGGAATGGACCGTCTCGGCTCTGCGTGCACTCAATGTGAGCCAGCTTCCCGGCAACGCGCAGGCCCCAGCCGGGCTGTTCCAGCAAATGGGCCAGCCGATCTGGCGGCCCGGATCGCCTGCAGGGTTTGGCGACCAGGCCAAGGATTGGGCAGGCCCCGCCGCGCTGATGCGGCGGGTGGAGACGGCAGGGCGCTTTGCCAAATTGAGCGCTGGCCGCGTGGATGCGCGTCAGCTGGCTCCGAGGATATTGGGCGATATGCTCGACCCGCGCACCGCCGAACATATAGCACGCGCCGAAAGCCCCGAACAGGGTCTTGCTTTGCTCCTCGTCGCCCCCGAATTTTTGCGGAGATAATGTGATGCTCAACCGCCGCCTTTTGCTTGCCGCCGGTCTTGGCACTGGTGCAGCCTCGCTGCTTCCTCGCATGGCCTGGGCTGCTGCCGATACCGACCGGCGCTTCATTTTCATCCTGCAACGCGGGGCGGCCGACGGGTTGGGCATCCTGGCGCCGACGGGCGATCCGGCCTACACCGCCGCGCGTGGTGAGCTGGCGTCGACCGAAGGCAACAAGCTGTCGAGCCTGTTCACTTTGCATCCCGCGATGGCCGAAACTGCAAAGCTATACGCCGCGAAGGAAGCCGCCTTCGCACATGCCATTGCGTCGGGCTATCGGGATCGCTCGCACTTTGACGGCCAGAATATATTGGAGACCGGCGGGACCCGGCCCTATGGCCGCGACGATGGCTGGATGAACCGCTTGCTGACCCTGCTGCCCGGAGGCGAGCGGCGCGCGCTGGCGCTGGCGACCGCAATCCCCCCGGCACTGCGCGGCAGCGTCGAGGTCGGCAGCTATGCACCTTCGCGCCTGCCCGATGCCGATGCCGGTCTGATGGAACGTGTCGCCATGCTTTATGCTGAGGATGCGCAATTGGCACCGTTATGGGCAAGCGCAACGCAAACTGAAGCCATGGCCGGGATGAACGACACCAATGGGCGCGGCGGCGCGGCGGCGGGCAAGCTGGTCGCCAGCCTGATGAACGGTGCCGAGGGCGCCCGCGTGGTGATGGTCGAATCCAATGGCTGGGACACGCATGTCAATCAGCCGGGGCGGCTAAACGGCCTGCTGAAAGGCGTCGACGAAATGGTCTTGGCCCTGCGCACGGATCTTGGCCCTGCCTGGAACAAGACGCTGGTGCTGGTCGCCACCGAATTCGGTCGCACCGTCGCCACAAACGGGACACGCGGCACCGACCATGGCACGGCTTCGGCAGCGATGCTCTATGGCGGCGGGCTGGTAAAAGGCGGCACGATCATCGCCGACTGGCCGGGGCTGGCGAATGGGCAACTTTATGAAGGACGCGACCTGAAACCGACGATGCGGTTCGAACGGCTGGTGGTTGATACGCTGACTGCGCATTATGGCATCGAGCCCGGCAAGCTGCAGCGGACGGTGTTTCCAGATTTCGCATAGCGGACATCGGAGGCCGATCAGCGCACACCGACACTTGACAAATTGTTCTTTTTATGTTCTATATTCGGCGTCGACGCAAATGGCCGCTAAAGAAGGAGAAGGGATCGCCGAAAAGCCGATTCCGTGTAGAAAGTGTAGAAAGTCAAACGCACGGCAAGCGATTTAGGTCGACAAATCCCCATCGCGCCAATCGAGTATCGGCCAGCCACGCGCTTGCGCCAGTTTGGCCAGCGGTGGGTGCGGATTGGTGGCAAAAGGTTCATCAGCGAAACTCAACAGCGGCTCATCAGAAATATGATCTGAATAGGCGCGAATATAACATTGATTTCGTTGTAATTTCTGTTCTCTCATCCACGCCTGCACCCGTTCCAGTTTGGCGGCATCATAACAGTTATGCCCGTCGATCCGCGACAGCACATGACCGCTGTCATTGGTCGCAAGCTCGGTGGCAATCACATGATCGAAGCCCAGCCGCACCGCAATCGCCTCTACATAAAGCTGATAGGATGCAGTGGCGATAACATGCTTGTAACCTTGCGTTTTTTCCTCTGCGATGCGGTGTCGCACCTCGGCATAGACATTCTTGCCCAACACTAGGTCAGCGTGCCGTTCCAGATGGCGGGCGAATTTTTCCCGCGGAACCTTGCCGCCGATCAGCAGGTTTTGCGCGTACTGCTTGAGCCGCTTGCGGTCCCAGATCTGGCAGAAATAGAGCAGCAGGCCCCAAGGCAGCAGTGGCGCAAGCAGCAGTCGCCAAGGCGACTTGTGCCAGGCCATATGCAGCAAAAAGCCATTATAGGTCGCGCGGCGCGTAACCGTTTTATCCATGTCATAGATGGCGATTAGGGTTTGCGTCATCGCTAGCCCGAAGCAAGTGCAGCGGGGCTGACCGCTTCCGCGTGGAAGATTTCCAGCACAGGCGGTTCGTCCGACAGCGCACTGATCGTCTGCACAAATGCGCCCGATTCCGGCACTGCAAAATGCTTCAGCAACGAAGCCGCGTTGGTCCATTTCTCAACAAACACCAGCAGGTCGGGATTCTCGACATCCCAATGGCAGTTATGCGCAATACAGCCCGGCTCGGCCCGCGAGCGGCGGCAATGGGCCACGCCCTCGGCTTCAATTGCCGCGCGGTTGGCTTCGTTGGCGATGACATGGCCGGTGACGATGATCATGGCTTTTCCCATCCGGTCCAGCCCGGTCCGCGAACGACGCGGCCTGCAGCTTTGCCGGTCGGCTCGCCATCTTTCAGCACCTGCACGCCGTTAACGAAGACCTGCTCGACCCCGACAGAATATTGGTGCGGCTTGTCGAAGGTCGCTTTGTCCGCCACGGTTGCCGGATCGAATACCACAACATCGGCGAAGTAACCCGGCGCGAGCATCCCCCGCCCGCGCAGTTTGAGATTGGTCGCTGGCAGCAGGGTCAGCCGCCGGACCGCTTCGCCCAGCGAGATCAGCCCCTCATCGCGTACATAACGCCCCAGCAGCCGCGCGACATTGCCATAAGCACGCGGGTGGGTGTTGCTGAGCAGGAATGCACCTTCGGTCGCAGGGGCCTCGGCATCCGAACCGAAGCTCATATAAGGCAGTTTCACCTGTTTCCGCACATTGTCCTCAGACATCAGGAAATAGGCAGTGCCGACGCGCGTTCCATCTTCGATCACCAAGTCGATCATAGTGTCCTCTGGCGAGGTACCCCGCATCGTCGCGACCTCAGCGAGCGACTTGCCGGTCAGCGGCTTCAGTGCAGGATTGCCAAAGCCGATCAGCAATATCTTGTCGGGCGAGCCCGCCAACCGCGCCAGATTTTCCCAGCCCTTTGGCTCGGCACGCATCTCCACCACGACCTTTGCACGCGTCGCTGGGTCCTTCAGCCGCTCAATCCACTTCAGGGTCCCGCCCTCCTGCACCCAGGGTGGCATAGCCGCGTCGAGCCCGGTCGCGCCTGCGGTGTAGGTGTACATGTTGGTGGTCACATCCTGCCCCGCCGCCCGCGCTGCCTCTATCTTCGCGATGATGCGGTCATATTTGCCCCAATTCTCCGCGCCGCCGAATTTCAGGTGATAGATTTCGGCACCCACGCCGCCTTCCTTGCCGATGCGCAACAGCTCATCGACCGCCGCTTCGATCTCATTCCCTTCGCTGCGCATGTGCGAGATATAGCGTCCGCCAAAGGGCGATGCCGCCTGCGTCAGCGCGATCAGCTCTTCGCTGTCCGAATAGCTGGCGGGCGCGTAAATCAGTGAGGAACCGACGCCCAGCGCGCCTTCCTTCATCGCAGCGCTAACCAGTTCCTGCATCCGCGCCAGTTCTTCGGGGGTTGCCTTGCGGTTGTCATAGCCCAGCTCATGCACCCGCACGCTGGTCGCACCGATGAAGGACGCGACGTTCGGCGCAATTCCGCGCATTTCCAGATGTTCCAGATATTGGCCAAGTGTGGTCCAGGGCACGTCGAACTTGATATCGGTCTGGCTGCGGATCATCTCCGCGCGCATCGGCTCGTTGATCGGCCCCATGGAGAAACCTTCGCCAAAGACCTCCAGCGTCACCCCCTGCTTGATGTCGGAGACCGCGCGGCCATCCTCCAGCAGAGACTCGGTCGCCCAGCTGAGCATGTTGATGAAACCGGGAGCGACCGCCTTGCCGCGCGCGTCGATCACCTGCTTCCCGTCGGAGGGTTTCAATTGGCCAATCGCAACCACCTTGTCGCCATTGATGGCGACATCGGCCTGCCGCCCTTCCCCGCCGCTGCCGTCGTACACGGTGCCGCCATCGATGACGATATCGTAACGTGGCTTTGCTTCCGACGGAGCAGCGATGGCCAGTACCGCCAGCAGGAATGCTGAAAACAATCGTCTCATGTTGCCTCCCCCATAAACGGCGCGGCAATCTCCGGTCGCACCCGCGCCAGCCGCCCCGTCACCCGGTCGATCATCGCCCAAGTCGTATTGGCGCGCACAATCACCTTGCCCGCAGCATCGACGAAATCGACCCGCCGGTCAAACTGCGCGCCCCGTGGCTCGCTCTCGATCCAGGTCCGCCCGGTGACGCTCTCCCCCGGCCCGACATTGCCGCGATAATCGATCTCATGCCGAGTCACGACCCAGATATAGGCGGCGACATGCTCAGGATCCGCCACCGCCGCCCAATGCGCCGTCGCCATATCCTGAATCCACCGCACCCACACCGCATTGTTAACATGGCCGAGCTCGTCAATGTCGGAATAGGCGGCGGTAAAGGCTCGGGTGAAGGGGGTTGGCAATTTCAAAAATCCTTAATGAACGGCAGAAAGCCAATCCGAAAAACTAATCAGTCTGCGCTCCATAAGCTCCCCCAGCAAATTGCGCTTTTTTGATCCGGTCAATTGCTGCTTGAGCGATTTCCGTCCGCTTCTCGATATATCCCCACCATTGATAAAAATCCCGTTCGGGACCCTTCCATTCCACAAATTCACGCGCGAATTGAAGAGAGAAGGTTCCGCCTGATCCTGCATTTCCGCCATAGGGCGATATCCATGCCGGACTAGACATGCGTGTGCCGTGAATTTTAAACAGCTCAATAATGCCGGATTTTTTGTCGTCGGCGTTCAATACTGCGATCCGCGAATCAAGAAAAGGCACGGGACTGTCATAGCCTGCTGGGGGAAGCTCGGTTTGCCAATCGACAAACACCCAGCCGCTCATGTCTTGATTGCTGACCTTGTCAACGCGGACGCAGGACTGAACGGCATCTTGAAAGTCTTTGCTCAACAAACCGCGTTGAAAATCGCGATTAAGTCGATGTCTAATCCTATCTTCATCATCATCAAAGTTACCATTATATAGCGGGCTATCCGGTTCCATTTGCGGCAGTTTGGCAAGGCAATTGTCGACATTGTCATTCAAACTGTAGCGATCACCCGTTATTTTCAAATCTTCGGGCCGATCAAATGCCGGACTTGTCATGAACGTCACTTGCTTTGCCTGACCTGAAAGCAACAATCCTTGGCAAAAACTATCACATCCGAGGTAGGTTGCCATGTGCTGTGAACCGACCAAAGTGACGTTAGATCCGGTTGACAGCGATACAGGCTTCCAAATTCCGCGTTGCCGAAATTGAGCAACCCAAGCGTCAAACTCTCGGTCAGCAACGCGGGGAATTCCAAAGGCCGCTGCCCCCACAAATGCCAGCCCGCAAATCAGCCCTGCAACGCCGCGCCATTTCCCGATCGGCATGACATGAAACATCAAATAGACGATACATATGCCCCCCAGATACACCGACAATGTCGGAAAAGGCACAAAAAACAGACCAAATAAGCCGATTATTGGGATCGCAGTTATCGGCGCAACAAGGATCGCCAGCAAACTTCCAAGCAGCGAGAGAGTCAGTAATACGAACAGAACATAACCTATTGGGCCGAGCCATTGTTTGACCTGTTGCAGCATCAAAGGCGATCTAAAAGCCACGTGTGCCCCTTACTCCGCCACCCCCAACTGCCAAATCAGAAACGCCGCTTCCTCCGCATTTTCGCGCAACCGCTCGAACCGGCCGGACTTACCCCCATGCCCCGCGCCCATGTTGGTCTTCAGCAGCAGCACATTGTCGTCGGTCTTCATTGCGCGAAGCTTGGCGACCATCTTCGCCGGCTCCCAATAGGTGACGC
>CAZSJE010000034.1:0-17420 GCA_964606835.1 uncultured Sphingorhabdus sp.
GATCGCTCCCCGATATCGTCGAGGATCAGTTCCGGCGCCTGTTTGCTGAACTGGGGATCGGCCATGTCGGCTTCCTGCCAGAACGGGTGGTCGCCAACTTGCCGGGAGTCGGCCCCAACACCCGCTTCCTGCTGGCGCAACCCTTCCTCGGCGATACCGCAGCGCGGCTTGAGGAGCGTGGAGGCACGCTCATCAATGCGCTGTTCCCCTTTGGCGTTGAAGGTACGGCCGGCTGGCTGCGGGCGGCTGCGGAAGCCTTCGGTATCGATCAGGCGCATTTCGACTCTGTGATTGCTCCTTATCGTCAGCGTGCAGCGCAGGGCATTGAACGGTATCGCGAAAAACTGGCTGGCAAGTCGATCTTTTTCATGCCCGACTCGCAGCTCGAAGTGCCGCTCGCGCGCTTCCTCGCTAGCGAACTCGGCATGATCCCGATGGAAGTCGGCACGCCCTACCTGCACGCGCAGCATCTGGCGCAGGAACTCGCGGCATTGCCTCCCGGTGTGCGGATCAGTGAGGGGCAGGATGTCGACAAGCAGCTCGACCGCGTACGCGCCGCCAAGCCCGACCTGACCGTCTGCGGCCTTGGCCTTGCCAACCCGCTGGAGGCCGAAGGGCTGACCACCAAATGGGCGATCGAGCTGGTCTTCTCGCCGATCCATGGTTTCGACCAAGCGGGCGATCTTGCTGAACTGTTCGCGCGGCCGCTCCGCCGCCGCGATGTGCTGAGGGTATAGGATATGCAGCTCAGCGTCTGGACATATGAAGGCCCGCCCCATGTCGGCGCAATGCGCGTGGCGACCGCGATGGAGGGCGTCCACTACCTCCTCCACGCGCCGCAGGGCGATACCTATGCCGACCTGCTGTTCACGATGATCGAACGGAGAGCCAAACGGCCACCGGTGACCTACACCACATTCCAGGCGCGCGACTTGGGTGGTGACACTGCAGACCTGTTCAAACAGTCGGCGCGCGATGCCTATGAGCGTTTTAAGCCAGAGGCGCTCCTTGTGGGCGCGTCGTGCACCGCAGAGTTGATCCAGGATGATCCAGCAGGGCTTGCCGAGACGATGGGGCTGCCCGTACCGGTGATCCCGCTGGAGTTGCCCAGCTATCAGCGCAAGGAGCATTGGGGCGCAGCGGAAACATTCTATCAGATCGTTCGCAAACTGGCCGACAAGGGGCGGCGTGCGACAGGGCAAGGGAGCCGCAAGCCGCTCGTCAATTTGCTTGGCCCGACAGCATTGGGCTTCCGCCACCGCGACGATGTGGTGGAAGTGACCGGGCTGCTGGCCAAACTCGGGATCGACGTCAATGTCGTTGCACCGTTGGGTGCAACGCCTGCCGATATAGCGCGACTGGGCGAAGCCGATTTCAACATCGTCCTCTATCCCGAAACCGGCGATCTGGCCGCGCAATATCTGGAGCGCGAGTTTAACCAGCCTGCGGTGCGCACCGTGCCCATCGGTGTTGGCGCGACGCAGGAATTTGTCGGCGCGGTTGCTGCCTTGGCAGGCGTCGATCCGCAGCCGGTGCTCGAAAGCGGGCTGTCGCGGCTTGGCTGGTGGAGCCGGTCGGTCGATTCGACTTACCTGACCGGAAAGCGGGTTTTCATCTTCGGCGACGCGACGCACGCCGTTGCCGCCGCGCGGATTGCCAGCGACGAGCTGGGCTTCAAAGTCGTTGGCCTCGGTTGCTACAACCGCGAATATGCCCGCGACGTACGCGAGGCCGCCAAACGCTATGGCGTAGAGCCGCTAATCACCGACGACCATCTTGCGGTCGAAACCGCAATCCAGGAAGCGCAACCCGAACTGGTGCTGGGCACGCAGATGGAACGGCACATCGCCAAGCGTTTCGCCATTCCCTGCGCGGTGATTTCCTCCCCCGTCCACGTGCAGGATTTCCCCGCGCGCTACTCCCCGCAAATGGGTTTCGAAGGCGCGAATGTGATCTTCGACTGCTGGGTGCACCCGCTGGTGATGGGGCTGGAGGAGCATCTGCTGACGATGTTCCGCGACGATTTTGAATTTCATGATGGTGCCGGCGCTTCGCATCTCGGGCCGGGGCATTCAGCTCCTGCTCCGGTCGAGCCTGCCAATGATGGTGAGACACATTGGAGCGAAGAGGCCGAGCGCGAGCTCAAGAAAATCCCCTTCTTCGTGCGCGGCAAGGCGCGGCGGAATACCGAATTGTTTGCCAGCGAACGCAGCATAGCGACCATTGGGCTCGACACGCTCTACGAGGCAAAGGCGCATTATGCACGGTAGGGCCACGCCTCTGGTCCGCGTGGTGATTATCACGCTGGACAACCACCTCGCTGCGGCGGTCGAGCGAGCGAACATGATGCTGGCGGGCGATCAAATCGGTATCACTCTCTACGCAGCGTCTGATTGGGATCGCGACCCATCAGTGCTCGAACGCGCGCAAGCCGACATCGCCCGCGCCGATATCGTCATCGCAACTATGCTGTTTCTTGATGATCATGTCCGCGCAGTGCTGCCGACTTTACAAGCGCGGCGCGACAATTGCGACGCGATGGTCGGGCTGATGTCGGCGGGCGATATCGTCAAGCTGACCCGGCTGGGCGGCTATCGCATGGACAAGCCCGCGCGGGGGCCGCTGGCGCTGCTCAAGAAGCTGCGTGGCAAGCCTGGCAAAGATGGCAAACCCGGAGCAAGTTCGGGCGCGGGGCAGATGAAGATGCTCCGCCGCTTGCCCAAAATCCTGCGCTTCGTTCCCGGATCGGCTCAGGATGTGCGGCAATATTTCCTGACGCTGCAATATTGGCTGGCCGGATCGGACGACAATGTCGTCGATATGGTGCGCGGGCTGATCGACCGTTATGCCGCCGGACCGCGCGCGGTGCTGAAGGGCAAATTGCCTGCACAACCACCGCGCGAATATCCAGAGGTTGGTGTCTACCACAAGGGTATGTTGACCGAGGACGCGGCCAAGCTGCCGCACAACAAAAAGGCAATCGGCACCGTCGGCGTGCTGATGCTGCGTTCCTACCTGCTCGGCAAAGATAGCGGCCATTATGACGGGATGATCGCGGCGCTGGAGGCACAGGGGTTGAACGTCGTCCCTGCCTTTGCCGCCGGTCTTGACGCACGGCCTGCGATCGACCGCTATTTCCTGAAGAACGGCAAGCCGACGGTCGATGCCGTGGTCAACCTGACGGGGTTTAGCCTTGTCGGCGGGCCTGCCTATAACGATGTCGATGCGGCGGTGGAAACGCTGCAACGGCTCGACATCCCTTATATCGCCGCGCACCCGATAGAGTTCCAGAGCCTTGAACAATGGGGTGCTGGCCACCTCGGCCTGTTGCCGCTCGAAACCACCATGATGATGGCGATTCCCGAACTGGACGGCGCGATCCTGCCCAGCGTGTTCGGTGGCCGCTCGGATGGTTCGCCCGAAGGCTGCACCGGTTGCGGGCGCAATTGCAAGTTCGATGTTGCCGATGCCGTCCGCGCGATGCGCGCCTGCCCGGAACGGGCCGAGGCACTCGCGGCCAAGGTGGCTTCGATGGCTGCGCTCCGCCAGTCACAGCGGGCAGCGCGCAAGCTCGCCATCGTCCTCTTCAACTTCCCGCCCAATGCCGGGGCGACGGGAACGGCAGCGCATCTTTCGGTGTTTGAATCGCTCCATGCGACGCTGCAACGGCTTGCGGCAGAGGGCTATGCGGTCGATGCGCCAGACAGCGTCGATGCGCTGCGCGATGCAATCCTGAAGGGGAATGCCGAACAATATGGCGCAGACGCTAATGTCGCCGCGCGCATTGCTGCCGATGATCATGTCCGCCGCGAACCGCATCTGCGCGCCATCGAGGCACAATGGGGCCCTGCTCCGGGTCGCCAGCAAAGCGATGGTCAGTCGATTCAGGTGCTGGGTGCACGCTTTGGCAATGTGTTTGTCGGAGTGCAGCCGGGCTTTGGCTATGAAGGCGATCCGATGCGGTTGCTGTTCGAGGGCGGCTTTGCCCCGACACATGCCTTTAGCGCCTTCTACCGCTACCTGCGCGAAGATTTCGGTGCCGACGCAGTGCTGCATTTCGGCACCCACGGCGCGCTCGAATTCATGCCAGGCAAGCAGGCGGGGATGTCGGGCGATTGCTGGCCCGAACGCCTGATCGGCGATCTGCCCAATTTCTATCTCTACGCCTCAAACAACCCCTCCGAGGGCATGATTGCCAAGCGGCGGTCGGGGGCAACCTTGATCAGCTATCTCACGCCACCGCTCGCGGAGGCTGGGCTTTACAAAGGCCTGTCAGACCTGAAGGCGTTGCTCGAACGCTACCGCGCTTCCGACGACAGCAATGAACGCACCGATCTTGCCGACCTGATCCGTGATGCCGCCAACGATCTCGAAATCGACGCGTCCGACCTCGAAGCCTTGCCCGGCCGGCTCTACGAACTCGAGCGCGAACTGATCCCGCATGGCCTGCATGTGTTTGGCGGCAAGCTGCCCGATGACCAGCGCGCCGAACTGGTCGCGGCCATGGCAGCCGCCTCGCCCGATACGCCGAAAGCGGATATCGAAGCACGCATCGATGCCAATGACGAACTTGGCGCACTCATCCACGCCCTCGACGGCGGCTATGTCTCCCCCGCGCCCGGTGGCGACCTTCTCAAAAACCCCGAAGTGTTGCCAACCGGGCGCAACCTGCACGGTTTCGATCCATTCCGTATCCCCAGCCGCTATGCCTGCCTGACCGGAGCGGAGCAGGCGGAACGCTTGCTGGCGCGGCACATAGCAGATGGCGGCAAACTTCCGGAAAGCATCGCGATGGTGCTGTGGGGCACCGACAATCTGAAGAGCGAAGGCGCGCAGCTCGCGCAAGCTATGGCTTTGATCGGCGCGCGGCCACGCTTTGACGATTATGGGCGGCTCGCGGGGGCCGAGCTGATCCCGCTGGCAGAACTGGGCCGTCCGCGCATCGATGTCGTGGTAACGCTGTCGGGCATTTTCCGCGACCTGCTGCCGCTACAAACCAGGATGCTGGCCGAGGCAGCATGGCTCGCGTCCGAAGCCGACGAGCCGGTCGAACAGAATTTCATCCGCAAGCACAGCCTTGCCCATGCGCAAGCCCATGGCTGCGACCTGGAAACCGCATCGCTGCGCGTCTTTTCCAACCGCGAAGGGGCCTATGGTGCCAACGTCAACATGATGATCGACGGCGGCGCATGGACCGATCCGGACGAACTCGCCAACATGTTCGAGACGCACAAAGGCTATGCCTATGGCCGAAAGGGCGCGCCGGTGCAGCGTCGCGACCTCCTTGAAAGCGAACTGGCCGGGGTCGAACTGACCTACCAGAATCTGGAGTCCGTCGAGCTGGGCGTCACCGATATCGACCAATATGTCGACAGCTTGGGCGGCATGTCCAAGGCCGTGGCCAAGGCGCGCGGCAAGGCAGCGCCGGTCTACATCGTCGATGCAACGCAGACCGGCACCAAAGTGCGCACGCTGGGCGAACAGATCGACCTCGAAACCCGCACCCGCATGCTCAACCCGAAATGGTATGAAGGTATGCTGCAGCACGGCTTTGAAGGCGTGCGCCATCTGGAAGGCCATGTGACCAACACCGTCGGCTGGTCCGCCACCACCGGCAGCGTGTCGCCCTGGGTTTACCAGAAGATAAGCGAAACCTTCGTGCTCGACGCGGAAATGCGCGCGCGGCTGGCGGCGCTCAATCCCAAGGCATCGGCACGCGTTGCCGACCGGCTGCTTGAGGCGTGCGAGCGGGAACTGTGGACGCCCGATGCGGAAACTTTGGCTGGCCTTAAGGCCGCCAGCAACGATCTTGAGGACCGGCTCGAAGGCCTGGTGCCAGCCGAATGACGGGAGAAGGAAAATGACCCTCAACCTCTTGGATACAGCACCCCCTGATGGCGAAGGCAGCTTGCAGGTTGCCTTGGATCCCAAGGACCAGATCAAGGGGGCCAAGGTGTTCGCGGTCTATGGCAAGGGCGGGATCGGGAAATCGACCACATCGTCAAACCTGTCGGCGGCCTTTTCCAAACTCGGCCACCGTGTGCTGCAGATCGGCTGCGATCCCAAGCATGATTCGACCTTCACGCTGACAGGCAAGATGGTGCCGACGGTGATCGATATCCTCGAAACCGTCGATTTCCACGCCGAGGAACTGCGGCCCAACGACTATATGTTCAAGGGGTATAATGGCGTGATGTGCGTTGAGGCGGGCGGCCCGCCTGCAGGCACTGGCTGCGGCGGTTATGTCGTCGGGCAGACCGTGAAGCTGCTGAAGCAGCACCATCTGCTCGAAGATACCGATGTGGTGATTTTCGACGTGTTGGGCGATGTGGTGTGCGGCGGGTTTGCCGCCCCGTTGCAGCATGCCGACCGCGCGATTGTGGTTGCGGCCAATGATTTCGACAGCATCTTTGCGATGAACCGCATCGTTGCCGCGATTAACGCAAAGGCCAAGAATTACGATGTGCGGCTGGCAGGCGTGGTCGCCAACCGTTCGGCCGCGACCGATGAGATTGATCGGTTTTCGGACGCTATCGGCATGAAGCGGCTGGCGCATTTCAGGGATGTCGACGCGATCCGCCGCAGCCGCCTGAAAAAATGCACTTTGTTCGAGATGGACGACTCGCCCGAAGTCATCGAGGCGCGCGAAGAATATATGAACCTGGCACGGACATTGTGGGCCGGGGCCGATCCGGTGGAAGCGAAGCCGATGAAGGATCGCGACATCTTCGATTTTCTCGGGTTCGAATGATGGATACCGCACTTTCCTCGACCAGCTACCAGCAAAGCCGCGCGCAGCTCGAAACCTATTTCGACAAGACCGCGCGCAAGGCCTGGGAGGATCTGACATCCGATGCGCCGGTCAGCGGTATCCGCGCGACGGTGCGCGCCGGCCGCGATGCGATGCGTGAATTGCTGCTTTCTACGCTGCCCACCGATATGCGTGGGCAACGGCTGCTTGATGCAGGCTGCGGCACCGGTGCGCTGGCGATTGCCGCTGCTGAACGCGGGGCGGAGGTGGTCGCTATCGATGTCTCGCACGGGCTGATCAATGTCGCCCGCGACCGCGCACCGCGCAATCTCAACATCGATTGGCGCGTCGGCGACATGCGTTGCTACAGCTTGGGCGGCTTCGACCATGTCGTCGCGATGGACTCGCTGATCCATTATGATGAGAGCGATATCCTCGGCGTGCTAAAGGCCTGGAGCCAGCGCACCCGCCATATCGCCTTCACCTTCGCGCCCGGCACACCGTTGCTGCGCACGATGCACCTGGTCGGCAAGGCTTTTCCGCGCAGCGACCGTTCGCCCGCGATCAAACCGGTTTCCGAAGCGCGGCTGGTGCGCGAAATCGGCCAAGCACTGCCCGAATGGCGCATCGACATGAGCCAGCGCATCTCGAGCGGCTTCTACAAAAGCCAGGCAATGGAGATCAGCCGCGCATGACCGACCGGCCAACCTCGGCGAATTTCTGGCAGAGCGTAGGAATGCGCTTCCTGCCGTTCGCCGATGCGGCCAGCCCGGACCTGCCCCTCGCTCGCCTGCTGCGCCTTGCGCTCTTTCAGGTGAGTGTCGGTATTGCGGCGGTGCTTTTGAACGGCACGCTCAACCGCGTGCTGATCGTCGAGCTTAACACCCCGACCTGGATCGTCGCGCTGATGATCGGGATCCCGCTGCTCATCGCCCCGTTCCGCGCGCTGATCGGCTACCGGTCGGACACGCACAAATCGGTGCTTGGCTGGCGGCGTGTGCCCTATATCTGGTTCGGCACGCTCGGCCAGTGGGGCGGATTGGCGATCATGCCCTTTGCGCTGATCCTGATCACTCGGCCGGACACGATGGTTCTGGGCATCGCCGCCGCCTGCCTGTCCTTCCTGCTGACGGGCGCGGGAATGCATGTCACGCAAACCGCCGGGCTTGCGCTGGCGACCGACCTTGCCCCTGAAGACAAGCGTCCGCGCGTCGTGGCACTGCTCTATGTCATGCTGCTGATCGGCATGATGGCAGCGGCCTTCACCATCGGCGACCTGCTGCAGGATTTTAGCAAGACGCGAATGATCCAGGTCATCCAGGGCGCAGCGCTGCTCACTATGGTGCTCAACGTGGTGGCGCTGTGGAAGCAGGAAGTCCGCAACAGCGCGCTGACAAGTTCGACCAAGACCGATCCCGCGTTCAGCGAAGTCTGGGCAGGCTTTACGGAGGCCCCGCGCACCCGCCGTCTGCTGCTCGCCATTGGTATCGGCGCGCTTGCCTTTGCCATGCAGGACGCGCTGCTAGAACCCTATGGCGGCGAGATTTTGGGGCTGTCGGTTGGTTCGACCACGGCGCTGACCGGCGCATGGTCACTGGGTGCGCTGTTGGCTTTCGGGCTGAGCGCAAAGCGGCTGACGACGGGTAGCGATCCCTTGCGGCTGGCAGGCCTTGGTGCGGTTGCCGGGATTGCGGCCTTCCTGATGACATTGTTCGCAGCTCCGCTGGCATCGGCGCCGCTGCTATACACAGGCGCGCTGGGCATCGGCTTTGGCGCCGGTCTTTTCTCGGTCGGCACCATGATCGCGGCGATGGGATTGGCACGCGGCGAGGATGCGGGCCTAGCGCTCGGCGCCTGGGGCGCAGTGCAGGCGAGCTGTGCGGGGCTGGGCATCGCGCTCGGCGGCCTGATCCGCGACGGGATGGCCTATGCCGCGCTGCACGACGGCATGGGTGCAACGCTGGCGCACCGTGCGACCGGCTATGGCACAGTTTACCTGATTGAAATCGCGCTTCTGCTGCTGGCGCTAGTGGTGCTGGGCCCGGTGACCGTTCCGGCGCGAACAGCCAGCCAACAGAGCTTTGGATTGAGCGAGTTTCCGACCTGAGTGGAGAAAGTCGAATTTTTGCGGAGGAAGAGAAATGGATGACGTAAAAATCATAGGCACGTTCGATGTGACCGAAATGGTGTTCCTGGCATTCGTGCTGTTTTTTCTGGCCTTGCTGGTTTACCTGCGGCGAGAGGACCGGCGCGAGGGCTATCCGCTTGAGGACGAGGTTACGGGCCGCGTCGACACGCCCGGGGGCGTGTTGTCCGCTGCAACGCCCAAATCGTTCCTGATGCCATTCAACCGCGGCACCGTCACCACCCCAACCAAGGGCCGCGAGCCCGTCGATATCGCCGCCGAACGCAGCTTCCGTTCACCCGGCGCGCCCTACTACCCAACCGGCAACCCGCTGGTGGATGGCATCGGTCCGGCTGCCTGGGCAGATCGCGCCAAGCATGCCGATCTCGATGCCGAAGGGCGTAACCGCATCGTTCCCATTGGCACGGCGGAACATATTGCTGTGCATCGCAACGATGCCGACCCGCGCGGGATGAGCGTTATTGCCGCCGATGGCGCAGTCGCTGGCACTGTGACCGACATCTGGGTCGACCGCGCCGAACATGTGATTCGTTATCTGGAGGTCGATACCGGCAAGGCCCGTGTGCTGGCACCTATGGCAATGGCCAAGGTTGGCAAGAGCCGCATTGTTATCGATGCAATCAATGCCGACGATTATGCAGGCGTGCCGCAACCGGCCAAGAAGGGCGAAGTCACGCTCTATGAAGAAGAGCGCATCGTTGCCTATTTTGGCGGCGGCTATCTCTATGCCAATAGCGCGCGGCAGGACCCGATCCTGTGAGCGAATATGACCATGAACCGGTCCGGGGGCTGCCCGGCCTGTTGCCAGAGGGGGAGCATATCCTCTGGCAAGGCAGCCCGGACTGGAAGCATCTTGTCGCCTCGGCGCTGCATATCCGTATCACGGCTGCCTATTTCGCCCTGATCGTCGTCTGGGCGGCGGTCAGCGGCGATGGCGGTACGGCGCTGGGGGTGTCGGTGCTTGGCGCAGCGGTGCTAGGGATGCTGGTGCTTTTTTCCTGGGGCGTGGCCCGGACCAGTGTCTATACGCTGACCGACAAACGCATCGTACTGCGCATCGGCGTAGCGCTCAACAAATGCATCAACCTGCCGCTGGGTGAGATCGAAAGTGCGGACCTGAAAATGCAGGGCGACGGGCATGGCACCGTTGTGCTGCAGCTCAAAGGCCTGCCGCGCATTGGCTATATGATGCTGTGGCCGCATGCCCGTTCACTGCGCATTGTTCGCCCCCAACCGATGCTGCGCGCCATCCCCGACGCTCGCAAAGTGGCGCAGTTGCTGTTCAAGGCGACGCAGAAAGTGCAGCCGGTCGCGCCAGCCACGCAAGCCGCAGCGCGTCCGCAAAATATCCCGCTGGAGGGAGTCCCCGCATGAGCCATGCACATCACCACGAAGATCCCACAGTCCCGCGCGGCGCGCTGATCGCGGCGGGTGCGCTGCTCGCTGCTGTGATGGCAATGACGGGCGCGGTGCGTTTGGGCTGGATGCCGCAGGAAGCGAACCCGGTGATGGAACGTGCCGCTGCCAATGTCCAGCCAGCGCAAGAGCGGCTGCTTCGTGTTGTTGACCGGGCCGACGGTGCCGTGGTGGTGAGCGATGCCGAGAGTGGTGCAACGGTGAAGATCGTCGAAGCCGAAAAGGGTGGTTTCTTCCGCGCCACCCTGCGCCGCATGGCCAAGGCGCGCGCCGCCAAGGGGATCGGCGCCGAACCCCCGTTCAAGCTGATCCGTTGGGAAAATGGCGCGCTGTCGCTGGAGGACCCGCAAAGCGGGCGGCAGGCAGAGCTGTATGGCTTTGGCCCCGACCACACCCGCATGTTCGCCGAGATGCTGAAATGACCGGGCTGTTTTCCTCCGAGATATTCGACACCGGGTGCCGGATCGAGATCGAGCAATCGCCGGAGCATTTCCACGCGCATGTCGAGCTGGACGGCAATGTCGAAATCCACCCCGGCGACCGGGTGCGCGTGCATGGCGGGCCGATCATGGTCGGCTTCGGCGAGCGCCGGGTGTTTGACCGGGTCGCCACCGTTCATCGTGCAGGTGCCCTGCGCCGCGCATGGACAAAATTCGTCGGCTATTTCGAGCTCACCGAATTGTATGAAGTCAGCTTTACGCCAGGGAGGCTATCATGAACGCACATAGCAAGATCGACACCCCCTTGTCCGCCACGCATGATACGATGGCCATCGCGCGCCAAGAAACGGTACTTAGTCCGCGATTCTATACCACCGACTTCCAAGCGCTCGACGCTATCGACGTCTCGCCTGTGCGCCGCGAGTGGGAGGGTTTGATGTCCGAAATGGAGGAGGATCGCAACAAGCGCCACTTTCGCAAAACCGACGCCTTCGATGGCGTGATCGCAAATCTGGAACCCGAACTGCGTGCGGAATTCATCGACTTCCTTGCAAGCTCGCTGACGTCGGAATTTTCCGGCTGCATCCTCTATGCCGAAATCGCCAAACGCACCAAAAATGCTGACGTCAAACGTCTGTTCAAACTGCTCGCGCGCGACGAGAGCCGTCACGCGGGCTTCATAAATGAAACGCTGAAGGGCGAAGGCATCGGTATCGATTTGAGCTTCCTGACCAAGACCAAGAAATATACTTTCTTCAAACCCAAATTCATCTTCTACGCGGTCTATCTGTCGGAAAAGATCGGCTACGCTCGCTACATCACCATCTACCGCCATTTGCAGCGCAATCCCCAGAATAAATTCCATCCGATTTTCGACTGGTTCTGCGACTGGTGCAATGACGAGTTTCGCCACGGCGAGGCCTTTGCGTTGCTGATGCGCAGTGATCCCAAGCTGTTGACCGGGCTGAACAAGCTGTGGATCCGTTTCTTCCTGCTCTCGGTCTATGCGACCATGTATGTGCGCGATCATAACCGCCCGGTGTTCCACAAGGCGCTGGGCGTCCATCCGTGCGACTATGGATATGAGGTCTTCTCGATTTGCACCGCTATCAGCCGCCAGGTCTTTCCGGTAGAGATCGACACCGACGATCCGCGTTTTCGCCGCGCGATGGAGGATTTGCGGTTGGCGTCGGTGGCCATCGAAAATGCCAAGGCGCTCGGCGGCGTGTCGGGCACGCTCGGCCGTGTCGGCAACATCGCCAAGGCTGGCCTCGCCTTTGCCCGCATGTATTTCATGAAGCCAAAGGCAAACGCCCTGCCTGCCTCAATCCGGATGCAGCCTGCATGGTGAGCGGCGGCAGCCTTGTCCTGCCCTTTGCAGTGGTCATTGCGCTGTGGTTCGTCAGCACCGGCGTGGTGGCGATGATCAGCCACCGGTTGCGCGCTGCATTTGGGCAATCGCTGCTGATCGCCTGTTTCTGTGCCTTTGTCGGCCTGGCGCTCGTCGTGTTCTCCAGCCATTCGATGGCGGTCTGGGCAAGCTATACCTCTTTTACCGGCGGGTTGCTAATCTGGAGCTGGCACGAAATCAGCTTCCTGAGCGGCGCAGTCGCTGGGTCCCACCGCGAACCCTGCCCGGCCCAGTCAACCGGCTGGCAGCGTTTCTCGATGGCGACAATGGCGCTGATCCATCATGAAGTGGCCTTGGCGATGACTGCGGCACTACTGCTTTCGCTCGCGGCCTTCACCGTCAACCCCACCGGAGCCTATGCCTTCACGTTGCTGCTGATTTTCCGCCTCGCCTCGAAACTGAACATCTTTTCCGGCGTGCCCAATTTGAGCGACGATCTGCTGCCGCCGCATTTGGCTTACCTCAAAAGCTATTTCGGGCCGAAGCGGCTGCACCCAGCGCTGCTGGCTACCATCGCTGCAACTTTGGGCCTTGCGGACTGGTTTGCCTGGGCTGCGATGACTGCAACGAGCAGCGGCGCAGCGGTATCGGCAGCGCTGCTCTGCTGCCTCAGTCTGCTGGCAGCACTCGAGCATCTTTTTCTCGCAATCCCGTTCCGCGATTCCGCGCTGTGGAGCTGGGCGTTGCGCACAAAGGACAAGACCAATTTTGGAGAGGGAGTAAACCCATGAACTATGAAGCCTATTTCGGCAGCGAACTGGCCGCTGTGCGCGAAGAGGGCCGCTACCGTGTCTTCACCGAAATCGAGCGCAAGGCAGGCTCCTTTCCCAAGGCGACACGCTATGTCGATGGCGGCACCACCGATGTCACCGTCTGGTGTTCGAACGACTATCTGGGCATGGGGCAGCATCCCAAGGTCTTGGATGCGATGCACCGCGTATTGGATGAATGTGGGGCAGGTGCCGGGGGCACGCGCAATATCTCCGGCACCAATCACCACCATGTGCTGCTGGAGGCCGAGCTGGCCGACCTGCACAATAAGGAGGACGCGCTGCTTTTTACCTCCGGCTATGTCTCCAACTGGGCGGCGCTTGGTACGCTTGCAGCTAAAATCCCGGACTGCGTCGTCCTCTCCGACGCACTCAACCACGCCTCAATGATCGAAGGCATTCGCCACAGTCGGGCGGAACGGATGATTTTCGAGCATAATTCGCCTGAAGACCTCGACCGAAAATTGTCGCGCCTGGACCCTGCCCGCGCCAAGCTGGTGGCTTTCGAAAGCGTCTATTCGATGGACGGCGATATCGCTCCGATCGCGGAAATCCTCGACGTTTGCGAAAAACATAATGCAATGAGCTATATCGACGAGGTCCATGCTGTCGGCCTGTACGGCCCGCGTGGCGGCGGCGTTGCCGAACGCGAAGGGTTGATGGACCGGATCACCGTAATCGAAGGGACGCTGGGCAAGGCCTATGGCGTTATGGGCGGCTATATCGCTGCGTCGCGCGACCTGTGCGACTTTGTGCGAACCTTTGCCAGCGGCTTCATCTTCTCGACCGCGCTACCGCCAGCGGTTGCCGCAGGCGCCTGCGCCAGCATCCGGCATCTGAAGGAAAGCGAGTTCGAACGTGCCCGCCAGCGCGACCGGGTGTCGAAAGTGCGCGGCGCGCTCGACCGGATGGGCATCCCGCATCTGCCGAACCCCAGCCATATCATCCCGGTGATGGTGGGCGACGCGCACAAGTGCAAATTCATCAGCGACTGGCTGATGGACAATCACGGCATCTATGTGCAGCCGATCAACTATCCAACGGTGCCACGCGGGACCGAGCGGCTGCGGATCACGCCCTCGCCGGTGCATAGCGATGGCGATATTGACCGGCTGCTGACCGCGCTTAGCGAAATCTGGTCGCAATGTGCATTGGCGCGCAAGCCCATGGCGGCATGAATAAGCCCCACCCCTCCACGGGGTTTGGGGTGGGAAGTGTCAGTGAGGCATTCACCCTCGAAGCCCCACCCCGCTGCGACTAGGCAGCAAGCTGCCAAGTCTCACTGCCCCTCCCCCAAAAGGAGAGGGGGCACACAAAAAAGGCCGGGCGAAAACCCGGCCTTTTTTCATCATCGCAAAGGCCAAGCCTCAGGTTGGCGCTTCCAGATAGGCAATCAGGTCGGCCCGCTTTTGCGCGTCGGGAATGCCGGCAAAGATCATCTTCGTCTGCGGGACCACGCGTTGCGGCTTTTCCAGATATTGGAACAGCTTCTCCTTGCTCCAGGTGATGCCGCTATTCTTGTTTGCAGGTGAATAGTTGAAACCGGGTACAGTCCCTGCGGCACGACCGATGATGCCATTCAGCGACGGCCCGGTCTTGTTCACCCCCGCATCAGTCACATGGCAGGTGCGGCATTGCGCAAAGACGATCTTGCCGTTGGCCGCATTGCCGGTGAAGCTTGCAAAGGTAGTACCATCGAGCGTTGCGACGTCAGTGGTAGCTGGCGGACCAGCGGCCGCAGCTGGCGCAGGGGCAGCGGCTGGGGCCGGAGCTGGCGCGGCAGCAGGTGCCGGAGCTGCAGCAGTCTTTTCCGAGTCACTATCCGATCCGCCGCCGCAAGCGGCAACCAGAGCTGACAGCGCGACGACGCCAACCAATGATCTATATTTCGTCATGATTTCTCCTCACCTCTAAATCGGCAACAAAGCCAACCCCTTGCTTACTCCAACCCAGCTGCAAACTATCTCACAAAGCCGCTGGTGCAAAGCTGAATTTGCGCCAATTTCTCTCTGCCGCAATATAGGCTTTTGGCTAAACCCCGTCTTTCAGCACTTTGTTCCGCAAATGCCGGACAAGCAGGTAAATAGCGAGAATTACGGGCAAGGTTATCGCCCCGACAAACAGCTCGGCAAGCGATCCCGACGGATAGGCGGCAACACCCTTGGCAACATAGGCGATCAACCCGATCAGATAATAGGCAGCGGCAATGACCGACAGCCCTTCGACCAGCGTCTGCAACCGCAATTGTAGCTGGGTCGAGCGCTCCATGCTCTGCATCAGCCCCAGATTCTGCGCCTTGATCCGGCTGTCGATGCGGACATCAAGCGTGTGCATGACCCCCGAAATCCGCTCGCCAATATGGCTCAGGCGCTGGCGAAACACCGAACAAGTGCGCGACGCGGGGACCAGCCGCCGCTCGGTGAAATCGGTCAGGCTTTGGTAGTTCGCAACCGGGCGCACCTGAAGCGATGCCAGCCGGTCGGCAGCGACCTCAGCATAGGCCGCAGTCGCGCTCAGGCGGAAACCGGTGGCGGAACGAATTAGCTCCAGCTCGGACGACAAGTCGGCCAACTGGTTCAGCAGCGCATCGTCATCCTCGTCGGCCAGCGCCGCGCGCCGCGCATGGTCGGACAGTTTCTGTTCGAGTCGGTCCGCCTGCGGCCCATATTCCTGCACCGTCGGGAAACCCAACAGCGCGAGGTTTCGGTAATTGCCCAGTTCCTGCAATCGTTGCACGATCCGCCCGCGCTCGCTGTCGCTGACCTCGCCAGCCGTCACCAGCAGCCGGCCATAGCCATCCTCATGAATGCCGAAATCGGACCAGATACGGATGTCACCATTGACGTCGCAGCAAACCATTTCATTGGGCGAAATGCCCAGGCTGACGAGCCGCTCCGGCGCGTCACCGGCATGGGGAATCACAAAGACGCGCGTTGCCCGCACGACGCCGCCCGGCCATTGTTCCAGCCAGCGGATGTAGGGGCCGCGGACGGCGGCATCGGCATCTGCAGGGAAGATCAGCGTGATCGTACTGGCCTCGGTATGCCGTTCCCAGATGAAATGGATGCCGCCTTTGGTATGCGCGGAGCCGTAGCGGGCGGCCAGACTCCATTCATCGAAATCCGGCCTGTCGCCGATCAGCCAGGCATCCTCCAGCCCGCGTTCGGCAGGTTCGACCAGTCTGACAACCTGGTAGATTTCGCAATTGGCGGCCACCGGCGCAAAGCGACGCATGTGCATCTCGTTCACCGCCCAGCGACGCAGCGGATGTTCGGTGAAGGCCATAACGGATAGTGCGATACATCTGCACAAGAGTCCAGAAAATGCGGGATTAATCCGGCAGTTCAGAACAGCGAATGTTCGCCGCGTTCGACGGTGATTTCGCCTGACAGTATTGCGGCATAATGATTGGCCAGCGTCTCGCTTCCGGTCGAAGGTGTCGCATCGGCGTCATAGCGTCCGGTTGCGGGATCTAGCAGCAGCATCGACTCAGTCGCATAATAGCGCCCGATCTTCGCGAGCTCTGCCTTTTTGGCAGCGGCTTTGGACACGAACCCCGCAACCCTCAATGCTCCGCCAATGGCACCGAACATCGAAAGTGGCACATGGCGGAAAAGCGGCGGCTTTCCCGTCAGTTCGAACAGCATTTCGCCTTGCTGTCTTGGCGTGATCGCCGCGCCGGGCCCGCCGATTGGCAGGATCCGCTCATGCTTTGTCACGTCGTCGATGCAGTCGGCCAGATATTCGGCAAGGTCACCATCGCTGATCGGTTTGCAAGCGGTCAATTCACCATTGCCAAAGAGCAGGAACGGCTTGCCAGCGCGAACCCGCCCGACCTGCCCCGACAGCGATTTGAAATAGGCGGTTGGGCGGACAATCGAATAGCGCATGCCTGACCCGATTAGGGCATTTTCAAAGGCCAGCTTTGCCTGCTGGAAGGCAAGCAGCGGGCGTTGCACGCAGATCGAAGACAAGAGGATGAAATGGCCTATGCCAGCCGTCTGCGCTGCCGCCATCACATCCTTATGCGCCTGATAATCGACGGCCCAGGCATCTTCAGGCAGGCCGCTGCGCGATGCCATGCACGACAGGACGACATCGAATGGTGCGCGATCCGAAACCCATTTTGTGAGCAAATCGGCGTCGATCTGTGAACCATTCCGCACAAACGGAACGACGCTATGGCCTCGCTGATTGAGTGCAAGCGACACCGCCTCACCGATGGTGCCGGTCGCTCCAAAGAGCAGGACGCGCTTTGCCGCCACGTAAAGCGATCAGGCGAGCGCCGTGCCAAACAGGGCCAGCAACCGCGCCCATGCGCGGTCTGCTTGCACCGCATTATAGGCCTGACCGTCCGGCGGGCACCAGCCGTGGAGCGTATCGGGATAGACCTCAATCTCCGCTGGCAATCCGGCAGCAGCATAGGCAGCACGCAGCCGTTCCTTTTCGGTCGGGTTGCGCTCATCATCCTTCGCGGCAACGGCGA
>CAZSJE010000035.1:0-17197 GCA_964606835.1 uncultured Sphingorhabdus sp.
TCGGCTGGGAACGGCCCAACTGGTTCGCGCCGCCGGGTTATGCGCTGAGCGAGGCTGATCTCGATAAACCCGATGTGCTGTTGAACGACAACCATCCGGTCGTACCGGGTGAGCCGATCCGCGAAAAATGGTCGTTCCGCCGTTCCAACTATTTCGAACATGTCGGCAATGAGTGCCGCCATGTTCACGAAAAGGTCGGCCTTCAGGATATGAGCGCCTTTGCCAAATGCGAGGTATCGGGGCCGGGGGCGGAGGCTTGGCTCGATCAATTGCTCACCAACGCGGTGCCGAAAAAGGTCGGGCGGGTCACGCTCTCTTATTTGCTGACAAGCAAGGGCGGGGTGCGGAGCGAGTTCACAGTCTATAAGATGGCGCCGCAGCGATATTATCTGGTCTCTGCCGGGGCCTATGAACGGCACGATCATGATTATCTGAAAAAGGCCATGCCGCGCGATGGATCGGTGAGCTTTGAACGGCTGACGACAGCGATGGGGGTGCTGGTGCTCGCCGGACCGCGTTCGCGCGAGGTGCTGGCAAAGTTGACCGATAGCGATTTATCGAACGAGGCCTTCCCATGGCTGACGGGCAAAAGAATCAGCATCGGGCTGGCGCAGGTCGATGCGCTGCGCGTCAATTTTATCGGCGAGCTGGGCTGGGAAATCCACCATCCGATCGAGGTGCAGAATTACATCTTTGACCAGCTGATGGAGGCCGGGGTCGAATTTGACATCAAGCCGTTCGGTATCCGCGCGATGACTTCGATGGCACTCGAAAAAAGCTACAAGCTGATTCCGCGCGAATTGTCGGTGGAATATTCGGCGCATGAAAGCGGGCTGGACCGGTTCATCAGCCTGAAGAAACAGAGCTTTCATGGCCGCGATGCGCTGCTGGCGTGGAAGGAAAAGGGGCTGGCCAACAAGCTGGTTACCATGGAAGTGCACGGCGTCACCGATGCCGATGCGCGCGGGTCTGAGGCAATCTATCGGGGTGAGGAGATTGTCGGACGGGCCACGTCCGGCGGCTATGGCTGGCGCGTCGGCAAAAGCCTGGCGCTAGCGATGATCCGGCCCGATCTGGCAAATGTCGGTGCGGAGTTTGAGATCGCCATATTGGGCACGCGCCACAAGGCGACGATTATCGAAGATTCGCCCTTCGACCCGGAAAACAACGCGCTGAGGAGCTAGGAATGTCGCGTTTTGAACCCATCGCTCAGCTGCTGAACAACGACCGCAAGGGCCATACTTTGCCGGGCGCGCTTTACGTCAGCGAAGAGGCGTTTGCGTTCGACACGCAGGTGATGCTGAAGTCGGTCTGGCTCTATGCCTGCACCGTTGCGCATGTGAAAAATCCTGGCGATTATTTCGTGTTCGAAGTCGCTAACAACTCGATCATTATCATTCGCGGTCGGGACAATGAGGTGCGGGCATTTTGGAATTCATGCCGCCACCGGGGTGCGCGTATATGTCTCGAACAAAAGGGTCGCGCGCCGCGGTTGATGTGCCCGTATCACCAATGGACCTACGGGCTTGACGGCAAGCTCCTCGCCGCGCGCAGTATGGCCGAGGATTTTGAAAAGGGCGATCACGGTCTGAACCCGGTGGCGCTAGAGAATGTGGGTGGGCTGATCTTCATTTGCATGGCCGACAATCCTCCGCCGATTGACCGGGTGAAGGCCGATATCTCGCAACAGATCGCGGTCTACGATCTCGAACGCCTCAAGGTCGCGGTGCAGGACGATTATGTCGAAGATGCCAACTGGAAGCTGGTTATGGAGAATAATCGCGAATGCTACCATTGCGACGCTGGCCATCCCGAATTGATCAGCGTGCTGGGCACCTATGGTTTTGGCAAGGGCCTGCCCGAGGACGGCGAGGCGGATATCGTTGACGACAGCGACTATGACGCGCTGGTTGCGGCAAAGCGCGAAGAATGGCGTGCTATGGGTATCGATCACGATCTGATCGAATTCCCGGATGGCTGGTGGCACCGGGTTGCGCGGCTGGCCTTGGCCAATGGTGCCGTGACGCAATCGATCGATGGCAAGCTTGCCTGCCAGAAACTGATCGGACCGTTCAGGGAGCCTGAAACATCCAGCCTTTCAGTCTGGACCCAGCCCAATAGTTGGCACCATTTCTGCTGCGATCATGTCGTGACCTTTTCGCTGACGCCTGTCGCGCCCGACAAAACCATGCTGCGTACCAGCTGGCTTGTGCATGAAGATGCGGTTGGGGGTGTTGACTATGATCCCGACCATCTTGCAGCGCTTTGGCGAAAGACCAATGAACAGGATGGCTATTTTTCCATGATCAACCATCAGGGCATTTCCAACGACGGCTATTCCCAGGGGCCTTATGCCGTGGAGGAAAAGCTGGTCGAGGATTTCAAGGATTTCTATGTCGACCGCGCAAAGGCCGTGTTGAAGGGGGAACGGTCATGACGGCGCTTCCATCATCCGGGTCGATCAAGATTTCCGGCACTGGCTGGCAAGCGGGGGAACGGCCTGGTGAGACGATCCTGCCGCTGATCGATGATCCGCGCGGTTATCGGACAATGGCGATGAAAGTTGCCCCCGGCCCGCTTGGGGAGCCGCATGCGCATGACGAGATCGAGCAGATCTACGTCATTGATGGGGACTTTTACGATGAACATGCAAGCTATGGTCCGGGCGACTTTGTGCTACGGATGCCGGGCACAATGCACCGCGCGGGAAGCAAAAATGGCTGTACGATAGTAATTGTCTATACGCCGTTGGCAGGAGCCAATGCGTGACCCGTTTTAGTGCAATCAGTCTCTTCGCCAAGGCGCTGGGCGGGCATAAGGACTGGCCCGAACAATGGCCCGATGCGGCGCCCAAACCGGCTTATGATGCAATCATTGTCGGTGGCGGCGGACATGGTCTGGGGGCGGCCTATTATCTTGCGAAAAAATACGGGATCACCAATGTCGCGGTGCTGGAAAAGGGCTGGATCGGCGGCGGCAATACCGGGCGCAACACGACGATCATCCGCTCCAACTATCTGTACGATGAAAGCGCGCATCTCTATGATCATGCAGTGAAGCTGTGGGATGGGCTGTCGCAGGAACTGAACTACAACACCATGTATTCTAAGCGCGGGGTGATGATGCTCGCGCATAATGTGCACGATATTCAAAGCCTGCAGCGGCACATTCATGCCAACCGGCTGAACGGTGTCGACAATGAATGGCTGACTCCAGCGGAAGCCAAGGCTTATTGCCCGCCTTTGAACGTTTCGCCGGATGCGCGTTATCCGGTGCTGGGTGCGGCATTGCAACGACGCGGGGGAACGGCGCGGCACGATACAGTTGCCTGGGGCTATGCCCGCGCGGCAGCGGCGCTGGGCGTTGATATCATACAGAACTGCGCCGTGACGGGTATCCGCCGGAGCGCGGACGGTGCAGTAGAGGGCGTGGATACGACGCGCGGATATATCGTTTGCCAGCGAGTCGGTGTATCGGCGGCGGGCAATACATCGGTTATCATGCGGATGGCGGGGCTTGATTTCCCGCTGGAAAGCTATCCGCTGCAGGCGCTCGTCTCTGAACCGGTGAAGCCGACCTTTCCCTGCGTGGTCATGTCCAATACCGTCCATGCCTATATGAGCCAGTCGGACAAGGGCGAGTTGGTGATTGGTGCTGGAACCGACCAATATGTCAGCTACTCGCAGCGCGGTGCGTTGCACATAGTCGAGCATACGCTGGCGGCTATTTGCGAGATTTTCCCGATCTACCGAAGGATGCGGATGCTGCGCACATGGGGCGGGATCGTTGACGTGACGCCAGACCGCTCGCCGATCCTTGGCAAGACACCGGTAAAGGGACTCTATGTCAATTGCGGCTGGGGCACCGGCGGGTTCAAGGCGACGCCGGGGGCAGGGGATTTGCTTGCCTATACCATGGCGAAGGATGAGCCGCATCCGATCAACGCGCCGTTCAATCTCGACCGGTTTCGGAATGGTCGGTTGATCGACGAGGCGGCGGCGGCAGCGGTGGCTCACTGATGCTGTTGATCCACTGCCCCTATTGCGACGAAAAGCGCGCCGAGATCGAATTCGCCTATGCCGGCGAAGCGCATATTGCTCGTCCCGCTGATCCATCCTCTTACAGCAATGAGGAATGGGAACGCTATCTGTTCATCCGCGCCAACCCGCGCGGACGGCACCATGAACGCTGGCGGCATATTCATGGCTGCGGGCGTTTTTTCAACGCTGTGCGCGATACGGTGACTGACAAGTTTGAGACGACCTACAAGGCCGGGGAGCCGCGCAAATGAGCGGCTTTCGTTTGCCTCAAGGCGGCCGCGTCGACCGCAATAGGCCTGTGCAGTTCAGCTTCGACGGCAAAAGCTATTCGGGCTTTGCAGGCGACACTTTGGCATCTGCGTTGCTCGCCAATGGCGTGATGCTGTTTGGCCGGTCGTTCAAATATCATCGACCGCGTGGCGTGCTCGCGGCGGGGAGCGAGGAGCCAAACGCACTGGTCTCTGTGGATCGCGGTCCGGGGCGTTTCACCCCCAATTTGCGTGCGACCAATGTCGAGTTGCACGATGGCCTGAACGCAGTCAGCCAGAACCGCTGGCCATCGCTCAAGACCGATTTAGGCGCGGTCAATGACCGGCTGGGGATGTTCTTCCCCGCCGGCTTTTACAACAAGACCTTCATGTGGCCGCGGTCCTTTTGGGAGAAGCTTTATGAACCTGCGATCCGGCGGATGGCCGGGTTGGGTGATGCGCCGACTGAAGAAGATCCCGACACTTATGCCGCAACCTACGCGCATACCGACCTGTTGATTATTGGCGCTGGCCCATCGGGGATCGACGCCGCGCTGGAAGCGGCGGCAAGCAACAAGCGGGTGATGCTGATCGACGAGCAGGATGAGGCTGGCGGCGGTGCGCTTGCCGATCCGTCGCTTTGGCCATGGCTCGAACGCAGCATGAAGGCGCTGAACGAAGCGCCCAATGTCACAATCCTGACGCGCACGACGGCGTTTGGTTACTATCACGACAATTTCATCGGCGCGGTGGAGCGATTGACCGATCATAAGGCGGATGCAGCGAATGCCGCGCGTGAAAAGCTGTGGCGGATCAGGGCAGACGAGGTGATCCTTGCCCAAGGCGCGATTGAACGGCCTTTGGTGTTCGACGGTAATGACACGCCCGGCGTAATGCTGTCTTCCGCAGCCAAGGCCTTTGCGCTGCGCCATGGCGTTGCTGTCGGCCAGTCCGTTGCCCTGATGACGGCCCATGACAGTGGCTGGCACGATATATTCGCGCTGGCGAAGGCAGGCGTCGGGATTGCGGCGATTGTCGAAGTGCGCGAAACTGTCAGCCCCGATTTGCTTCAGCACGCGATCGATCTTGGGATACACTTCAAACTGAAACACAGCGTAATTGGCGTCTCTGGACGCCATAGCGTCGCTGGAATTGAAGTTGCGCGCAATGAAGGGACGAGTCGAGAGCGAATAAAATGCGACGCCTTGCTGATGGCTGGCGGCTGGACGCCGAGCGTCCATCTATGGTCGCATAGCAAGGGCTCGCTCAAATGGCGCAACGATCTGGGCGCCTATGTGCCCGATCAACCCAATGAGAATGTCCGCTGCGTCGGCGCCTGCGCGGGGGACTGGAATTTCGGCAAGGGCGAAGTCATCGACCAACTGCCGACGCCCAAAGACCCGGCGCGGATCAAAGCATTTGTCGATTTCCAGAATGATGTGACGGCCAAGGACATTGGCCTGGCCGTGCGCGAAGGCTTCCGCTCGATCGAGCATATCAAGCGCTATACCACCAATGGTATGGCGACCGATCAGGGCAAGACCTCCAACCTGAACGGTTTGCAAATCGCGTCATCAGCCTTGGCAAAGCCGGTGGTGGACATTGGCCTCACCACCTTCCGCCCGCCCTATACGCCGCAGACTTTCGGAGCGCTGGCCGGGCATGCAAAGGGGCCGCTGTTTCAGGCCACCCGCACGACCAATATCGACAGCTGGGCTGAAGAGAATGGCGCAGTGTTCGAGCTGGTCGCGCAGTGGCGGCGTGCGCGCTATTTCCCGCAGGTTGGCGAGGATATGCATGCAGCAGTCAATCGCGAATGCCTGGCCGTGCGCAACGCCGTGGGCATTTTTGATGCCTCCACCCTCGGCAAGATCGAGGTGGTCGGGCCCGATGCCGCAGAATTTCTCAACCGCATGTACACCAATCCGTGGAAGCAGCTTGAGCCTGGGCGGTGCCGTTACGGGCTGTTGCTGAAGGAGGACGGCTTCATCACCGATGATGGCGTTTCGGCGCGGCTGGCACCGGATCGATTCCACCTGACGACCACAACAGGCGGTGCCGCGCGGGTGTTGAACATGATGGAGGATTATCTCCAGACCGAATGGCCCGATCTTGACGTCTGGCTGACCAGCACGACCGAGCAATATGCGGTGATTGCGCTTCAAGGGCCAAATGCGCGCAAATTGCTGGAGCCGCTGGTTGCGGGCATCGATCTGTCGGCCGAAGCCTTCCCGCACATGGCAATCCGCGAGGGCACGATTTTCGGTATTCCCACCCGTCTGTTTCGCGTCAGCTTTACTGGCGAACTGGGCTTCGAAATCAATGTGCCGACTGCCTACGGCCGGGCGTTGTGGGAACGGTTGATGGCCGACGGAGCGCAATATGGCATCACGCCCTATGGCACCGAAGCGATGCACGTGCTGCGCGCCGAAAAGGGCTTTATCATCGTCGGGCAGGATAGCGATGGCACGGTGACGCCTTATGACGCCGGACTCGATTGGGCGGTTGGCAAGAAGAAGCCCGATTTTGTTGGCAAAAGATCGCTGGCACGGCCAGACATCGATGCACCAGGGCGCAAGCAGCTGGTGGGGTTGTTGACCGATGATCCAGAGCTGGTGTTGGAAGAAGGCGCGCAAATTGTCGCCGACCCACACCAGCCGATCCCCATGACGATGATCGGCCACATCACTTCATCCTATTGGAGCACGACCCTTGGGCGGTCGATTGCCATCGCCTTGGTCGCAGGCGGGCGAGAACGAATGGGCGAGACGCTGTACATCCCGATGCCGGGCGTGACGCATCGCGTGAGGGTTAGCCCCATGGTTTTCTACGATCCCGAAGGAGCGCGGCTTAATGTCTGATCTCCTGTCCCGCTATGAGCCGGTGCCGGCGGACGCGTTTGTCGGACAGAGTGTGACCATCAGCCTCGCCCAACCAATGGCGCGCTACTCGCTGCGCGCGCGGCAGGCGCAGGCGCTGGAGACATTGCTCGGCGTGAAGGTTCCAAACACAATCGGTGCCACCGTAGGCGGGATTGCCTGCCTTGGCCCCGATGAATGGCTATTGCGCGCGCCTGTTGGGGCCAGCTTGCCGACCGGTGCCGGGCTGCCGGTTGCCATTGTCGATATCAGCGATCGATCGATTTGCCTGACTGTTGAAGGCCCCGATGCCGCCGCGCTGTTGAAGACAGGTTGCCCAATCGATTTTGACCGTTTTGCGGTGGGCCGGGCGACACGGACGATTTTCGAAACGGTCGAGATCATAGTCATCCGCGAGACCGAGCAGCGGTTTCAGGTCGAGGTCTGGCGCAGTTTTTCAAATTGGCTTTGGACGGCGCTAACGACAGCTGCCAACCATTGACCGAAACGGGGGAGGGGGAGAAATGACCGACTGGGCAAAGACCATCGATATCGGGAATTACGGCCAGTCTAACCGAAGCTGGTTCGGAATGACGATCAATGCCGCCGTCTTCATCCCCGTCGCGTTGATTTCACTGTCGGTAATCCTGTTCACCATTATCGCGCCGCAAGCGTCGGCAGATCTGTTTTCCTGGCTGCGCGCATCGGCAACCGCGCAGTTCAACTGGTTCCTGCTTTCGGTCGGAAATCTGGTGCTGCTATTTAGTGTCGCAGTTGCAATCTCGCCCTTGGGCAAAATCCGGCTGGGCGGCAAGGAAACCACGCCGGAATATTCGCGCGTCGCATGGTTTTCGATGCTGTTCGGCGCGGGAATGGGCATCGGGTTGGTTTTTTACGGGGTAGGCGAACCGGTGACCCATTTCACCTCGTCGATGGCGGGCGGCCCTGCTGCGCCACTGGGCGGTGCCGCGGGAGACGCCGATGGCGCGCGAACACTTGCCATGGCTGCTACAGTCTACAACTGGGCGCTGCATCCTTGGGCGATTTACGCGATTGTGGGTCTGGCGCTGGCGGTTTTCGCGTTCAATTTCAAAATGCCCTTGTCGATGCGTGCACCCTTTTATCCTTTGATCGGGCCAAAAGTATGGGGGCGGTCGGGCGATATCATCGATGTCCTTGCGGTTTTCGCTACGCTTTTCGGGCTGGCTTCATCATTGGGTCTGGGCGCGAGCCAGGCGATGGCCGGGATCACATATCTGTACAAAATTCCGAGCTCAACCGTTTCGATCCTCGCGCTCATTGCGATCATGGCGCTGGTGACGTTTTTTTCCGTGCGCGGCGGAATCGACAAGGGCATCAAGATATTGAGCGAAGTCAACATGTGGGTTGCCCTTGCCCTGATCCTGTTCATCCTTGCGACCGGATCGACGCTTGTGCTTCTCGGGGATGTGTTCCGGAATATGGGGGCCTATCTCCAATACCTCCCCGCGCTGTCCAATCCCGCGGGCCGGACCGACACAGGTTTCTACAACGACTGGACCGCTTATTACTGGACATGGTGGATCAGCTGGGCCCCCTTTGTGGGGTTGTTCATGGCGCGGATCTCCGTCGGTCGCACTGTGCGTGAATATGTGGCGGGGGCGTTGATTGCACCGACTTTGCTCTGCGTGATATGGTTGACCGTTTTCGGCGATGGCAGCATCGCCCAGATCGTTTCAGGCAGCCTGCCCGATCTGGCGAAGGCGCCGCTTGACACCCAATTGTTCCTGCTCCTGGGGTCACTGCCCTGGGCAGGCTTCACATCCTTCGTCGCGATTTGCTTGATCCTCATCTTCTTCATTACGGGTTGGGATTCCGGAACTTTGGTGATCGACACAATGACATCGGGTGGGCGCACCGACACGTCACTCAAGCAAAAGACCTTCTGGCTGTTCGTCGTGGGCGGAATTGCCGCAGTTCTCCTGGTATCCGGCGGGCTGGTTTCGCTACAGGCCGCTGCTATTGCTTCCGGACTTCCGCTGGCCTTCGTCTTGCTGCTGATGTGCATTGGCACCTTCAAAGGTCTGATGGCCTTGCACCAAGGTATGCATCATGGCTGATGTTGCGGGTGACTGGGATTTCGTCATCATAGGTGCCGGATCGGCGGGCTGCGTGCTCGCCGACCGGCTGAGCGCGGATGGCCGACACAAAGTCGCCCTGCTCGAATATGGCGGCAATGACCGTTCGATCTTCATTCAGATGCCAGCGGCACTTGCCTATCCGATGAATACCAAGCGGTGGAACTGGGGCTATGAAAGCGAGCCCGAGCCGCATCTCAATGGCCGTCGGCTGAATTGTCCGCGCGGGAAAGGACTGGGCGGATCCTCATCCATTAACGGGCTGGTCTATGTGCGAGGCAATGCGCTCGATTTTGAGCGGTGGAAGGATGAGGAAGGCGCGCGTGGCTGGGGCTATGCCGATGTGCTGCCATACTTCAAGCGGGCGGAGGGAAGGGCTGACGGAGGCGATGCTTATCGCGGCGGGGACGGGCCGCTTTCAACTTGTTATGGCGACCTCGAAAATCCCCTGCACCAGGCGTGGCTCGATGCCGCGAAACAGGCAGGCTATAGTCTCACCGAGGATTATAATGGTTACGCCCAAGAAGGCTTTGGCCGGATGGACATGACGGTGCGAAACGGCGCCCGATGTTCGGCGGCGAAGGCCTATCTCTACCCTTCGCGAAAGCGACCCAACCTCAAAATCATCCAGCAGGCGCTGGCCACGCGCATCATCTTCGAAGGCAAACGGGCGGTTGGCGTCGAGTATGAACGGAGTGGCCAGCGACATGAACTGCGCGCGGACCGTGAAGTCATCCTGTCGGGCGGGCCAATCAACTCGGTGCAGCTGCTCAAGCTGTCCGGCATCGGCCCGGCTGATGAACTCCGGCAGCATGGTATAGGCGTCATCGCGGATCGTCCCGGCGTTGGTGCGAACCTCCAGGACCATCTCGAATTCTATTTCCAGATGGCCTGCACGCAGCCTGTCTCGCTGTACGGCAAGGCAAATTTGCTGGGCAAGGCGATGGTCGGCGCGCAATGGCTGTTCTTCCGCTCGGGTCTGGGTGCGTCCAACCAGTTCGAAAGCTGTGGCTTCATCCGCAGCCGCGCCGGGGTCAAATATCCCGATATCCAGTATCATTTTTTTCCGATGGCTGTGAATTATGACGGCTCGTCGCTGGCGAGCGAGCATGGCTTTCAAGCGCATGTCGGCCCCATGCGCTCGAAGAGCCGGGGCGCGGTAACGCTGCGCAGCGCCAATCCTCGCGACAAGCCCAAAATCAACTTCAACTATATGAGCCATCCCGATGACTGGGTTGAGATGCGTGCTTGCGTGCGGCTTACGCGCGAGATTTTTCAGCAAGAGGCGTTCGCCCCCTGGCGCGGCCGCGAAATCAAGCCAGGTGCCGATTGTGTAACCGACGAACAGATTGATGCCTTCATCGCAGAGCATGTGGAAAGTGCGCTCCATCCCAGCTGCACCTGCAAGATGGGCGATCCTGCCGACCCGATGACTGTCGTCGATCCGGAGCTGCGGGTGATCGGCGTCGAAGGACTGCGCGTGATCGACAGTTCGGTAATGCCCTCAATCACCACCGGCAACCTCAACGCACCGACAATCATGATTGGCGAGAAGGGTGCCGATCATGTGCTGGGGAGACCGATGCTACCCCCATCGAACGCACCTTTTTATGTCGCGCCCGATTGGGAGAAGTCCCAACGATGACGCAGACGATCACAGAACCCAGGCGGCAAATCGATGTGATCCGCGAAACAGACGTCCTTGTCGTCGGATCAGGCCCGGGCGGGTTGGCAGCGGCGCTCGCCAGCGCACGGGCAGGTGTCGAAACCGTTTTGCTTGAACGCTATGGTTGTTTTGGCGGCAACATCACGCAGGTCGGTGTTGAGGGCTTTGCCTGGTATCGCCATCCCGCCACGGTCGACAGCGAAGGCATTGGTCGAGAGTTTGAGGAACGCGCCAAGACCATGGGAGCGGCCATGCCGGAACCGCAATCGATCAGCCATAGCCTTGATGCGGAAGCCTTCAAATATGTTGCTGACACCTTGGTCGAGGAAGCGGGTGTTATCCCGATGCTTCATCGCCTGTGTGTCGCGCCGATCATGGAGGGTGAGACAATCAAGGGCGTGATTGTTGAAAGCAAGTCCGGTCGTGAGGCAATTCTTGCCAAACGCGTCATTGATGCCACTGGCGATGCCGATATCGCCCATCGCGCGGGTGCGCCAACGCACAAGCATCCGGTTGAGGAAATGATGAGCGTCTCCGTCATGTTTTCCATGACCGGGGTAAACAAGACACGCTTTATCGATGCGGTGAAGGCTGACCCGCAGACCTATGGCGACTGGGCTTTGGGTGGCGAATGGGAGATAACGACCAGCGGCAAGGAGGACGAGATGTTCTCCCCCTTCCTGCGCAAACCCTTTCAGAAGGCGCTGGACGCAGGGCTCATCCCTGACAGCGTCAAGACTATGGCCGGCACCTGGGGCACGGTTTCGGACCAGGGCGACCTCACCTATCTCAACATGTGTCACCTCTCCCTTGATGGTACCGATCCCGACGCGCTGACCCTTGGCGAAATCGAGGGGCGCAAACAGGCAATGCATGCGGTGAACGCGCTCAAATCCTTCATGCCCGGCTGCGAGGATGCAAAACTGCGCAACTTTGGCATGACGCTAGGCATCAGGGACACGCGAAAGATAGACGCCGCCTACAATATGACCGCCAACGATGTGATGGAGCAGGGCCGGTTTGAGGACAGCATCGGCATTTTCCCGGAATTTATCGACGGCTATGGCTATCTGATCCTGCCGACCACGGGCCGATACTTTCACGTCCCCTATCGTGCGATGCTGCCCAAGGGCGTGAAGAACCTGCTCGCAACTGGCCGGATCATCGGGGGCGACAAGGTAAGCCATGCCGCTGTGCGCAACATGATGTGTTGTGCAGTTGCCGGGCAGGGTGCGGGTGTAGCCGCTGCACTGGCGGTAAAATCAAACCGCGATTTTTACGACCTCGACCTCGTTGCACTCCAGGATGAGTTACGACGACAAGGCGCGCGCATCGCCTGACTTGGGACCGCTTGCTGTCAGGCCGCGTGTCAGCGGCTTGCTCAGTAGCAGGATGATTGCTGCGCCCGCCAGCGCAATGCCCGCATCTATCGACCAGAATCGGGAGGGACTCATCCGATCAAAATAGCTGCCGACCCATCCTGCAAGCGTATGTCCAACAAAAGGTGAGAGGAACGCGACCCCCATCAGGATTGACGTGACGGCTGGCGGCGCGGCGCTGCTGACCAGTGCAAGCAATGTTGGCCAATAATAGAGCCATGCGACCCCCATGATCAGCCATCCGGCAATCGCCCAACCTGCCGATACGCTGTCCGGTTCATTCATGCCCGCATTGCCATAGGCGAACAGCAAGGCGGCGAACCCGACTATTGCTGTACCAATGCCAATCTTGGCCACGCTTGGCGGTTCGCGGTTACGTTTGGCTTGCCATGCCCATAAGGCGACCAAGACGGGAGCAAAGATGATCGCCCCGATCGAGTCCATGGAGGCAAACCAGCTCGATGGTACTTCGCCAATGGGCGTTGCCAGATTTACATATTGGTCGACCCACAATATGCCGACGCTCCAGATCATTGGATAGGCAATTTCGGCGGGAATGGTCAGCAGGATGACGAACAGCAGGACATAAACCCTCCGTCGTTCGTCGGGCGATAGCGGGGGTGCCTTGTCCCGCCTGTGCGCAGACGGCCGGTCATCGGGCAAATGGCGCTGGCCCAAGGCATAAGTGGCCAGGGCGAGCAGCATCAGCACCGCCATCACAGCGAAACCGGCATGCCAGCCATAGATTTGCGCAACCAGACCACCGACCAATGGCCCGGTTGCCGCGCCGATGCAGATGCCGGTGGAAAAAATGGTAAAGCCGCGAGATCGACGCGACTCATCGCCTGGCGGGTAGAGCGCGCCGACCTGCGCCGAAATATTGCCTTTGAGGAAGCCGGATCCAAGGATCAGCAGCAACAAGGCAAAGAGGAAGGTCGCATAGAAAGACATCGCCAAATGTCCTGCGCTCATCAGCACGACGCCAATCATGACCGTGCGTTTTGCGCCAAGAACCCTGTCGGCTATCCAGCCGCCAAAAATGGGGGTGAAATAGACGAGCCCAGCATACCAGCCATAAATGATCGCCGCAAAGGCGACATCCGACATCGGCGCGCGGAATTCGAAGAAATCCCGAAGCCCGGCCAGCCCGATTGCTTGGGAGGCATTTTCGGGAAGCAGCAGTTCCTTGACCATATACAGCGTCAACAGCGCCGACATGCCGTAAAAGGAAAAGCGTTCCCACATTTCGGTGAAGAACAGAAAATAGAGGCCTTTGGGATGGCCGCGGATTTGGCCCGACTTTGTCGGTTCGCTCATGCGCAACCCCTCCTCGCAACCTTTGCTACCCGATCCGCGCGCTACCGCCACGAAGAAATTCTAGCATTATCGCATTGATGCCCTTAGCATTAGCATGTGTAATGCCACGAAAGGAGAGCGCGAGCGTGAAGCTGCCGCAAGAGTTTGATCTGCACGCGCTTGAAGTGTTTGTGTTGACCGTCGAGCTTGGTGGCATGTCGCAATGCGCGGTGCACCTGCAGGTTACCCAATCGGCCATCTCACAAACCATAGCCAAGCTGGAGGCAAGCATCGGCGCGCCGCTGTTCGACCGGACGATGCGGCCAATGGGTTTGACGGCCGGCGGCAAGGCATTATTTGCGCGCGGGGTGGGTCTGATCGCACAGGCAAGGGCTGCTTATGATGCAGTGCGCGAAGGGGCGGATCTGCCCATTTCCAGCGTTACCATGGCCATGTCGTTCAGCCTCGCCAACCTGCTAACCGCTCCACTGTTGCGTGCGCTTGGTGGACGCGCAGAGCGTTGGAATATTCGATCCGGAATCTCGCGGGAGCACCAGGACGAATTCCTCGCGCGCGATATCGACATGCTGGTTACGGGCAGTTTCAACCTGGAGCATAAGGGGTCGCTGGAACTGCACCCTGTATTCGAAGAATGCTTCATTTGTGTATTCCCTCAAGATTGCCGTGAAACGTTTGATGTTGCCAACATGCCGCAAATCCCGTTGATACGCTTTTCGCGCCTCACGGGCATGGGGCAGCAGATTGAGCGGCAGATCGTCCGGATGAAGTTGAAACTACCGCAGATTATCGAGGTCGAATCTTCGTACCAGCAACTGGCGCTGGTCGCTGCGGGCCTTGGCTGGACAATTACCACACCGGCCTGTTTGGCCGCTGTCCCCGACCTGCATCACCAGCTGCGTCCCGAGCCCATGTCGCGCGGACGTTTTTCGAGGCAGGTCCAGGTGGTTGCCCGTTCCGGAGAATTGGGGGATGTGCCTCGCCTGACCGCCGCCCTGTGCCAGCGCGTGTTGAGCGGCGATGCTTTCGCCCGGACCATCGACCGCTTTCCATGGATCGAGCAACAATTGACTTGGCCGACCGCAGCAACAATTTAAGGTGTCAATCGAAGTGCTGCCTCTTCCCAAAAATTTAGCAGCGCCTTGCTGAAACTTAGCGGCACATAGGCGACGCAACTGTCATCGCCCGTGACGTGCAGCCGCACATTGACATGGTCGATGATGGTCGCTGCGCTGCACCCTGCGGCGAAAGCGGGGCTTTCCGCATCGAAGACGCCGCCTTCCATAAGGAGTGTGCGCCAGCCTTTGCCTGACAAGCGTACTGGCAAGACCCCACCGCCGATCGCCGTCAGCGCTCCATCATAGGCCAATATATCCGAAAGCGTGGAGGCATCGCCTTCGACTAGCCAGACCGTCGGTTCGAAGCGAATAAAACGGAGCGAATCTGTTCCGCCCGAACGCCCTATTGGTGGCAATGGAAATCCGGTTGCCTTCAGGAACCGTTTGGCAACTTTCGCGGGATTGCTCCAGATTTCGAGCACATGGAGCGGCGCAGGAGGGAGCGGTGTGATCGTCACATCAGTCACGATAGCGCTCCCCCGCGATGTCGTAGAAATGCGGGGCGGTAACACGAACCCATACGTTCTTCCCGCGCGTGGGCGAGGTCGCGATCAGCTCTTCACCGTGACGGCTGAAACCGTCAACCAACTGGCCCAGTGCAATTGAGCCGCCTTCGAGAACGCGTATGCCAGCGGCGCTAACATGACCTTGTGCCGCCTCACCCTGACGCGCGACCAGCATCGAACCTTCGAGGATGGTTCCGTCAATTGCCTCAAGCCCGATCAACTGGAAGCGGCCGGCTTCCGAAAGCGCGGGTCGCGACAGCCCCGATGCGCCGACATAACCGCCCTCCCTGTTCAACATCTTGTCCAGCGCCAGATCATAGGGCGACATCCGTCCGTCGATTTCGCCACCAACGACCAAATGACCCTTTTCGATTCGCAGAAAGTCCATAGCGTCCATGCCGAACAGGCAACCCCCATGCGCGGCCACTTCCGTTTCGCACGATGTCCAGACGGTAGCGATTTGGCTCGCCTCGACATAGATTTCAAACGCGCGTTCCCCGCTATAGCTGGCTGCGAGTAGCAGGACGGGAACGCCGGATATCGCCGCCGCAACCGCGGACATATGGCGCGGTGGTTCTTCACCGATCAGCGCTTCCAGCGCGGACTTTGCCTTTGGCCCGGCAACGGCAATACTGGCGTAATGCTCCTGAACATTGACCACCGAAACGCGCAGGTCTGCACTGAGATATTGGCGAACATAGGAAAGATGCGTTGCCATCCGGTCTGCGCCGCCGGTGGAGCTGGTCAGCAGATAGCGGTTGTCGCTGAGCCGCCAAACCGTGCCGTCATCGAAAACAAAGCCGTCTTCGCGCAGCATGAAGGTATAACGCCCGCGACCGACTGCCAGCTTGCCAACACTGGTCGCGCAGACGATCTCGAGGAAGGCGGCGGCATCGGGTCCATTGATTTCGAACTTTGCGAGCGTCGAAACATCGGTCATGCCGACTGCGGAGCGCACCGTGCGAGCTTCGCGCAGCGCCGATTGCCCCAGCGTCTCTTCATTTGCCGGATAGGCACGCGGACGGAACCAATAGCCTAGCGGCTGCCAGACCGGATTATTGGTGGCATGCAGATCGTGTAGAGGCAGGAGGCGCCTGTGCGCACCGCCGTCCTTGGCGCCCACGCCGGCGAGCAGACCCATGGTCACGGGTGTGTAAGGCGGCCGGAATGTGGTTAGTCCCGCTTCCGGGATAGCAACGCCCTGCCGTTCGGCAAGCCTGCCCAGCGCGGCCATATTGCTCAGCTTGCCCTGATCGGTTGCCATGCCAAGGGTTGTGTAGCGCTTCAGATGCTCGACCGAGCGATAGCCTTCTGCCCATGCCTGGTCGACATCGGCAAGGGTCACATCATTCTGGAAGTCGATAAAGCTCTTTTTCGGATTTCCAGCCGGCGCGGCAGGATGGAGCGGCAGCGGATTGGCGGCTCCGCCGATGGTACTGACATTCTGGCGCGATTGGGCAGGGACAAAGGCGTGTGCAGCTTCATTCCAATCGAGCGTTCCACCTGCCTGCATATGGAGGTGCACCACAGGGGTGAAGCCGCCTGATACGGCTAGCAGGTCGGCATCCCAGCTTTTTGTCGTTCCGCCAACCATCGCCGTCACTCTTTTCAGGCAATGGCGCACGCCCTTTGTGGATAGGGGTGTAGCCTCGTTATGAACGGGAAAACCCGACGATGCGCCTGCTGGAGCAGTTCGCGCATCCAGGATCGCGACGATCTCTACGCCTGCATCGTTCAATGCCTTGGCGGTCAGATATGCATCATCATTATTGGTCGCTATCACCACGCGCTTTCCGGGCAGCACGCCAAAGCGGCGCACATAGGTCCGCACCGCTTGGCTGAGCATCACGCCCGGGCGGTCATTATGCGCAAAGGCCATCGGGCGCTCGATACTGCCGGTCGCAAGGATCACTTCGCCTGCCCGAACATGCCAAAGCCTTTGTGCCACGCC
>CAZSJE010000036.1:0-17193 GCA_964606835.1 uncultured Sphingorhabdus sp.
CCAGCAAGGCCAGGATCATCGCGCCAAGGCCGAGGACGTGGAAGGCAAGCGGTCGTTTGTGATAGTTGGCTATCAGCCACAGCCAAAGCGCGACCAATGCAAAGTGGCCGGTGGCGAGATTGGCAACGGGGACCGGCCCGACCTTCTGCGGCTCCAGGGCGGGATTGAGCAGGATAAGGTCAAACCAGACCACGCGGAACAGGGCGATTCCCGCCAGCACCCAGCCGATGGTTGCGAGCGCAGGCATGGCAGGCCGTTTGGCCGCCTGTGACAGCGCAAACCATCCAGCAGCGAACAAGGCCTGGGTAAACAAAGCACGCTCGGCAAAGCCCAGCCGGATGAAATCGCTTGGGCTTTCGATAGCTGCAGGTTGCTTGGCCAGCAGCCAGACAAAGCCGGTGAGCGCCGCGCCGCCAAAGGCCAGCACGGCGATCCGCGTTTTGGCTCCAATGACAAAACGTTGCGCCCACAATAGCGCAAGGATCAACAGGGCCGGTGCGAACGCAGTTCGCGCGGTGTCAGCTACCTCAGGCAACATCGCGTAAATGCCGCGCTTGCCATAGAGCGCTGCAATCTGCGCTTCGATCAAGCGGTGGGACGCAATGGTCGCCCACATCATGGCAACCCCCAGTGGCGCAATGGTCGTCCCGCGCACCACGCGGTCGCCGGTAATCTTCGCCCATGCGGCCACGCCCAGCGCGACAACTGCAAAAGCCGGGCCGAGCCATTTGTCATCGATCAGCAGCATCGCGGCCATCATCGCCATCAGCACGGTGGCTGCTGTTGCGAGGCGCTGCACAATGCCGGTCTTGCCCAACCGCTGTTGCTGCCAGGCGAGCCAGCCGCTGAATGCGGTAATGGCCAGCGCTGTCGTTCCCCAAATCCGCTCGCCAATTAGGTTGTCCGATAGCGAAGCCGAAAACCATGTTAGCACCGGCGCGCCGAGCGCCGCAATCGCCCACGGCAGGGGCGGCTGTTTGTCGCGCCACAGGGCGACATGCCCGGCGCCCGCGAACAGCAGCACAATGCCGAAGGAGGCCACCAGCGTCGGCACATCAGCACCGCGCTCTGCCCACGCCCCGCTGAGCGGTGCAATAGCGAGCAGCAGGGCTGCCAGCATCACCAGCGTCATCTTCGACTCTCGCCACGCGAGGGCTATAGCCAGCACCGACAAGGCTCCAAAAAAACCCCAGGCGACAATCGAAAACTCCATCTGCGGCAACAGCATGGCGAGTTGCACCAGCGCGAGCGCCATCGGCGCGTAGGCGGCGAGCTCTTTCCACTTGCCCTCAGTGGCCCCGAATCGATCAAGCGCAAACACCGCTGCCGCGCCCGTCACCAAGATAAACAGGCCCAGATATGGCAGGCCGCTGTCGGCGGTCAGCAGCATCGCAAAGCTCCACAACGCCCCGCCGCCCGATGCCAGCACCAGCAACCACAGCCAGCGTCGCCAAACCGCCAGTCCGAACAGCGCGGCGATGAAGACCGCCAGATAGAGCAGCAGCACCGGCAGGTTCGATGCGCCCATTCCCGCAACCCATGGTGCTGCAAAACCGCCCGCAAGCCCCATTAGTGCCGTTGGTGGTCCGTGACGCAAGGCGAGGGCAAAGGCGATGGCGGTGGTGGCGACTACCAGCAGGAAGGCTGCCGGCACGCCAATCAGGCCGTAAATCTCGCTCGCCATGTACAGCGTGCCATAGAGTGTGGCAACGCCTGCGCCTGCCAGCGACTGCCCTACGCGCGGATCGGCTGTGAAGGCTTCACCCACCTTTGGCAGCCGCCCGCCTAATTCGCTGAGGGCAATCAGCAGTAAGGCAAAAATGGTGGCCAGCACCGACCGCGCGCCGGGGCCAAGGAGACCTGCCTCAATGGTATAGCGAACAAGGAAAAAGCCCGCAAAAACCAGCGCGATCCCGCCGATCCAGATGGGCAGCTTGCCGCCGACCAGTTCTTCGAAACTGGCCCCGGCAAGCGGGTTTCGCCATTCGCGTTTTGGTTCTGGCCGATCGGGGAGGACCAGCCTTTCCCGAACGGGCTCCGGCTCCACCTCTAGCGTCACTACCGATGCGCTCTTGCGGACCTTCGCGGCGACCTTGAAGGGTTCGGCGATTTCGCGCGGTGGTTCCGGCGGGGCGATGGTCCGGGCGACGAGTGAGTCTTCAAGCCCGTCCAGCCGCCGCTGCAACTTTGCCATTTCACCGCGCAGGCGGAACGCCCAAAACGCCAGCGCCACGACCGCGCAGAACAAAATCACCGTCATCGCTTGCTTATGGCGGTGCCTGTGCCAAGGACAAAGCTAAATCCACCGGGATGCAGCACGATGATACAGAATGACGTCCACCACCTGCTCGAACGCCTTGGCGCATCGGTGCCGTCGGGCTGGCTTGCCGTGCACAGCCCGATCGACGGCAGCGCGATTGGTTCGGTAGCGATTGCCTCCGATAGTGAAATCGATGCAGCGATGGAGCTAACACAGGCCGCCTTTCTGGCTTGGCGCAGCGTTCCCGCACCCTGGCGGGGCGAACTGGTTCGCCGGTTTGGAAATGCTCTGCGAGAGCATAAGGACGATCTGGCCCGCCTCGTTACCATCGAATGCGGCAAGCCCATTTCGGAGGGCGAAGGCGAAGTGCAGGAGATGATCGACATTTGCGACTTTGCCGTCGGGCTCTCGCGGCAACTCCATGGACTTACCATCGCCAGCGAGCGGCCCGGGCACAGGATGATGGAACAATGGCATCCGCTCGGGCCGGTGCTTGTCATCAGCGCCTTCAACTTTCCGGTGGCGGTCTGGGCATGGAATGCAGCGCTCGCGCTGGTTTGTGGCAACAGCATTGTCTGGAAGCCGTCGGAGAAAACCCCACTGACGGCGCATGCAGTGCAGGCGCTGCTTGAGCGTGTGGCAGGCGATTTTGGGGATGCGCCTGCCGGACTGTCTCAACTGCTGCAGGGCGGCCGCGATGTCGGCGCGGCATTGGTTGCCGACCCGCGCATTGCACTGATTTCCGCCACGGGAAGCACTGCGATGGGACGCGCGGTCGGGCAGGTCGCGGCAGGTCGCTTTGCCAAGACCATTCTCGAACTCGGCGGCAACAATGCAGCGATTGTCAGCGACAAGGCCGATCTCGATCTCGCGCTGCGCGGGGTGCTATTCTCGGCGGTCGGGACCAGCGGGCAGCGCTGCACTTCGCTGCGGCGGCTCTTCCTGCACGATGCCATCCACGACGACTTTCTGGTGAAGCTGAAAACGGTGGCGGCAAGTATCCCTGTCGGCGATCCGCTCGATGCGGCCAACCTAGCCGGACCGCTGATCGACGAGGAATCCTATGGCCTAATGCAAGCAGTGCTCGATGAAGCGCGCGCCATGGGCGCAACCGTCAGCGGCGGCGAGCGGCTGGACCAGGCCGGCGTCTATGTCCGCCCGGCCATAGTCGAGATGCCTACCCACAACGGCCCTTGCCTGCGTGAGACCTTCGCTCCGATCCTTTATGTGTTTCGCTATTCTGAACTCGACCAGGCCATTGCCCTGCAAAACAGCGTCGGCGCAGGCCTATCCTCATCCATCTTCTCGCTCGACATGCGCGAATGCGAGTTGTTCCTGTCGGCAGCAGGAAGCGACTGCGGCATTGCCAATGTCAATATCGGCACATCGGGCGCGGAAATCGGCGGGGCATTCGGTGGCGAAAAGGAGACGGGCGGCGGACGCGAGTCAGGCTCCGACGCATGGAAAGCCTATATGCGCCGCGCGACCAACACCATCAACTATAGCAGCAGCCTGCCGCTGGCCCAAGGCGTCAAATTCGACATCTGATGCCGGAAATGCCGCGACAAACCGATGTATTGGTATGCACGGCAGTTGCTATTTTGCACCTCGCTTCTACACTCCGCGCCGACTGAAATATCGAAAGATTTGGCCCAGTGATCGCCGCTTCGACCGCCGCTTCCGACCGACTGCTGCTTTTTGGCGCGACGGGCGATCTTGCCCAGCGCATGCTGCTCCCTTCACTCTGCGCGCTGCATATGGACGGATTGGTGGCAAGCGACCTGAAGATTATCGGCACGGCGCGCTCGGCGCATGACGATGACAGCTACCGTTCCTTTGCGCGCGAGGCACTGGAGAAATTCCTTCCCGATGACCGAAAACCGGCTATCGATGGTTTCCTGCTACGCCTTAGCTATCAGCCTCTGGATGCAAGTCAGCCGGAAGGCTTCGCGTCGCTCGCCAAAAAGGTCGGGCCGTGCGACGGCGGGCTGGCCATTTTCCTGTCGACCGCGCCCAGCCTGTTCGAACCGACCATCGCCGGTCTCGCCGCAAGTGGTCTAGCCTGCGACAACACCCGTATCGGCCTCGAAAAACCCTTGGGTACCGACCTTGAGTCCAGCCGCCATATCAACGATGCGGTCGCCAGCGCCTTCCCCGAAAACCGCATCTTCCGCATCGACCATTATCTGGGCAAGGAAACGGTGCAGAACCTGCTGGCGCTGCGCTTTGCCAACATTTTGTTCGAGCCTTTGTGGAACGCCGCGCATATCGACCATGTGCAGATCACCGTGTCGGAAACAGTGGGGCTTGAGGGCCGGGTTAGCTTCTATGATGGCGCGGGTGCGCTCCGCGACATGGTGCAGAACCATATGCTGCAGCTGCTGGCGCTGGTAGCGATGGAGCCGCCATCCAGTTTCGACGCGACTGCAGTCCGCGACGAGAAGGTGAAGGTATTGCGCTGCCTGCGCGCGGTGGCGGCTGGCGACAGCGTCACCGGCCAATATCGGGCCGGTGCCATCAGCGGCGAAGCAGTACCCGGCTATGACGAGGAACTGGGGCAGGACAGCGACACCGAAACCTTCGTTGCGATCAAGGCGCATGTCGATAATTGGCGGTGGAAGGGTGTGCCGTTCTACCTGCGCACGGGCAAGCGGCTGCCCGAACGGCGGACCGAAATCGTCATTCAGTTCAAACAGGTTCCGCACTCGATCTTCGCCGGAAACGGTGCGCAGACTCAGCCCAACCGATTGGTAATCGGCATCCAGCCGCGCGAGAATATCGGGCTGACCGTTATGGCAAAAGTGCCCGGGCTGGATCGCGGCGGTATCCGCTTGCGCGAGGTTCCGCTCGATATCTCGATGCCCGATGCTTTTGCTGGCCCCAAAAAGCGCATAGCCTATGAACGGCTGCTACTTGACCTGATCGAGGGCGACCAGACCTTGTTCGTCCGCCGCGATGAGGTGGAGGCGCAGTGGGACTGGATCGATGCGATCCGCAGTGGCTGGACCGAGAGCGGGCTGAAACCGAAAAACTACACGGCTGGCAGCTGGGGGCCGTCGGCGGCAATTGCGTTGGCGGAGCGCGATGGAGTTACCTGGCATGAATAGCGCGATTGAAGCGGTCACGGCCCGTATCATCGAAAAGTCAAAACCCGGTCGGCAGCGCTATCTCGACATGATCGCGCGCGAGGGCGACAAGGGCGTCAATCGTGCTTCGATGTCGTGCGGAAACCTCGCGCATGGGTTTGCTGCATCCGGCGAAGACAAGCCCGCGATCCGTGGCGGCGCGACCATGAATATCGGTATAGTGACCGCGTTCAACGATATGCTGTCGGCGCACCAGCCCTATGGCCGCTATCCCGAACAGATCAAATTGTTCGCGCGCGAAGTCGGCGCAACCGCGCAGGTCGCGGGCGGGGTTCCGGCGATGTGCGACGGGGTGACGCAGGGGCAGCAGGGAATGGAACTCTCGCTGTTCAGCCGCGATAATATTGCGATGGCGACGGCAGTCGGGCTGAGCCATGCGATGTTTGAGGGCGCATTGTTGCTGGGTATTTGCGACAAGATTGTGCCGGGGCTGCTCATCGGCGGGCTGCGTTTCGGTCATTTGCCGATGATCCTGGTGCCAGCAGGGCCGATGCCGTCCGGTCTTGCCAACAAGGAAAAGCAGCGCGTGCGCCAGCTTTATGCCGAGGGCAAAGTAGGCCGCGAGGAATTGCTGGAGGCGGAGGCCGCATCCTATCATGGCGCGGGCACTTGCACCTTTTACGGCACGGCCAATTCCAACCAGATGATGATGGAGGTGATGGGCCTGCACATGCCGGGCAGCGCCTTTATCAATCCAGGTACCAAGTTGCGCACCGAACTGACCCGCGCGGCGACGCACCGGATCGCGGAAATTGGCAAGGCTGGTGATTATCGCCCGCTTGGCCATTGCATCGACGAGAAAGCGATTGTGAACGCCTGTGTGGGCCTGCTGGCGACCGGGGGATCGACCAACCATGCAATCCATTTGCCAGCGATTGCCCGCGCGGCGGGGATCATGCTCGACTGGCAGGATCTGGACGAACTCTCTGCGGCCGTGCCGCTAATCGCGCGGGTCTATCCCAATGGCTCCGGCGATGTGAACCATTTCCACGCAGCGGGAGGCATGGGTTTTGTCATCCGCGAATTGCTCGATGCCGGGCTGTTGCACCGGGACATCATGACCGTCGCCAGTGACGATTTGACGGCCTATGGACAGGAACCGGCTTTAGACGGTGAGGCCCTTGTCTGGCGCGATGCCCTTGCAGAGACCGGCGATGCCGATATGCTGCGCCCGCCCTCCGACCCCTTCCTCCCCGATGGCGGGATGCGGCTGGTCCAGGGCAATTTGGGGCGCGGCACCTTCAAGACTAGCGCCGTCGATCCTGCGCGCTGGGTCGTCGAGGCACCGGCACGGGTGTTCTCCACCCAAGAAGATGTGATCGCGGCGTTCAAGGCGGGAGAGCTGGACCGCGACGTCGTGGTCGTCGTGCGTTTCCAGGGGCCGCGCGCCAATGGCATGCCCGAACTGCACAAGCTGACGCCCTCGTTGAGCGTTTTGCAGGACAAGGGGTTCAAGGTCGCGCTTGTCACCGATGGGCGCATGTCGGGCGCGTCGGGCAAGGTTCCCGCTGCAATCCATGTGACACCCGAGGCCTTCAGCGGCGGCCCGCTGGCCTTCGTACATGATGGCGACATCATCCGTCTGTGCGGGCATGAAGGCACATTGGAGGTAAAGGCCGACCTAACCGATCGCATTGCTGCGCCCGCGCCGGTGCACGACGATGGGTTGGGCCGCGAGTTGTTCGCCATGATGCGCGCCGGGGCCGATGGTGCCGAGCAAGGCGGTTCGGCGATGTTGGCGGCGGCGGGGCTGTGACACAGCTCGTCGCCATCGATATCGGCGGCACCCACGCCCGTTTCGCGTTGGCTGAAGTGACGGATGGCCGGGTTACCAGCCTCGGCGAACCGGTGACGATGAAAACCGCCGAACATGCCTCTTTCCAAACCGCGTGGGAGGCGTTCGACGACATGCTCGACCAGCCAATCCCGCGCGCGGTTTCCATCGCCATTGCCGGACCGGTGACGGGCGAGGTGATAAAGTTCACCAACAACCCGTGGATCATCCGCCCTGCTTTGATCAAGGAGCGGCTGGGCGTCGATGCCTATACGCTGGTCAATGATTTCGGCGCGGTCGGCCATGCCGTTGCGCAGGCGGGCGATGAGCATTTTGTCCATCTGTGCGGACCCGGAGACCCGCTGACGCAGGACGGCACGATCAGCATTGTCGGCCCCGGCACCGGTTTGGGTGTCGCTCATATCTATCGCCATGCGGGCGGATATCATGTGCAAGCGACCGAAGGCGGGCATGTCGATTTCGCACCGCTCGACAGCATCGAGGACGCCATATTAGCGCGCCTGCGCAAACGCTTCACAAGGGTGTCGACCGAGCGTGTGGTGTCTGGCCCTGGCTTGCTGGAAATCTATGAAACCCTCGCGCAGATTGAAGGTCGCGCGATCCAGCATATGGACGACAAGGCGCTGTGGGCGCTGGGCATGTCGGGCGAGGACAGTCTGGCCAGCGCCGCGGTTGATCGTTTCTGCCTGTCGCTGGGTAGCGTCGCGGGCGATATTGCGCTGGCCCAAGGCGGTTTTGGCGGGGTGGTGATTGCGGGTGGATTGGGACTACGCATCAAGGACATCCTGCTCCGCTCCGGCTTCGACCAGCGTTTCCGAGCCAAGGGGCGTTTTGAAAAATTGATGGCGGCAATCCCGGTCAAGCTGATCACGCATCCACAGCCCGGCCTGTTTGGCGCTGCTGCTGCTTTTGCAAGGGAACATGCCGCATGAAGCCTATAGAAACCATCATGCGCACCGCGCCGGTCATCCCTGTCCTCGTGATCGAGGACGCCGCGCATGCGCAGCCGATTGCCGAGGCGCTGGTCGCGGGTGGCCTGCGCGTGCTAGAGGTCACCTTACGCACAGCTGCGGCGCTCGATGTCATCCGCGAGATGAAGAGGGTAAAAGGCGCAATCGTCGGCGCGGGAACCGTGCTCAACGAGACAGATCTGCGCGCTTCGATCGATGCGGGAGCCGAATTCATCGTTTCGCCAGGACTGACCGATCCTTTGGGCAGGGCGGCGGTGGCAAGCGGTATCCCCTTTCTGCCCGGTACCTCAAATGCTGGGGACATCATGCGCGGCCTCGATCTGGGACTGACGCACTTCAAATTTTTCCCGGCCGAGGCATCGGGCGGACTATCGGCATTGAAGGCCATCGCCGCGCCGTTTGCCATGGCCAAATTCTGCCCGACGGGCGGGATTAGCCTGACTAGCGCGCCCGACTGGCTCGCGCTGGAACCAGTGCTGTGCGTCGGAGGCAGCTGGGTGGTTGGCAAAGGTGCGCCCGACGTCGCCGCGATCACCGAAGCGGCACGGGCCAGCGCGGCTTTGCGACAATGAAAAGTATCGCGGACCTCAACGCCCGATTGCAGGAACTGCACGGGCTGACCCGCGAATCGCCGCTTTACAACCCTGTTTTTCAGCTGAGCTTGGACCTGTCGCGGCAGGTTGAGGGTGGCGACGTGTCGCTGCGGGAGGTCGCCATGCTGGTCGCCGAACTGGAATGCGACGCCCTGCAAAGCCGCGCGACGAAGCTCCACCGGCTGGTCGCGCCAGTGGCGTTGGCCGATAATGACGCGGCGGTTGCCAAGCTTGTGCAGGCAGCGAATTTCGAAGCATTCGCCGCGCGTTGGGCCAATCCGGTACAGCATATCGTCTTCACCGCCCATCCGACCTTCCTGCTGAACGGCGCGCAAAGCGATGCTGTCGCGGCCGCTGCCAGCAGCGGAGAGATCAGCGAAGCATTGGTTTGCGTTGCCGACCACGCACGCGACACCATGACGCTCGATTATGAGCATGCCGAGGCCATGGCCGCCCTAAGTCGCGGCAGCGTCGCACGCGACCGAATCGTCGGCCAGTTGCTCGATAGCGCGGCAAAGCTATGGCCCGACCGCTGGCGCGAATTGCGGCCTATGCCGTTCCGCTTTGCCAGCTGGGTCGGCTATGACATGGATGGCCGCACCGATATCGGCTGGGCAACCAGCCTGCATTACCGGCTGTCGGAAAAGGCGATCCGGCTGGCAGGTTATGCTGCCAATCTTGCGGGGATTGGCGCGACGTCAGAACTGGCCGACCGGCTGGCCCGCGCGGCGCAGCATGCCGAGGCGATGGCGGCCTTGCTGAGGGAAACGCCGGACGATGCAGCGGAGCTGTCAGAGGCCGCTAACACGATCACCGCGGATCATCCCGACAAGCTGTTGTCGCTTGCACCGATCATCGATGAGCTGGAAACGCTGGCAGGTGATGCCGACGATACATCGGCGCGGGCGCTCCTGGTCCTCTCTGCCTCCATGCGCGCTGATGGCCTTGGCATGGGTTGGATCCATTTCCGCGTAAATGCCTCGCAGTTGAACAACGCCATTCGCCGCCGCATCGATCCGGAGCAGAAACTCGATTTGGCCAGCCGCACTGCGCTCATTCGCATGCGCAGCCTGCTCGACGAGGTAAAGCCTTTGCGCAGCAATTTTGCCGCGCTCTCGATCGAGGATACCACTGCGCTGCGCGTTTTCCTCTCGATGGCGCAAATCCTGAAACATATCGACGCCGATGCGCCCATCCGCATGCTGATCGCCGAATGCGAAGAGCCGCAGACGGTGCTGGCTGCGCTTTACTTTGCACGGTTGTTCGGCATCGAGGACAAGGTCGATATCTCCCCGCTGTTCGAAACCGAAAGCGCAATGGAACATGGCGGGCGCTTCCTTGATGCGCTGCTCGCCGAGCCAGCCTATCAGGCTTATGCGCGCAAGCGCGGCAGGGTGGCGATCCAGACCGGCTTTTCCGATGCGGGCCGTTTCGTCGGGCAGCTCCCGGCAGCGCTCGCCATCGAGCGATTGCAAGGCCGTCTCGCGCGGATGATGGCGAGGCATGGGCTGACCGATGTCGCTGCGCTGATCTTCAATACCCATGGCGAATCGATGGGGCGCGGCGCGCATCCGGCGGGATTTGCAGACCGGCTGACCTATCCCTTGAGCATTTGGGCGCGGAAGGAATTTGCCGGCCGCGCGATACGGCTCGAACCCGAAATCAGCTTTCAGGGTGGCGACGGCTACCTGTTTTTCCGCACGCCTGAATTGGCCTATGCAACGCTCAGCCGGATTGCCGAGGTCGAACTCGCTGCCCTGCCGGAGGGTGATGACCCATTCTATAGCCGCACGGACATCAGCCTGGATTTCTACCGTGGCATCCGCCGTATGCAGCGCGACTTTCTCGGTTCGCGCACTTATGCCCGCTCGCTGACCGCCTTCGGTCTTGGCCTGCTTAACGACACCGGTTCGCGCAAGTCGCGACGGCAGTTCGATGTCGCGGCCAACCGCGAAATGTCCTTGCGCCAGATCCGGGCGATCCCGCACAATGCCATCCTCCAGCAACTAGGCTATCCGGTGAACCTGATCGCCGGGGCCGGGACCGCGGCGGGTGAGGATGCCGAGGGCGTGGCCGAACTGATCAACGCCTCCCCGCGCGGTCGCCAGATCATCCGCATGCTGCGCGCCTCCAACCGGCTTGCCAGCATCAAGTCGGTTGCGGCCTATGGAGAGCTCTTCAATTCGGCCTATTGGGCAACCCGGCCCTATCGCGGGACCGAGGCGTTCCTGGAGCCGCCCTGTCTGGCGCTTGCCGAGCGGCTGACAACCGATGACCGCAACAGCGCCTTTCGTACGCTGACCTCGCGTCTGCGCGTGGACGCGCTGAAACTCCACCGGCTGCTAAAGGCAGTCGACAGCGATGTCGAAATGGACGGGCGAGAGGAACTTCGCCGCTCGCTGGGTGTGTTGCATGCGCTGCGGCTGGCGCTCATGCAGCATATCTTCCTGCTTGCAATTCAAGTGCCGCCTTTCTCACGCTCCAACGATGTCAGCCGCGACGATGTGCTGGAGATGGTCTTTGCGATGCGCATCGACGACGCACTAGTCCAGTTCCGCCGCGCCTTTCCGGTTTCCGCACCGACCATTGACGACTTTGATGTGACCGAACCGACCGACTATCCCGACGGTGCCGAGCAAGCTTATGCGGGCATCCATGCGAGCTTCATTGAACCTATGGCCCAATCCTACGCGTTGATCCTGCGCATCGGCACTGCAATCGCCAACCAATTTGGCGCGCATGGCTAAGGGTCAGCGGCCCTCCTTCACCCTCAGCATCGAAAGCGACGCGCAGGCCATTACGATCGCGGCTATCAGCATCGTCCAAACTGGCTGGCCGGGAAACAGGTTCTTCATGACCGCGCCTAAAGCAGAGGCAACAAACAGCTGCGGGATCACAATGAACAAGTTGAAGATGCCCATGTAAACTCCAAGCCGATCTTGCGGCAGGATCGCTGACAGGATGACATAGGGCATGGTGAGGATCGACCCCCATGCAATGCCAATGCCTATCATTGGCAGCAAAAGCAGATATTCGTCACGGATCACGAGCAAGGAGAGATACGCAGCCGAACCACACGCTAGCCCGAACATGTGGGTGTAAGCAGCACCCCATTTTTTGGCCATTCGGGGAAACAGGAACAGCGCTGCAATCGCAGCCACTCCGTTATAAACAGCGCTCAATTGGCTGACCCAGTTCGAGCCTCTCTGGAACAGCTCTGATTGAGCGTCGGTGGTGCCATAAACATATTGGGTGATAACCGGATTTAGCTGACTCCACATGATGTAGAGCGCAATCCATGTGAAGAATTGCGTCACCGCCAATTTGCGCATCACGGGCGGCATGGTGGTCAGGTCGCCCAGTATCTCGCTGAGCGCCGGGATGGTTCGACCGCTATTGAGCCGAAGATTATTGACGAGCTGCGCCAGCCCGAATGCTGCCAAGATACCGCCCAGAATATAGAGTTTTGGGTCGGCTGCGGCTGACCACACAGCGAGCAGGATTGCCGAACCGGCAACCAGCCAAGCCCACGCAAAGGGCGCCTTAACTGCCACCGCAGTCCTGCTGGGTGTTGAAGCGGGGGCCTCGAATGTTTTCAACTGCTCTGGCGAATATTCACGTGTGCGCAGCACCGTCCACCCGACCGCTGTCATTATGGCCGCGGCTGCCAAATAAAAGGAGTAGGTGACCGTCGGCGGTAAGCCGCCCTTTGGCGCCTCGTTGGCTACGCCAAGCCATTCAAAAAGCGCAGGCGCCATACCGCCCAACACCGCGCCCACCCCGATGAATCCGGTCTGCATTGCATAGCCGCTCGTTCGTTCAGCATCGCCAACCATGTCGCCGACAAAGGCCCGGAATGGCTCCATTGCGATATTCAGTGCAGCATCCAGCAGCCAAAGCGAAACAGCCGCAATCATCAATGTCGTTGCATTGCCCATTCCCAAGAGCGCCATTGCGGAAAGCACTGCGCCACCGAAAAAGAACGGGCGACGGCGGCCGAAACGGCCCCATGTCTTGTCGCTGAAATGACCGATGATCGGCTGAACGAGAAGACCGGTTATCGGCCCTGCAATCATCAAGAACGGGATATCATCGATGTTCGCGCCAAGCGTCTGGAACACACGGCTGATGTTGGCCGATTGGAGACCGAAGGCTACCTGTATGCCCAGAAAGCCGAAGCTGATGTTCCATAGGCCCCAAAAGCCCTGGCGCGGTTTTTCCATGATTGCCTCTCCCCAGACGCATATTTTGGAGCCTGAGTGGCAGAGATGGCGGTGCAGGGCAATCGGGAGAGGGGCTGAATACGAATGTGAACGCTAATGTGCGCCGCAACTCTTTCGCACGATCAACTGCGCTGGTAACGCCGCGGTCGCGACATCTTCATTTCTGATCCGGCGGATCAGCGCATCGACCAACATTTCGCCAGCCGCCTTGAAATCCTGTTGCACAGTCGTCAATGGCGGATGGGAAAGGCTGGCGGCAGGCAGGTCGTCGAAGCCCACGACCGCAATATCGCCTGGCACATCCAGCCCATGTTCCTCGAGTGCGTGAATGGTGCCGATGGCGATCATGTCGCTCGCCGCAAAGATCGCGTCGAACTTCACGCCGCGCGCGATCAGGGCATTGACCGCATCGCGCCCCGATTGCTCAGTAATAATCGCGTCGGCCTGCAGTGCCTCCACCATCTTTATCCCTGCGCTACGTTGCGCCTCGCAAAACCCGCGATAACGGTCGAAAAATTCGGGATAATGTTCATTGGCATGGCCAAGGAAGGCAATGCGCCGTCGCCCATGCGCGATCAGATGCTGCGTGGCGTCGTAACCCCCTCGAAAATTGTCGCAGCCGATTACTGTGCCCAGATTGCCTTCATTGACATGGCCCCAGCGCACAAAATGCGTGCCCTGTTCGATCAACTGGTCGAGTTTGGCGCGATAGGGCTCGAAATCGCCATGGCCCAACAGGATGATGCCGTCGGCCTTCCGGCTTTCCTCAAACTCGACATGCCAGTTGCTCGCCATTTGCTGCATCGAGATCAGCAAATCATAACCGCGCTGCGCGCAGGTCCGGGTGATCGAACCGAGCATGGAGAGAAAAAACGGGTTGATCCCGGTTTCGTCGGGGGTCGGGTCCTCGTAAAAAAGCAGCGCCAGCGTGTTCGTCTCGCGCTTGCGCAGGGACGAGGCATTTTTGTCGACGGTGTAATTCAGCTGCTGCGCAATGGCCTGGACACGCAGCCTTGTCTTCTCCGAAACCGTCGGGCTGCCGCTTAACGCGCGCGACACGGTGGGCTGCGAAACCCCCGCCAATTGGGCGATATCGAACGATGTCGGCTTCCGCGTCATGCTGCAGCTGTGCTGCACCTCCTCTTCCTGCATGCTGCAATAAGGCCGCTGTGCCTTTCGTGCAACATCCCCGCTGCAATCGTTTTGAATACGTATGTGGATTTCTGTCTGAACTTTGTGCTGGGCGCTATGCATCAGGCTCGACGCAATCTCAGGTTCGGGAATGGCGCGGTCCGGTCAACGAACCGGAAAATAAATATGACTGGGGAGCATGTCATGAAGGTTACCAATTCCACCCGCATGTCGGTCAGCGCACTTGCGCTTGGCATCGCACTGTTTGCCGCCGCACCGTCTTTTGCACAGGACGCCGACGCACCTGCCGATGAAGCCACCGAAGAGGAAGGCATTCTTGTCACCGGCTTTCGCGCCAGCCTTGAAAATGCCGTCAACGAAAAGAAAAACGCCGAGCAGATAGTTGAATCAGTTTCGGCCGAGGACATCGGCAAATTGCCCGACGCGTCGATCGGTGAATCGATTGCGCGCCTGCCCGGCGTCACGTCGCAGCGCCTGAGCGGCCGCGCCAATGTTATCGCCATTCGCGGCTTTGGTCCCGATTTCTCGCAAACGCTTCTGAACGGCCGCGAGCAAACCTCTACCGGCGACAACCGCGCCGTTGAATTCGACCAATATCCTTCGGAAGTCGTCAGCCAGGTCGTCGTCTATAAATCGCCTACCGCTTCGCTCGTCGGCCAGGGGCTGGTCGGCACCGTCGATATCCGCACCGTCCGTCCGCTCGATTATGGCAAGTCAGTTCTCGCCATCGGTGGCAAGGGAGCCTATGCCGATCTAGGCGCGCTCAATGCGGGCTCGAAGAAATATGGCTACCGCGTCAATGCGACCTTTGTCGATCAGTTTGCCGACGACACCATCGGTGTTGCGCTTGCGGCATCCTATGTCGATGAGCCCTATCAGCTGCAGGAATTCAACGCCTGGGGTTATGCAGGCGGCGGCACGGTGGCCAACCCGTTCGTAATCGGCGGTTCCAAATCTTTTGTCACCTCGACTCAGCTGAAGCGTTTCGGTCTTAACGGGACGCTGCAATATGCCTTCAATGACACTACCGATTTGACGCTCGATGCATTTTATTCGAACTTCAATGACGATCAGTCGAAGCGCGGCATAGAGCTTCCGCTTGGTTTCGGTGCATTCGGCACGACATTCAACCCGGCGGGTCGCACCCTGACTGTTACCGAAGGGGTCAATGTCGCGACTGCAGGTACGTTCAACAATGTCCGTGGCGTCATCCGCAACGATATTTTTCAGCGCAAGGCCGACCTTTATTCGTTCGGCGCGAACCTGAAGCATCAGGGCAATAACGGCTGGAACGCCTATGCCGACCTCGGCTGGTCGAAAACCGACCGCAACGAACTGAGCCTGGAAAGCTATGCCGGCACCGGTTTCAACGGCGATGACACCGGTTTGGGTGCCGCTGCCACGATCGGCTTTAGGTCCGGCCCCACGGGTACCGTTTTCTCGCCCAACCTGAACTACAGCAATCCGGCAGCCATTTTCCTGACCGACCCACTCGGCTGGGGCGGTGGCACCGTGCCACAGGCGGGCTATTACAACGACCGCCTCATTTCGGACGAGCTCTGGCAGTTCCGCGGCGAAGTGGAACGCGAATTCGAAGGCAGTTTCCTGCGCTCGATCCAGGTTGGCCTGAACTACACCAACCGCGAAAAGGGGCTGGATGTCGATGAGGCCTTTGTTCGTTTGCCAGCCGGGGTTTTGCAACGGACCTTGCCTGCCCAATACCAGCTGCGGTCGACTAACCTGGCCTATCTTGGGCTTGGTCCCATCCTGAGCTATGATGCGCGCAGGCTGATTGCAGACGGCATTTTGGTGTTGGAGCCTCGGGTCGAAACCGGCCCGGGCGCCGCTACTGATGTGCTGGCGAAGCAATATACGGTGAGCGAAGACATCATGACCGGCTATGTTCAGGCTAATGTCGAACAGCAGCTCGGGTCGGCCATGCTGACTGGCAATGTTGGCGTGCAGGTGATCAATACCGACCAGTCGAGCAGCGGTTTGGTCTTCGCGCCCGCTGGTCCGACGCCAGTGAAACTCGGTGACAGTTACTGGGATGTGCTGCCCAGCATCAACCTGTCGCTGCGGTTCGACAGCGGGTTTGTCATCCGCGCAGCGGCGGCACGTGAAATCCAGCGGCCGCGGCTCGACGACCTGCGCGTTTCGATCAACTATGGCATCGACTCGTCGGTTCCCGGTGGAATCATTCGGGGAAGTGGCGGTAACCCGTTCCTGCGACCCTATCGCGCCAATGCCTTCGACCTGAACTTCGAAAAATATTTCGGCAATTCGGGCGTGATCTCGGCACAGCTGTTCTATAAGGATATCAAGCAGTTCATCTTCAACGGACGCTTCACTTTCGACTATTCCGGCTTCCCTGCACCAACAGGGGCAGCTGGCTTCCCGGCGCTTCAGCGGTTGGGTACGCTCGATGCGCCGATCAATACCGGGGGTGGCAAGCTATATGGCGGCGAACTGGCCGTTACCTTCCCGCTCAGCACCTTGACCCAGGCCCTTGACGGCTTTGGCGTGACCGGCGGCGTTGGCTATACCAAGTCGAAGGTTCGCGATGCCGGAGGCAATATCTCGACTATTCCTGGCTATTCGAAATGGGTGGCGAACGGCACCGCCTATTTTGAGAAATGGGGCTTTAACGCGCGCGGCTCGGTCCGTTACCGTTCGACCTTCCTGGGTGATTTCACCGGCTTTGGCGGTTCGCCGACGCGGCGCACGGCGTTGGGTGAAACCATCGTCGATGCCCAGATTGGCTATGACTTCCAGGAAGGCAGTGCCCTTCACGGCCTGTCGCTTTACTTGCAGGGCCAGAACCTGACCGATGAGCGTTTCGCGTCGGTTGGCGGCAGCGAGAATCGGCTCGAAGTTATCGACTACCAAATCTACGGTCGTCGCTTCCTTGCCGGATTTACCTACAAGTTCTAAGGCTTGTGGGCCTTGAACCCCGCCTTCTCGGGTCGCTAAGGGCGGGGTTCAAAAAAACTTTAACAAGGCCAATGTCATGGCGGTAGGCGCAGAAAAGCAGACCATCGTCATCGTCGGGG
>CAZSJE010000037.1:0-11038 GCA_964606835.1 uncultured Sphingorhabdus sp.
CCAATGTCGTCGACGATCATTTGATGGGCATCACCCATGTGATGCGCGGCGAGGAATGGATTAGCTCCGCGCCCAAGCATCTGTTGCTCTACCAATATTTCGGCTGGGAACCGCCGGTGCTGACGCATCTGCCGCTGCTGCGCAACGCCGACAAGTCGAAGCTTTCAAAGCGCAAGAACCCGACCTCTATCCTCTATTACCAGCGCGCGGGCTATCTGCCGGCAGCCATGCAGAATTTCCTTGGCCTGTTCATCAAGAGCGCGAGTGAGGAGGATGAGAAAACGTCATTGCAGGCGCTGATCGACGGCTTCGATGTGCACAATATCTCACTGGGCGGTCCTGTATTCGACACGTCCAAGCTGGACTGGCTCAATGGGCGGTACATGCGCGAGGAACTCGACACCGACGGTTTCATGGCGGAAGTGCGCAAATGGGCGCTCAACGATGCCTATCTGCGCCCTATCGCCGAAATGACGCAAAGCCGGATCGTGCGCATGGGCGATCTGGGCGCGCTGGTTGCACCCTTCTTCATGAACCGGATCGAGGGGTTAACGGCAGAGGCGCTGCGCGACGGCGTGAAGATCGGGGCGGACCAGCAACGGGCCGCTTATACGCTGGCGTTGCAGCAGTTCGACGCGATGATCGAATGGAACAAAGACGGCGTCGATGCCGCGCTGCGCAAGACGGCGGCGGCGCTGGACATCAAATTGAAGGACATGATCCGCACATTCTATCTCGCCGTCCTCGGCACTCCCCAAGGCGTGCCTCTCTTCGACGCGATCGCCCATCTGGGGCGGGACATCCTGCGCGAACGCCTCCGCCATGCAATGGAATTGCTTGGCCCGGCGAGCAAGAAGGAGGTTGAGGCCTGGGCGGCTTTGTTGGCCGCCACGCCTGAAGCCGAATGAGCGACATCACGCTTCACGAAAGCTGGAAGACCCCGCTGCTTCCCGAATTTCAGTCGGATTACATGGCACAGCTGCGCGCTTTTCTGGTCACGGAGAAAGCCGCTGGTAAGCGCATCTTCCCCAAAGGCAGCGAGTGGTTTCGGGCGCTGGACTTGACCCCGCTCGACAAGGTGCGGGTTGTTGTTTTGGGGCAAGACCCTTACCACGGCCCCGGCCAGGCACATGGGCTTTGTTTCAGTGTCAAACCCGACGTCCCGCCACCGCCGAGCCTCGTGAACATCTATAAGGAATTGCACTCCGACTTGGGGTTGGCCCGCCCACGCCACGGTTTCCTGGAACATTGGGCGCAGCAGGGCGTGCTGCTGCTCAATAGCGTGCTAACCGTGGAGATGGCTAAGCCCGCCTCGCATCAGGGGAAGGGGTGGGAGCGCTTTACCGACGCAGTGATCCGGCTGGTCAATGCCAAGGACGAACCAGTCGTCTTCCTGCTCTGGGGCAGCTATGCGCAGAAAAAGGCGGCTTTTGTCGATGGCGCAAAACACTTGGTGCTGAAGGCCGCGCACCCCTCCCCGCTATCGGCACACAATGGCTTTCTGGGCTGCCGACATTTTTCGCAATGCAATGCGTTTCTGGAAAGCAAGGGGTTGGCACCGATAGACTGGGCTTTGCCTGATCTCTAGCCCTTGTACATCCCGTCGACCCGGTCTTTGTACCGCTCGCGGATAACGTGCCGCCGGATTTTCATGCTTGGCGTCATCTCGCCATTTTCGATCGTGAACGGCTCATCGGCAAATTCGAACTGGCGGACTTTTTCGGTGACAGACAAATCCTTGTTCACCCGGTCGACCGCAGCGCGCACTGCCGCCCGGAATTGCGGGTTGCCTTGCAGCTCGCTGAAATCATAGCGCATCCCCTGCCCGCGCGCCCATTCCAGCGCCCATTCGGGATCGGGGACAATCAGGCCGACGATGTAGGGGCGCTTGTCGCCCGAAACCATCGCCTGCAAGATTTCGGGCTGCAGCGTCAGCATGCCCTCAACACGTTGCGGCGCAACATTGTCGCCCTTGTCATTGACGATGATGTCCTTCTTGCGGTCAGTGATCTTGATCCGGCCCTTTTCGTCGAGATGGCCGATATCGCCCGTGTGCAGCCAGCCATCCTTGATCGCGCGCTCGGTCTCCGCCGGGTTGTTCCAGTAACCCAGCATCACCAGCTCGCCGCGCACCAATATTTCGCCATCCTCGGCGATCTTGACTTCCACACCCTTCAGCGGCGGGCCGACCGTGTCCATCTTGATCCCGGCGGCGGGACGGTTGCAGCTGACCACGGGACCGGACTCGGTCTGGCCATAGCCCTGCAGCAAGGTGATCCCCAGTGACTGGAAAAAAATCCCAATATCGGGATTGAGCGGCGCGCCGCCCGAGACCATCGCCTTCATCCGCCCGCCGAAGCGCGCCTTGATTTTCGGCTTGATCGTGCGTGACAGCAAGAGCCGCATCGGCGCGTCGCGCAGCCGCTTTTTGCCGCCATAATCACGCTCGCCAATGGTCAGCGCCTTGTCCAGCAGATAGTTGGGCACCTTCCCCTGCTTCTCGACCGTCTTGATCATCCGCGCGCGGAGCACCTCGAACAGGCGCGGCACCACAACCATAACCGTTGGCTGCGTTTCTTCGATATTGGCGGCGAGCTTTTCCAACCCTTCGGCGTAGTAGATTTCAGCGCCTACCATGATCGGCAGGAACTGGCCGCCCGTATGTTCATAGGCATGGCTTAGGGGCAGGAATGACAGGAATCGCTCATTATCCAGCCCGAAATCCTCGTACAGCACGGTCGCCGCTCCTTCGGCGTTGCACAGGATCGAACCGTGGTGCAGCATCACCCCGCGCGGTGCACCGCCGGTGCCGCTGGTGTAGATGATGCAGGCCAGCTCGCGTCGCCCGACCGTTGCCATTTCCTTGGTCAACGCGGCGACGTCATCGTCTGTGCCCTGCACCAGATCGGCCCAGTCTTTGTATTTCTGCTGTCCGCGCTGCCCCGATTTGAGCGGCTCGATGCCGATCACGAAATCGCATTCCGAGGAGCGGACCACAGCGGGCATCAGCGCTTGGGCAAGCTTCCCGGTCGAAACGATCACGGCGCGCGATTGGCTGTTGTCCAAAATGTGCTGATGGTCACGCTCGGTATTGGTGATGTAGGTGGGTACGGTCACACAACCTGCCGCCATGATCCCCAAATCGGCAATGCACCATTCGGGGCGGTTTTCGGAGACCAGCATCACCCGGTCGCCCTTTTTCAGGCCCATGGCCTTCAGCCCCTTGGCAAGCCCGGCGACGCGGCGCGCGGCCTCCGCCCAGCTGATCGTCTGCCACTCGCCGCCCTGCTTATAGCCCAGAAAGGGTCGATCCCCGCGCATCGCCGCGCGCGACAAAAACATGCTGACCAGATTGGGGAAGCTGCCAAAATCGTTGAACTGCTCGGACACGCGAAACTCTCCTGGGGGGCCCGGTTGTCCGGACTCGTTAGCCTGGAAGCTAGCCCACACTGTCAACCGGGGCAACGTCCTTCACTTCATGACCGTCGATCAAAGTCTGCTTTCCGGCGGCATCAACCGAGATTGCCGTGCCCTCGCTGCGTGGATCGGCAGCGGCGGTCCAGTCGCCATCGACCAGCTGCACACCGTTGACCTTTGACCCCAGATCATCGGCTTTTACCGGCTGGCCATATTTGGCAATGGCCTCTGCCATATCGGCAAGCGCTGTTTTTTCCTCAACCATCAGTCCATTGCCGCCGAAATAGATGTTGGGCAACGCAATTGCCTGTTTCAGGGGCAAACCGAAATCCAGCACGCCGATAAGCGTTTTGGTGACATGCATGATGATCCGCTTGCCCCCAGCCGAGCCCAGCGCCAGCATGGCACGGCCATCTGCATCGAAGACGATGGTCGGCGACATCGACGACAAGGGCCGCTTGCCACCCTCCACCTTGTTTGCAACCGGTGCGCCATTCTTTTCAGGCGCGAAGGTAAAGTCGGTCAGTTCATTATTGAGGAAAAAGCCGCCCGCGACCAGTTGGCTGCCGAAGGGACCCTCAATGGTCGAGGTCATGTTGGCGATATTGCCGTTGCGATCGGCAGCCGAGAAATGTGTCGTCCCGGTGACTTCACCCGAAATCGCAGCGGTGCGTTTGGGCGCGCCCGGCGGATTGCCTGCCGGATAGTCCGTGCGCGCCTTGTCCGGATCGATCATGGCTGAGCGCTCGGCGAGATAAGCGGGGTCGATCAGGCCAAAGACCGGCACCTCGACAAAATCGCTGTCGCCCAGATATTTCTCGCGGTCAGCATAGGCGAGCTGCATCGCCTGCCCGATAAGATACCAGCTTTGCGGATTGTCCTTGCCGAGCGCCTTCATGTCGAAACGTTCCAGCGTGCCCAATATCTGGATGACCGTGGTCGCGCCGGATGACGGCGGGGCCATGCCGCAAATCACATAAACGCGGTAGGGCGCGCAGACCGCATCCTGCTCTTTCGCCTTATAATTGGCGAGGTCGGTCATCGTCATGTCGCTTGGGGCTACCGCCGTTTTGGTGACCGCATCGACGATGCTCTGCCCGATTGCGCCTGTGTAAAATCCATCGGGGCCGCTCTTGGCAATTGCCTTCAGCGTTGCAGCGAGCTTCGGGTTTTTGATCCGCATCCCTGCGGTCGCTGGCTTGCCATCGATCCAGTAGATGCTTTTCGCCTCATCAAACTGCGGCCACAGCCTCTGGATCATTGCCAACCGCGATTCGAGCGTTTTGTTGACGATGAAGCCATCCTCGGCGAGGCGGATTGCGGGCGCGAACAGTTCGGCCCATTTTAATTTGCCCCATTTTTCATGCGCCATTGCAGCAAGCCGGATATTGCCGGGAACGCCCACCGACTTGCCGCCCGGAAAGGCTTGGAGGAAACCAAGCGGCTTTCCATCCGGACCCATGAAGCGGTCGGGGGTTGCAGCGGCGGGGGCGGTTTCGCGGCCGTTGATCGTGCTCAGTTCGCCTTCTTCGCCATCATAGTGGACCAGGAAGCCTCCGCCGCCGATGCCGCTCGATTGCGGCTCGACCACGGTCAGCGCCAGCATCATCGCCATCGCCGCGTCGGCGGCCGAGCCACCTTTGGCCAGAATCTCGGCACCGGTTTGCGTCACCCGCGGGTCGGCCGAGGTAGCGACCGCCTGCGTTTCGGCATGGCTGGCGGACGGGAAGGTGAGACTAGAGCAGGCAAGCGCCAGCAGCAGGAATAGTTTTTTCATAAGGCTTTCCTAGTGCTTGTGCGCATCAATTGGAAGCATCGATGCCGATAGCCTCGCTGACATTATGGAAGCCATCACGCGCCAGCAACTCGGCCAGCCCCGTGTTGATATGCCGCGCCAGCAAAGGCCCTTCATATACAAGCGCACTGTAAAGCTGCACCAGCGAGGCTCCCGCGCGGATGCGGGCATAGGCATGCTCAGCCGAGGCAATCCCTCCGACGCCAATCAGGGGTAACTTGCCGCTGGTCGCCTTGCGAAAATCGACCAATCGTTGCCGAGCCAGGTCGCGCAGGGGCGCACCCGACAGCCCTCCGGCTTCGCCTGCATGGCGCGATTTGAGGGCGGGTCGCGTAATTGTCGTGTTGCTAACGATCAGTGCGTCGATGCTCTGGGCGATTACCACCTCGGCTATATCGTCGATATCGGCAGGCTCCAGATCGGGGGCGACCTTCAGGAACACAGGCTTGCCGTCCGGCGTCGCCGCCTTCACCCGCATCAGCAACTCGACCAAGGCGTCTTTGTCCTGCAGCGCGCGCAGTCCGGGCGTGTTGGGTGAACTGATATTGACGGTCAGATAATCGGCATAGGGCGCCAGCCGCTCGATCGCGCTGACATAATCGGCGATGCGGTCTTCGCTATCCTTGTTCGCACCGACATTCACACCAAGGGGGCCGACCAGTGGCGGACGCTGCGCCAGCCGGGCGGCAACGGCTTCCATACCATCATTGTTGAATCCCATCCGGTTGATCACAGCATGGTCTTCGACCAGCCGGAACAGGCGCGGGCGCGGATTGCCGCTTTGCGGGCGCGGGGTGACTGTGCCGATTTCGACAAAGCCAAAGCCCAACCCGAACGCGGCACGATAGACTTCAGCATTTTTGTCGTAGCCGGGTGCGAGGCCCACTGGATTGGGAAAGCGGAGACCGGCAACGGTCTGTGCCAATGTCGGATGATCTGCACCCGCACGCCCCGGCAGGATGCGCAACGCCCCCAGCGAAAGGCCATGCGCCGACTCGGCATCGGCCATGAACAATGCGGGTCGGAGCAGTGAATAGAGCATGCCGTGCCTATGGAATGACAGCGCGTTTCTGGCAACCGTTGGACAATCGATGGTTGCGGAAATTTTCATTTTCTTTTGGCCGAAATTGTCAAACAATCCCAGTGCAAGTGCAGAATCCGTGCAAGATAATGTTACATTTAGCGAGCATAGAGGGTCTGCGACCCGAAGGGCTCCAGTCTTTTGACCAGAGTTCTTGACCTACCAAGACCTGCCGCGAGGCAGGTCTTTTTTTTGGCTCATTGCTCCAACGTAGAGTTATTTTCCGGACCCTGCTTGCGATCCGGCACCGCTCTGCCGTCGCTGGCCTTGCGGCGGCGCAGATTGGCGCGCAGTGCTTCTGCCAGGCGTTCTTCACGGCTTTTTTTGTCGGACGTTTTCATCTCCCGTCCGTTGCCAAATGCGCCCTGCCCGCGCAAGCGGGTTGACATCTGGCATGCGCCTTCGCATAGGGCCGCCCTCACAAGGGCAAGCTGCTGTAGCTCAGTGGTAGAGCGCGTCATTGGTAATGACGAGGTCGGGAGTTCAATCCTCCCCAGCAGCACCATCCTTCCACAGGAAAGCGGGGCAAAGTGTCTTCTGTCGGCAGCAATGACGCGACAGAGCCCGGATTCCTGACCCCGCGCATCCTGTTCCCATTCCTGCTGGTCTCGCTGATCTGGGGTTCGACCTGGCTCGTGATCCGTGACCAGATCAGCATCGTCCCTGCAACATGGTCGGTCACATACCGCTTTACCGTCGCTTGCCTTGGTATGTTCGCCCTTGGCGCGATAATGCGATTGGACTTGAAACTGGACAGTAAAGGGATGCTCTGGACAATGCTGCTTGGTGCGATGCAGTTCGCGCTCAATTTCAATTTTGTCTATGCGGCCGAACACCATGTGACGTCGGGCCTCGTCGCTGTGATCTTTGCGCTGCTGATCATTCCCAATGCGCTGCTCGCCAAATGGTGGATGGGGCGCCAGATTGGAAAGCCTTTCATCATTGGCAGTATCATCGCCACGGCAGGAGTCGCGTTGCTGATGCTGCAGGAATATCGCGCCGCGCCCATTGGCGGGCAAGCGGTGCTGGTCGGCGTGGGGCTGGCGTTGATCGCAGTGATATGCGCCTCGGTTTCCAACGTTCTTCAAGTACTGCCAAATGTCGCACGCTTTCCGACCATCACGATACTTGCATGGTCGATGCTGTGGGGCGTGCTTGGCAATGCGGCCTGGTCGTGGCTCAATTTCGGACCGCCGGTCATCGATCCTCGGCCTGTCTATATTGGCGGCGTACTTTATCTGGGGATCATTGGCTCGGTAGTTACCTTCCCGCTTTACTTCGGACTGATCCGCGACATCGGCCCCGGCAAGGCGGCCTACACAGGCGTGCTGATCCCGGTGGTCGCCATGCTGTTATCGACGCTGTTCGAAGGCTATGGCTGGACCGCATTGGCAGCTGGCGGAGCAGTGCTGGCAACACTGGGCCTTATCGTTGCGATGTATCCCAAACGCGTGGGCGGCTAGCGGGACTCGCCATCGGCCCAACTGCACGATAAGGTGCGACAAAACCAGATAAAGGGGAGAGCCTGCATGGAACAGCTGAGCGGACAGGATGCGAGTTTCGTCTATCTCGATACGCCTACGACACCAATGCATATCGGGTCAGTCGGCATTTACGATCCCTCCACCGCGCCCGGTGGTTTCGTGCGTTTCAAGGACATATTGGCGCACATCGAAAGCCGTTTGGACAAGGCGCGCAGTTTTCGACAAAAACTCGTGCGCGTTCCCTTTGATCTCGACCATCCATACTGGATCGACGATCCGAACTTCGACCTCGAATATCATGTCCGCCACATCGCGCTGCCGCAGCCAGGCGACTGGCGGCAATTGTGCATTCAGGTCGCGCGGCTGCACGCGCGCGGGATGGACCTGTCCAAGCCACTGTGGGAATTCAATGTTGTAGAAGGGTTGGACAATATTCCCGGCATGCCAAAGGGCAGCTTCGCGCTGGTCGCGAAGGTGCATCATGCCGCGATCGACGGCATGTCGGGCGTGGAACTATCTGCGGCAGTCCATGATATTGAGCCCAAGCCGGTCGAGCACATTACACCGTCAAAGTTCAAAGGCGAGAATGAACCCGCCATCACCGAAATGCTGATGCGCACATGGCTGAATTCAGTGACCCAGCCGGTCAAATTTGCCAAGACACTGGCCAACACGGTGCCAGGTGCAGCGCGGCTGATCAGCCAGGTTGCAGGCGGCGACGTGTCGCTGAAGGGCACCAAGATGGCACCGCAGACCTTGCTTAACGGCAAGGTGGGGCCGCATCGCGTTTTTGACGGCGTGCCTTTCCAGCTTTCGGACGTTCGCGCGATCAAGGACCGGCTTGAGGGCGCAACAGTAAATGACGTGATCCTGACGATCATCGGCGGGGGCTTGCGCAAATATCTGCTGGCACGAAAAAACCTGCCCAAGGAAAGCCTGCAAGTCATGGCGCCCATCTCTGTCCGTGCAGAGGGGGAAAAGGAGGCGTTGGGCAATCTGGTATCGGCTATGGTCGTACAGATCGGCACGCAGATTGAAGACCCCATGGAACGGCTCGTCTGGGTCCGCCAACAGGCGCAAAACAGCAAGGCAATGACCAATGCGGTCGGCGCACGCACGCTAACCGACTATAGCCAGTTCCTTCCCTCTGCACTGGCTGGATTGGGCGCGCGGCTTTATACGCGCCTTGGCGTGTCAAACCTGCATTCGCCGGTGTTCAACTGCGTTGCCACCAATGTCCCTGGACCGCGGATCCCGCTCTATTTCGCTGGAGCCAAGCTGGTGCGGCAGATGGGCATGGGACCGGTCTTTGACGGTATGGGGCTGATCAATACCATCTACAGCTATGGCCCAGAAATCGCGATTTCCTTTACCAGTGACCGGGAAATGATGCCTGATCCCGCCAATTATGCGGCGGCCCTGCAAGAATCATTCGACGAACTGCTAAACGCCAAGCCAAAGGCTACGCCTGCGGCGAAGAAGGCAGAGGCACCTGCGGCAAAGCCAAAAGCCGCGCCGGTCAAAATTACGGCAATCAAGAAGGCCGCTCCGGCCAAGAAAGCGGCACCCAAAGCGAAGCCCGCTGCCAAAAAAGCTACAGCAAAGAAACCGAAGGCGAAATAAGTGAAAGCTTCCTCCCTCTTGTGGGGAGGGAGCTTGCTTGGTCCCGATCTTAAGTAAGATTAGTGACCCGATGACGGGTAGATAGCAGCTTTCAACCCGCTACGCTCGAACGGCTTCCACTGTCCTTCAGGCAAAGCGAGTCGGTCGGCAATCGCCCACAGCACGGCGGGGTTGACGCCCAGCCCGCAATGACTGCCGCGGACCTCGATATTGTCGGTCTGTTTGGCTTTGGGCTCGCGGCTGTTCTGCCATGCGACAATGCCATCATGCTTGGAAAAAACTGCGGTCGACGGGACCGGTGGCACCGAATGACTCTCTGCCAGCTGCGCCTGCACATCCGGATCGTCTACCTTTTGGCCGGTCATAACCTGATAGGCGCGCCATGCGTTGGTCGATTTAGGGCTTCCGGTGATCGGTGAACCCAGCGAAATCACTTGCCGTACCAGATCGGGGCGACGCCGCGACAATTGCCGGGCCAGGGTCCCCCCCAGCGACCAGCCTACCAAGCTGACCTTCTTTCCGGTTTCCTTGTGGATTTCTTCAAGCCTGGCGATCAGCTTCTCGCCATTTTGGCCGATTGCGCGTGGCCCCAAATTGCGGCCCAATTCCCAATGAAAGGCATTATAGCCCAGCTTGTCCAGATATCGCTTCAACGGCTTCATTGAATAATCGCCTGCCATGAAACCCGGGAGCAGCATCACCGGATGCCCATCCCCCTTTGGTGCCTGCATCAGCAGCGGGGCCGCCCAAGGCATCGAACCAAGTTCGGCAAGCGCACGCGGCAATTCGGTAAGGACCAGAAACAGCGACGGACGCGAAACGGGGTCAGCAGCAATAGAAGCCAAATTCACTCTCCCACGAACCTCAAAGGACCCAGTCTGCGCTGGCTTGAGGTGAAGGCTGGTCGCAAAGAGGGAATCCGTCAATGCAGTTATTGATCCTTGCTGTGCAAAATAGCATCAAGTCCTTGTTTATAGGTCGAATAAAGCGGGCTCCATTTCAGGATGCGCTTGGCCTTAACGTTCGAAACGCGGCGATTTTCGGCATAAAAGGCACGCGCCATGGGCGACAGCTGTGCCGCGTCGAGCGATTGCAGCGGCGGCGCTTCAATGCCAAGAAGGTCGCTAGCATGCTCAATCACGGCATTTTGCGAGCAGGGAAAATCATCCGCCAGATTGTAAACGCCGCGCGGGGCGACAAAGCTGGCAATCACTCCGGAAACGATGTCATCGACATGCACGCGGCTGAAGACCTGATCCGGCAAATCGATCCGGTGCGCCTTGCCCTCGTTCACCCGGTCCAGCGCCGAACGGCCGGGGCCGTAAATGCCCGGTAAACGGAAAACGGTCCCAAGCGTCTGCCATGACAGATCAGCATCGCTGCGCGCGGTGCGGCGGCCAAGCCCGATGGGTGCCCTTTCATCGACCCAGGCCCCGCCGGTGTCACCATAAACACCCGTGGAGGAGAGATAACCGATCCACTTTGCACCATTGGCGGTAATGTCCGAACCATGTTGCTCCAACACAGGATCGCCGCCTTCCGCTTTGGGCGGGACGCTGGAAAGGATATGTGTTGCCGCATCAAGCGCGGTCAGCACAGCAGCGCGATCATCAAAGGCGATTGCATCGCCGCCGCTCA
>CAZSJE010000037.1:11138-13233 GCA_964606835.1 uncultured Sphingorhabdus sp.
AGCGCGGTCAGCACAGCAGCGCGATCATCAAAGGCGATTGCATCGCCGCCGCTCATCCGCCTTGTGCCCGTGACCTGCCAGCCATCGGCGCGCAGTCGCGCCGCAAGGCGGCTGGCGGTGTAGCCCATTCCGAAAATCAGCATGCTGCCGGTCATTTGCGTCTCTTCTGCATTGACGCTGCCATCGTCAAGCTGCGAAGGGGGGCGGATGGTGGGGACCGACACAGAAATCGAGGTGCTGCAAAGCAAGGTGCTGGGTGATGTCCCGCATGGCTTCCTTGGGCGGCGTGGCGGGGTTTCGACCGGGATTTTCGAAAGCCTGAATTGCAGCCTGGGTTCGGACGATGTGCGCGAGCATGTGCTGGAAAACCGGCGGCGTGCGGTGACGGCTGTGTTGCCGGGTTCGCACCTTTCGCGCGTTTATCAGGTGCATTCGCCCGATGTGGTGACGGTGACCGAACCTATTGACCAGTTTGACCCGCCCAAGGCCGACGCGCTGGTCACCGATCGTCCGGGCTTCCTGCTCGCGGTGCAAACCGCAGACTGCGTACCGGTGCTGTTTGCCGATGTGAAAGCTGGCGTGGTCGGCGCGGCGCATAGCGGGTGGAAGGGCTCGATCAGCGGCGTCACCGACAACACCATCCTGGCGATGGAAGCGCTGGGCGCTCGTCGCGCCAACATCGCCTGCGCCATCGGGCCATGCATTGCGCAGAAAAGCTATGAGGTGGACGATGGCTTCTTTCGCCGCTTTGCCGAGGCAGACGAAGCGAATGAGCGCTTCTTCGCGCAGGGCAAACCCGGCCACTGGCAGTTCGATATCGAGGGTTATGTCGCCGCGCGATTGGCCGCCTTTGGCATCACGCAAGTCGAATGTCTGGGGCAGGACACCTATTCGCAACCTGACCGTTTCTTCAGCTACCGCCGCAGCTGCCACCGCGCTGAAAATGGCTATGGCGGCCAAATGTCGATGATCGGCCTGCCCGCATGAGCGCAAAGTACATCGGCCTGTGGAGCGGGATCGCGGTCTTCCTCCTGATGCTCCTCATCGGTCCGCCCGCCTCAATGGCTGCCCCGGCATGGCATGTCGCCGCGCTGACGGTGCTGATGGCCATCTGGTGGATGACCGAGGCTTTGCCGCTGACGGTGACCGCATTGTTACCCTTCCTCGCACTGCCGCTGATGGGGGTGCTGACTGCTGCCGAGACCGCGAAGGAATATTATTCGCCAATCCTGTTCCTGCTGCTGGGCGGCGCATTCTTTGCACTCGCGATTGAGCGGACGGGTATGCACAAGCGGGTGGCGCTGGCGCTGCTGGGGCTGGCGGGGAAAAGCAGTTTCGGACTGCTGCTCGCCTTCATGGCGGCGACGGCGTTCCTGTCGATGTGGATTTCCAACACCTCGACCGCGCTGATCATGACACCGATAGCATTGGCGGTGATCGCGGCGGGCGGCATCGGTGAAGAGGAAACCGACGGCATGGCGGGTGCTCTGGTGATGGGCGTTGCCTTTGCGGCTTCGCTCGGCGGGCTGGGCACGCTGGTCGGCTCCCCCACCAATGCCATCGCGGCGGGGCTGATCGAAAAGCAGCTGGGCGTCGAGATCGGCTTTGTCGACTGGATGGCCTTTGGGGTGCCGATATTGCTGGTCGCGGTTCCGGCGGCGGCGTGGATACTCTCGCGCGTCCAGCATATCGACCACCTGCCCTTCGATGCGGGAGCCGCGCGCGGCGCTATTGGCGAGCAAGGGCTTTGGTCGCAGGCGGAAAAGCGGCTGGTACCCCTCATCCTGCTGGTGGTTGGGCTGTGGTTCGCGCAGCCGCTGCTGGAGGATTTACTGCCCAAAGGCTCGGTCACCGATGGCAGCATCGCTATTGCCTGCGCGTTGTTGCTGTTCCTGGTCCCCGATGGTGGCGGACGACCGTTGCTGGTCTGGAAAGAGGCCGACCGCGCACCATGGGGCGTGATCATGATGTTCGGCGGTGGCCTGGCGCTGGCCGCAGGGATTACCGAATCCGGCCTTTCCGACTGGCTCGGCGAAGCATTGAAACCATTGGCAGGCGTGCACCCGCTCATCATTGCCGCCGCGATCACCGCGCT
>CAZSJE010000037.1:13333-16395 GCA_964606835.1 uncultured Sphingorhabdus sp.
TCCATTGACGAGCGCAATATAGTTTCAATTGAAACAAATTATGTTATGGAGGCGGCAATAGGAGATTCCCATGACCGACACCCCCGTCCCCGCCCGCCACAAGCCGAAGCCGCATGTGGAAACCATCGGCGGTCGCGCGCTGAAGCCTTCCACGCTGATGATGGGTCACGGCTATGATCCCGTGCTGTCAGAGGGCGCGCTGAAGCCGCCGATCTTCCTGACCTCGACCTTCGCCTTTGCCAATGCTGCGGCGGGCAAGACTTTTTTCGAGCACATTACCGGCAAGCGCAAGGGGCCTGCCGAAGGGCTGGTTTACGGTCGCTTCAACGGCCCCAATCAGGAAATATTGGAGGACCGGCTTGCGGTGTGGGACGGTGCCGACGATGCGCTGGTCTTTTCCAGCGGCATGTCGGCAATTGCAACGATGCTGCTCGCACTGGTCAGCCAGAATGACGTGATCGTGCATTCCGGCCCGCTTTATGCGGCGACCGAGACCTTTATCGCGCGTATCCTGTCGCGCTTCGGGGTCAGTTTCTTTGACTTTCCGGCAGGGGCAACGCGCGAAGACATCGACGCAATATTGGAGCGCGCCAAGGCGAGAGCTGCCGAAACCGGCGGCAAGGTGGCGATGGTCTATCTGGAAAGCCCGGCCAACCCGACCAACGCGCTGGTCGATGTCGAGGCCGTCCGCGCCGCGCGCGATGCAGCCTTCCCCGGCGAGCAGAAACCCGCCATTGCCATCGACAACACCTTCCTTGGGCCTTTGTGGCAGCAGCCGATCAAGCAAGGCGCGGAACTGGTGGTCTACAGCCTGACCAAATATGCCGGCGGCCATTCGGACTTGGTCGCGGGCGGCGTGTGCGGCGACCAGGCGTTGATCGACATCATCCGCCCGATGCGCAATGTGATCGGCACGATTTGCGATCCGAACACCGCGTGGATGTTGCTGCGCAGCCTGGAAACGCTCGAACTGCGCATGAGCCGCGCGGGCGAAAATGCTGCGAAGGTTTGCGCCTTCCTGAAAAGCCACCCCAAGGTTGAAGGCCTCGGCTATCTCGGCATGATCGACGATGCGCGGCAGCAGGATATTTACAACCGCCATTGTTCCGGCGCTGGCTCTACCTTTTCAGTCTTTATCAAGGGCGGCGAGGCCGAAAGCTTCCGCTTTCTCGATGCACTGAAAATCGCCAAGCTGGCGGTCAGCCTGGGCGGCACCGAAACGCTGGCCAGCCACCCGGCGGCAATGACGCATCTGTCGGTGCCACAAGAGCGCAAGGACGCGCTGGGGATCACCGACAATCTGGTGCGGATTTCGATCGGGATTGAGGATGCCGACGATTTGATTGCCGATTTCGGACAGGCGCTGGAGGCGGTCTAAGCATCTCCCCTCCCGCTTGCGGGAGGGGCCGGGGGTGGGCAGTCCAAAGCTAGCGAGGTGCACCACTCCCCACCCCTAACCCCTCCCGCAAGCGGGAGGGGAAAAGCGGGCGTCACCGCAATATGCTCTCCCTCTTGGTCGTCGCAACCGCCCGCTCAACCGGCCCAGGTTCCGGCGCAGGCGCTTGCTCATGCACCCACTCGGCAACCTTGCGGCCATGCCGCGTCACAGCACCCATGTTGAAGAAGTGCATCGCCCCCAATACCAGCACCGCAAGCCCGACATACCAGCCAAGGAAGCGAAACAGTTCGGCTTCGTCCGCCACGTCGCCCGCCGCGCTAAGCGCCAGCGCAATGAAGCCCAAATTGACGAGATAGAAACCCACCACCAGCAAATGGTTGATGCTGGTTGCCAATTCCTCATCATGGCCGAAGCAGCGGATCAGGTAGATTTTGCCATTGTGGCTGAGCGTATATGCGACCCAGATGGTCATGCCGATGGCGAGAACCAAATAGAGGCTGTAGGCAAGGATTGTCATTTCTCGGTCCTTTCTGATTATCTGTTATTTCTGTAATTTATGAAATTATGAGGTAAATGATGTTCAGGTGGCATGGTCTTTCTCCGTTTTCCTCATGAAGCCCCTCCCCTTCAGGGGAGGGGTTGGGGTGGGGCTAGTCCTTCGAACCGGGAACGAAGCGTGCAACCTTGGCCCCCAGCTTCATCAGCGAGACCAGGGTTGATTTTTTGAGGCCACGAACCTGGCCATACCAGGTGGTCAGCGTATCGATAAATTCATGCATCCGCCCGATCCGCTCGCGAACATGGTCGGGCAAATCCCTGTTAGCTGCCATCCGCTCCTTCAGCTCAGCAAGCTTGGCGATGACAGGATCGATCTCGCGCCGCTTACGTTCGGCGGTGATCGCCATGAACATGTCCCACAGCTCTGTCTCCGCAACAAAATGGTCGCGCCGGTCGCCCGGGACATGCACGCGGCGGACGATGCCGTAACCCTGAAGTTCCTTAAGCGCGGTCGAGACATTGGAACGCGCCAGATCGAGCGCCTCGCAAATCGCCTCTGCATCCAAAGGTTTCTTGCTGAGATACAACAGCGCATGCACCTGCGCGACCGAGCGGTTCGCCCCCCAATGCGTCCCCATCTCCCCCCAATGGAGGATGAATTCCAGCGCCTCTGGATATTTCTCAACGCCCATGCGACTCGCATCCTTTCTTTATTTCTGTACTTACAGAAATAAAGAAATTAGTCAAGAGGCGTTAGCGTAGGCTGCTCTTTCCAACGCGCCGAGAAAGCCCAGCGCACCTGCGTCACCAAACGGCACCAACTGCGCCATCATCACGCCGCCAACGCCTTTGGCCGGATCTATCCAGTAATAGCTGTTGAAAATTCCTGCCCAAGCCAGACTTCCGGCAGAGCGCCCATTCGGACCCCGCTCCGGATTGATGAGGAAACCCAGCCCCCAGCCGGTATGCTGGTCTGGGAAAGCATCGAATGGCTGCGCGAGTTCTGGCATCGCGGTTCCCATATAGCCTGCACGCAACGGCGCGACTTGGTTGCGCGCCATTTCAGCGACAGTCGATTCCTCCAGCACGCGGCTTCCATCCAGTTCCCCGCCGCGCAGCATCATCCGCACGAAACGCCCATAATCCGACGCGGTCGACGTCAGGC
>CAZSJE010000038.1:0-1976 GCA_964606835.1 uncultured Sphingorhabdus sp.
CCATAAAGGCAATCGGGGCCGAGGATATTGAGCGCGCCTGCCACCGGGTGGCCATCGCGGCTGGCGAGAAACAGCACTAGATCGTCTGCCATGCTCTGGGCAATGAGGTCGAAAACGGCGCGCGTCAGATAGGGCCGTCCCCATTTGCGTGCTCCGGTATCCTGATAAAAGACCCAAAAGGCGTCCCAATGTTCGGGTTGAATCTCCGCGCCGCGCAGGATTCCGATCTCCACCGCCGATTGCGCCGCTGCGCGTTCCTTGCGGATCGCCCGACGCTTGCGCGAGGAGAGCGAGGCCATGAAAGCGTCCCAATCGGCATAGCTATCATTGGCCCAATGGAATTGCGTTCCTTGGCGGATTAGCCAACCGGCCTCGCGGAACAGCGCCAGCTGCTCGGCCAAGACAAATGTCGCATGGGCAGAGGACAGGCCGTTCTGCTCCACCACACTTTCCGCAGCGCGCAACAATTTCAGGGCGGTCCCATCATCGCGCGCCAATATCCTTGGCCCCGGTACGGGAGAGAAAGGAGCCGCGATCTGCAGTTTTGGATAGTAGCGTCCACCTGCGCGCTCCCATGCGTCGGCCCATGCATGGTCGAAGACATATTCACCCTGGCTATGGCTTTTCAGATAGGCGGGAAGCGCTCCCGCAAGAGCGCCCTGTTCATCGCGGATCACAATCGGCGTCGGCGACCAGCCGGTTCCCTGACCCACGCTTCCCGATTCTTCCAAAGCCGAAAGGAAGGCATGGCCTACAAACGGGTTGGCGCTACCGTTCAGCCTATCCCACTGCTGCGCGTCGAACGCCGAGACGCCGTGGCCGATTTCGGCAATGATGCTTTCATCCGCCTCGGCCATTTGGTCGCTATGCCTTGACCTTCACGATGGCGTCGATCTCGACCGTTGCGTCCAGCGGCAGGGCGGGAACGCCAACCGCCGCGCGGGCATGCTTCCCGGCGTCGCCGAATACAGCCTCCATCAGGTCGGATGCGCCATTGGCGACTTTGGGCTGGCCGGTGAAATCGGGCGTCGAGGCGACGAATGCGCCCAGCTTGACGATCCGTTCCACCCGATCAAGGCTACCCAGCGCTTTCTTGATCTGCGCGATCAGCATCAGCGCGCACCCCTGCGCGGCAAGCGTTGCTTCTTCCTCGCTCCGCGTGTCGCCGACCTTACCGGTCATTAGCGCGCCATCAACAAAGCTGATTTGCCCCGAAATGAATAGCATCCCGCCGGCCTCAACCGCCGGGACATAGGATGCGACCGGTGCTGCAGGTTCGGGGAGGGTGATGCCGAGTTCGGCCAGCCTTGCTTCAATCATGCTTCTTCCTTTTCGATTTTCGGAGCGGGTTCGCCCGCGAGCAACCGCTCGCTGATCCATGCCTCCGCGTCGATCCAATTGTCGATCCGCGCATGTGCTGCGGCGGATTTCTTCACGCGCGGCCAGAGAATCGGCTCGCCCACCAGTTGCAGCCGCCAGACGTCGGGGAGCGACCCCGCCACCGATTCATGCTGGTGTCCCAGATCATCGACGAACACCGTCACGCTGGGCTGGTGCTCGGCAATGATCCGGGCGAGCGCCTCGCCCTTGCCGCCCTGGTTGGTGTGCACCGGCGCATCGACGCCGACCGCACGCAATTGCTCCGCGCGCGCAATATTGTGATGGTCCATCAAATTGGTCAAAATGGCGATATCGGCAATTTGCGCCAGCCGGGTGATCGCCTCCACCGCGCCATCGATCGGCTGCTGCCGGTGCATTTCGGTGAAGAAAAAGCCGTTGAGCAATTCCCACACCGTCCCGCGTTCGACCATCGTGCCGTCATGCTTGTGCCGCAGCGCCTCGCCCCAATCGCCATGGACCAGGTCGAAATGGATATGGTGCACTTCGTCCAGCCAGTCGCGGAACGGCACCACCATATGCAGCAGCACCTCATCGCAGTCCGAAACCAACAAAGGGCGGCTCATGCTTCCAGCTCC
>CAZSJE010000038.1:2076-16142 GCA_964606835.1 uncultured Sphingorhabdus sp.
GCAGCACCTCATCGCAGTCCGAAACCAACAAAGGGCGGCTCATGCTTCCAGCTCCATGCGGGCATGAACCAAGGCTTGCGGCGTGGAACCGATATGATCGGCCGCCGCGATCAGGTCCGGCTCATGCGCCTCCAGGAACGACAATATCGCCGCCAGTGTCGCATTCTCCGATACGCCACCGCGCAGGATATCCGGCGTCAGTCCGGTCAGGCTGAGCATCCGCGCGGCGCGATCGGCATCGGTCAAGATCCAGCCGAGCGCGCCAAGCGCCAGCATCGCCGGGTCGGCTTGAATGGCACCAAGGCTTTTCGCATTTGTTTCGCGCATGGCTTTGGCTTAAGCGAAAGCCGCAGGGCTGCCTAGGCACCAAAATGGCCATATGGGATAAATGCGTGAGCAAGAAGGTATTGATTGTCGAGGACAACGAGCTGAACCTGAAGCTGTTCACCGATCTGCTGCGTGCGCACCAATATGAGGTGGAGCCGCTGCGTGATGGCCGCGAGGCGCTGGATAAGGCACGCAGCTTCAGCCCCGACCTGATCATCATGGACATCCAGATGCCGCATGTCAGCGGGCTCGACCTGATCGAGCGGATGCAAGGTGACGCCGCGCTGAAGCCCATCCCCGTGCTCGCCGTCACTGCCTATGCGGGCAAGGGCGACGAGGAACGGATCATGGGTGCGGGTGCGCGCGCCTACCTGTCCAAACCCGTCCCGGTGATGCAATTCCTTGCAGGGGTGCAGGCGATCATCGGATGAGCAGGATTGCGTTTTGGCTGGCGCTGCTGTTTGCGCTGCTCGTTGGCGGCGCGTCGCAGGCTCAGGAAATCCATGTCCATGCCGCACTGGAAGCGGAGACGCGGACACCCGCCGCTGGATCCAACGTGACCCTCGCCATCACCATGCGGCCCGATCCGGGTTGGCACGGCTATTGGCTGAACCCTGGCGATGCCGGGCAGGGCCTCGACCTGACCTGGACGCTGCCCGCCGGAGCCAGCGTCGGTTCCTTACGCTTTCCGGTGCCCGAGACATTGGTGATCAGTGGGCTGATGAACTATGTTTACGAACGCCCGCATGCGGTGCTGGTCGACCTGAAACTGCCCGCCGGGCTTGCACCCGGAACGAAAATCCCGATCAGCGCCGATGCATTATGGCTGGCCTGCACCGACCGGATTTGCGTGCCGCAGCAGGGACGGCTTTCGATCGAACTGACCGTGGGCGATGGCCGCATTGAACCTGCGACGGCCAAGCGCTTCGATGGCTGGCGCGCCGCGCTGCCGGTACCGCTGGATCGGGCTGCGCGCTATGCGGTCAGTGGCAAGCGGGTCGAGATAGCGGTTCCTTACCCGGCAGCAGCGGAGTTGGCAGAGCCCTATTTCTTCCCCGTCACAACGCGGTTGTTCGATTATATGGCCCCGCAACCGGCGCGCCGTGTCGGCGACTGGCTGGTGATCGAAAGCCGCCTGTCAAAAGCCCATGAAGGCTTCATGCCGCTAAGCATTGAAGGGCTGTTGCGCATCGGCAAGGAGCAGGGGTTGCTGGTCAAGGCCGAAGCCGGGGCAATTCCGGCAGGCGGCGAACCCGTTGGCACCGCCACCGCCCAACCCAAGCTTCCGCCGCTGCCGCTGTTGCTGCTAGGCGCACTAATCGGCGGATTCATCCTCAACATCATGCCTTGTGTCTTCCCGATATTGGGGTTGAAGGCACTGACGCTTGCCAAGGCAGGCGGAGATGAGAGCGCTGCACGGGCCGATGCCCTGGCCTATACTGCGGGTGCCGTGGCAAGCGCGGTCGCGCTGGGCGGGCTGCTGCTGGCGCTGCGGGCTGCGGGCGAAGAGGTCGGCTGGGCGTTCCAGTTGCAGGAACCCGCAGTCGTCCTGCTGCTTGTGCTGCTGATGACCGGGATTACAGCGAACCTTGCGGGGCTGTTCGAGGTCGGGACGATCGACGTCGGTACAGGTAAAGGCTCATCCTTCTGGACCGGTGCGCTGGCGGCCTTCGTCGCCACCCCCTGCACCGGGCCCTTCATGGCAGCCGCATTGGGCGCAGCACTGTTGCTGCCTGCGATCCCGGCGCTGTTGCTGTTCGGCATGTTGGGCTTCGGGCTCGCTTTGCCTTTCCTCCTGCTCGCCTACATCCCTGCCCTGCGAAACCGCCTGCCAAAGCCTGGGCCGTGGCTGAACCGCTTCCGCCGCGCGATGGCGGTTCCAATGGGGCTGACGGCAGTGGCGCTGTTCTGGCTGCTTGGCCGACTGGCAGGCCAGCCCGCCTTGCTGCTGGGACTGGCGCTGGTGCTATTGTTGCTTGGGCTGGCTTGGCTGGCAGGACGTCAGCGACCAGCGGGTGCGGGAGGAATCGCTATCGCCACAGGGCTGGCTTTGAGCGGTATCGGTGCGCTTGCGCTGCCGCATTTGCCTTCAGCCGAAGGCTCAAAATCAGCGTCCTCGCTGCCAAGCGACAACTTTAGCGAAGCGCGACTGTCCGCGCTGCGCGCTCAGAACCAATCCGTGTTCGTCTATTTCACGGCAGACTGGTGCGTGACCTGCAAGGTCAACGAAGCCGCTGTGCTGGAGCGCGAGGAAACCGCCAAGCTGTTTTCGGACAAAGGCGTAACTGTCTTGCGCGGAGACTTTACCCGGCGCGATCCGGCCATTGCCCGCTTCCTCGCAAGCCACGGCTATGCAGGGGTTCCGCTTTACCTATTCTATCCGGCGGGCGGCGAAGCGAAGGTCATGCCGCAAATCCTGACGCAGAGCATCTTGGCGGAGGCAGCGGGCGGCTGATCCGCCCGCTGCGACGCGCTCAGTTCAAGGCAAGGCCGTCGACTGCCTTGCTCACCAGCACATTCACGGCAACGCGCCGGTTCTGCGCCTTGCCCTCTTCGGTGCTGTTGTCAGCCGCCGGGTCCGATTCGGACATTCCGGTTGGAGTCAGTACGCGGTAGGGTTTCCAGCGACAGGCCTGCTGCAGGTGATTGATCACGCTGTTAGCACGCTTTTCGCTCAGCGTCTGGTTATATTCATCGCTGCCAACCGAATCGGTATAGCCGACCACCAGCAGCAGGGCGTTGTTCATGCCCTCGGCCTGGGCAGCGGTGTTGCACAACTCTGCCTTTGCTGCTTCGGTCAACTGTGCCTTGCCGGTGTCGAAATAGACGTTGGTCGTCGCCTTGACGTTGTAATTGTCGATGTCGCCAACACGGCTCCGCAACGCCGCCGTCGCCGCCGTCTGTTCGGCAAAGCCCTGCGCCGTGCCGGTCTTGATCATGTTCGCGGTTTTCAGATCGCTGTTGCGCAGGCTGATCTGCGTTGCCAACAGGTCCTCTCCGCCCTGCATCGTTTTGATCGTCACGGGCAGGCCGTTGAGCAAAGAGGCCGCAGTTGGTTTGTTGCGGCTGCTGCCGAACAAACCGCTATTCGCCTTAATCTTCGTCGTTTCGTTGAATGAAACAATGGTGCTGGTGCCGTCGGCCTGGACGATCTGCAGCCGGTCGTCGCTGCGCGCGGCAATGATACCCTTGATTTCGGGGCCCTTGGTCAGCACCGGGGCTGGCGGCATCTGGCCATCGACATAGATGTTCGGATCGCGGTCCTGCTGCGCCTGCGCAGCAAGCCCGGTCGCGCCAAGCGCGGAGGCTGTCAAGGCGGCTGCAATCAGCAGCCGGGTGGATGGTCTATTGGAAAATCGCATGGAAAGCGGCTCCCTTGGTTCTGAAGTCGGCCCCTGCTCCATCCCGCCTGTCGCCGCCAACCTTGCTGCCAGATGAACGCAGCGGCAGGGCGTGCCGTCGCAGCGATGGCGGCCCTGGCGACGGCGAGGTAAAGAGGTAATGGCAACTGTCGACAACATTGCGAACCAAACGCAGCTATGCCATTCCCGATGCAGTAAGCCAGCTATTCCAAGGGTCTTGGGGATGATCAAACGTGCCATCATATTGACAACGGCGCTGGTCGGCTTGCCCGTCGACGCCGCAGACCGACCACCGGACGATGTCGCCGTGTCGGCGACAATAGCGGCGCTGAAGGCCGGTGATGCTACCCAGCTGGAATGGCTCGTCTCCCATATTGGCACTTTGCAGTTCTATACGATGAAACCCGCCGACCGAGCGGAGGCGTTCAAGTTACTGTCAGGCTGCAAGGCCCGCGAGCAGTCGCGGGGGCTGGCAGGGCCTTTTGCCTGGTACGAATATGCGTGGAAATGCAGGAAGCAGACCTTCATCGGCAAGCTGGTACCGGACAAGCGCGGCAAGAACGTTGCCTTGGTCGATTTCCTGCCCAAAGCCGAACATAAGGAGTGGTTGCGCCGAATGCCCGTCATCGCGCTGCCGCCTACGCCGATCCGGAGCCTTGCTATTCCGCCGCCAGAGACTGAGGCCACCAAAGCCGAGGAAGAACAGCGGCGCAGAGCAGAAATGGCCGGAAAGAAGGAACTTGCCGGTCTGTTCGCGCAGGCTGTCACCGGCGGCGACATGACGGCTTTCCTGACACGCCATGCGACGGAGGCGACGATCACCTATGGCTTCTTCGATCCCTATAGCGAACAGGATTATGTCGACCGTAGCTGGCATACGGGCGAGACTCTTGAAGACGCCGGACAGGCATTGTCCGACGCGGTCGCCCATGCGCAAAGTCAGCTCGGCAAACCGGAGAGTTGGGCGTGCGAGGACGCCTACCCCTATGTCGAATGCACTTGGCGCTACGGCGATCCGGGCAAGCGCTTGAACGCGCGAATTCACGTCTTTCGCAAGGAGTCGGACAATTGGGGCGTGATCATATTCAAGTTCCGGTACGAGACGGCAGCGATGCTTGGGGAAGCAAGGAGAAGGGCTGCGCGTTGACTAACCGACCACCCACCACCTCGGCCTCGCCCACAAAAAGGGCTGCCTTCCCACAAGAAGACAGCCCATATAGTCGATGCGTTTCCGGTTTTCGCCGGATTATCGGGCAACTATTTGCCCAACCCCTGCTTGACGAAACTCGTTCCCAAATCCGGGTTTGGGGACAGGCCGGTGTTGAGGTGTCGCGCCAGTTAAGTCGCAACCCGGCCTGCCCCCGCCCCATGATGGCAAAGTGCGACCCTATCGAAAGGCTTCGCCATCAATATCGATCCGCGCGCTGCGGTTTGCCCCAATCACCGTCACCCCCCTGGTGCCAGTGATGCCAGCGAGCGGGACCGACCGCTCGAAATTCAGCGTTTCACCCTCATCATCGATGGGCTGTGTTGAATTGTTGCCTGCTGCCGTATCGGCAAAGGCCGCAACCTCAATCGCCCAATAGTCGGGCCGCCCATGGTAGATTCGCGGAGCCAGCCGGGCATCCATGCCCTTGGCTGGCAACTGGCCCTTGACCCAAAGGTACAGGCCATCCTGAAATGGCAGCCGTCGCAGCTCCGCCATTTCAAAATCGATCATCTGTCCGCCGGACACCATCGAGAGCGAGCTCTGGGGTAAGCCACTCATAAAAACTCCGTCGCAATTTAAATGTGAGAGCGCGTCATAAAATTTCAACAGCGCGTTTCAATCAATTGCGGTCTAGCATTTTTCGCAGCTCAGCGTGAGTAAACAAATGTAACACGGCGTATCGCGCTGATATTTGCAGTGAATTTTTGTAAACTGGGGCGGCGCTTTACCGATCTTGTCGCCGCCCCGGCAATCGACCATAGCGCCGCGCATTATGCTGAAAGCGAATCGCGAATATACAGGCGTCAACGGCCGAAGCCACCGCAACCGGCTGGCAAACTGGCTTTTTTTCGTTGCCGCGCTGGTTTTTACCATTGTCGTCGTCGGCGGCATCACCCGGCTGACCGAATCGGGGCTGTCGATCACCGAATGGAAACCGCTGATGGGCGCGATCCCGCCGCTCAATGAAGCGCAATGGATCGCCGAGTTTGAGCGCTACAAACAGATCCCGGAATATATCCAGATCAACGGCCCGGCCGGAATGACGCTGGCGGACTTCAAGTTCATCTATTTCTGGGAGTGGATCCACCGGTTGCTCGGACGCGTGATAGGGCTGGCGCTGGCGTTGCCCTTTTTCTGGTTGCTGCTGCGGCGGCGCATTCCGACGGGTTATGCCGTGCGTATTTTCGCGCTGGTAATGCTGGTCGGGCTGCAAGGGGCGATCGGCTGGTGGATGGTTTCTTCCGGCCTCGAAACGCGTACCGATGTCAGCCATTTCCGCCTTGCGGCGCATTTGCTGACCGCGCTTTTCATATTGGGCGGGCTGGTATGGACGGCGCTCGACCTGCAAAGCGATGGCCAATCTGCCCGGCTAACCGGGCTGGGCTTCGGTGTTTTGACCATCCTTTTCGTCCAGCTGCTGCTCGGCGCGTGGGTCGCGGGGCTTGATGCGGGCTATGTGACGCAGGACTGGCCCCTGATGGGCGGCAGTTTCTGGCCAGCCGGAATCGACTGGTCGCGCGGCGCATGGTTTGCCCTCACGCACGATCCGGTACTCATCCATTTCCTGCACCGCTGGTGGGCCTGGGTTGCGGTAGCGGCGCTTGTGCTGCTGGCACGCAAATTGAAGCAAAATCAGGCGCGTAGGATAAGTGTTGCAATCCATTCAGCATTTGGTGTGCAGATTTTGTTAGGCATTGCCACCGTAATGACCGGCATGAACATCGTCCTTGCCGTGCTGCACCAGGCAGTCGGTGCACTGTTGGTCGCTGCCACCGTTTGGGGGGTGCATCGGCTGGGGCTGGGACGCCAACGGGCTGGAGTGACGCATGAGCGAGGTGATGCTGGTTTACAGCCTGTTTCCCAGCGCGGGGGAGGCGCATGATGCCTGCCGCACGCTGCTGGCGGAACGGCTGATCGCCTGCGCCAACCGCTTGCCGCCAGTTATATCCTACTTCCGCTGGGACGACCCCGTGCAATCGGGAGCACCCGACACGACCGAAGAACATCCCGTGATCTTCAAGACCGCTGCCCACCGCGTCGATGCCGTGATCGCTCGGATCGCGGCGTTGCACCGTTACAAGGTTCCGGCCATCGTCGCCTTGCCCGCCAGTGCCGCGCATACCGCTTTTGCCGAATGGGTCGTCGCGGAGACAAAAGCATAGGGTATTATTTTACCCGCCTCAAAACCCGCTCTTTCGCTTGACGAATCGCCAGCATATCGCCATTAGCGCGCCTTCGCTGGCACCCCAAATGGGGGGCGCATACTCCCCTAACGGATGAAGAGGTTCGAACAGCTAACATGAAAACGCTGTCTAAAGTTACCAAATCGATCCGCCCGCAAGACGTCCAGAAGGATTGGCATATCATCGATGCCGACGGTCTGGTTGTTGGCCGCGTCGCGTCGATCATCGCCAACATCCTGCGCGGCAAGCACAAGCCGAGCTTTACCCCGCATGTCGATTGCGGTGACCATGTCGTCGTGATCAACGCCGACAAGGTCAAGTTCACTGGCAAGAAGCTGGGCGACAAGGTCTATTACCGCCACACCGGCTATGCCGGCGGCATCAAGGGCGTCACCGCTGCCAAGGTTCTGGAAGGCCGCTTCCCCGAGCGCGTCCTCGAAAAGGCCGTCGAGCGCATGGTTCCGCGCGGCCCGCTAGGTCGCCAGCAGATGCGAGCGCTGCATCTCTATAACGGCACCGAGCATCCGCATGACGGGCAGCAGCCCAAGGTGCTCGATATCGCCTCGATGAATCGCAAGAACAAGGTGGGTGCATAATGTCCGATACCGTTGAAACACTCGCCGACCTGAACACGCTCGGCACCGATGCGCCGGTCGCTGCTCCCGCAGCACCCTTGCGCGAGAAAGAAGTCGACGCGCAGGGCCGTTCCTATGCAACCGGTCGCCGCAAGGACGCCGTTGCCCGCGTCTGGCTGAAGCCCGGCACCGGCAAGATCACCGTCAATGGCCGCGATCAGGAAGTGTATTTTGCACGGCCCACGCTGCGCCTGGTGATCAACCAGCCCTTCACCGTGACCGAGCGCGTTGGCCAATATGACATTGTCGCCACCGTCAAGGGCGGCGGGCTTTCGGGCCAGGCAGGTGCTGTCAAGCATGGCATTGCGCAGGCATTGTCGAAGTTCGAACCGCCGCTGCGCAGCGCAGTCAAGGCCGAAGGCTTCCTGACCCGCGACAGCCGCACCGTCGAGCGCAAGAAATACGGCAAGGCGAAAGCCCGCCGCAGCTTCCAGTTCTCGAAGCGTTAATTGGACAAGCACGGGGTTGCGGATCGACGCGCCCCGGCCTGTTAGGCAAGGAGAGGGCGGTCCCGGACGGGGCCGCCCTTTTCATATGGGCCAGCCGCTGCGTGAAACGCCGTCATGGTTAATCGCCCATTTACCATTTTGCGCCATTCCGGCGATCGGAGCCATGCCAACGCAGGAGGTTGGGTTGCGGCATTCGAGGGATTTGTTTGCATTCACCATTGGCTGGATGGATGAACTGAAGCTGCTTTGGCGTAGCGGCGGCGTGGGCGAGCGCGAACTTTTGCTGCCGCAACTGCGCGCTGCTTCCACGGCGCAGGCAGCCATTTTGATATCGGCTGTCGGCTTTGTCGCGATTGCCAGCATTTTGCTCTATCTCAGCGGCGAAGCGCGCTTCGTGATGTTCACGACACCGCCCGCGATCATGGCGACTTTGCTAAGCTTCGTCCTGCACCAGCGGATCGTCGATTATTGCAGCGAAGACGACCCCGGCGGGCGGCGGCTTAAAATACTCCGCAACCTGTTCATTGCCCAAGTGACCTTTGCCGCCACCTGCTGGAACGGGATGCTGTTCGATTTTTGGGTGATGGACGGCTTTGTCGGCGGCACAATGTCCGGCGCAGTGGCCTTTGGCCTGATCGGCATGGGGGCAATAACATTTTTGTGCATGCCCGCTGCCATGCTCGGTTGGGTCGTGCCAATGACGATCGGCGGCGCCGTCGCGCCGTTGCTGTCCGGCCACCCGATGCCCTGGTATTATTATGGCGCGATCATCCTGTTCGGTTATTCGTTGAACCGCATCGCAATGCTGCAATGGAAATCCTTCCTCCGTTCGATCAATGATGCGCATGCATTCGCCCATGCCCGCGCAGACTTTTATGAGGCCGAGCAGGCCCGAATCGAGGCATTGGAGGATGAACGGCGCAAAGCATCCGAAGCGAGAGCCGAAGCCCGTCAGCAGGCCGAGATGGAACGCCGCGATGCGATGGAGCAACTGGCGCGCGAGTTCGAGAAATCGGTGCATATTACCGCCGATGCGGTCGGTTCGGCCGTCGCTGCCGTGGGCGAAACCGCACAGCAGCTCGCCACCATCGGCGCACAGACGCTTCAGCGTTCCGACGCCATGACGGCAATGGCATCCGGGATGAGCGACGCCATTCAGGCTGTGGCAGCCGCCGCACGCCAGCTGGAGGCATCAAGCGATGCCATTTCCGAACAAGTGCGCGAACAGGTCGCAGCTTCCGATGCCGCGTCGCAGATCAGCCGAGACGGGAGTTCGGCCATTGTCACACTGGCCAAGGACGCTGCAAAGGTGAGCGAGATCGCCGCGATGATCCAGGATGTCGCGGGCAAGACCAATTTGCTGGCGCTCAATGCCACCATAGAAGCCGCGCGTGCTGGCGAGGCGGGTCGAGGCTTTGCCGTCGTCGCGCAGGAAGTCAAAAGCCTTGCCAACCAGGCGCAAGGTGCGATCGGTTCGGTCACCGATACGGTCGGCGCGATCCAGAACCAGATGCACGATGCCGCTACAACCGTCGGCTCGGTTGCCGACAAAATGGGCAAAGTGCAGCAGGGCGCGAGCAACATCGCCGCAGCCATTTCGCAGCAGCAGGCGGCCACGCGCGACATCACCGGCAATGCCGAAAACGCCGCGCATGATGCCGAAGAGGTCAGCCACTATAGCGCGGAAGTACATAGCGTCGCCAAACAGGTCGGCGACCTTGCCGACGAGATGCATCAGGTAATGACTGGACTGGAGGCGCAGGCGCAGATGCTGCGCGATTCGAGCCAGGCCTTCCTTGGACGCTTGCGCGCGGCCTAGAGCAGTTCTGCCAGCAGCGCTTCGATCTGTGCCGTCATGTCGGCCAGCCGCGCCTCGATTTCAGCATCGGTCTCCCCGGCAAGCCCAACCAGTTGCGGCATAGAAATCCCGACACGCAAAGTCGCGCCCCAGCGACCATCGGTCAGCTTCACGCATTTCACTGGCTGTCCCAGCCGCACATGCTTGCCGATCAATGCCTTATGGATTTTCGTCGCGTCGTCGAAATCAAGTGTGCGGAGTTGGCCGCCCTCGGCGGAATGGCACAGGTCGAGGGTGACCAAGGTCTGCATCTCGATGGGGTGTTCCAGCGGTTCGTCCGCCTCGCTTGGCGCAGCAGAGCCGACCTTACGGACATTGAGCGCAGCTGCCAGCCGGTCGGTAGCAGCCGTGAAAGCGCCAACGACCCGGCTGACATCGGCAATCGACAACCTCTGGAACCGCTCCAGTTCGAACAGCGAAGCGGCCAGCCGGAGCGCAAGCCCCGCATTGCCGCTGTTGTCCAGCGCTTCGCGGTTTGCCCAGCCAGCAGGGACTTCTGCTCTGCGAAAAATATTTGCGGCACCAGCAGGCAAGGGCGCAGCCGCTGCTGCCATCCCCGGTGCCAACAGCGCAAAACCGCTGAACGGCGGGCCACCCATAAATTTGGAACCGGTCAGGAAGACGATGATATTGCGCGCCAGATAGGCGTGGATCGCGGGCGTGGTGATCCGCGCCTGGCAGGCATCGACCACGAAGCTGATCTTGTCACCGAAACGGTCAACCAGCGCGTCGATGGCATCGAGATGGGGCAGTACCAGCCCGGTTTTCGAGCCATGCACAACATGCACCAGCGGATGCAGGCCTCTGGAAAGCGCATCGGCAATTTTCGGCCACATCTGCGCTGCTATGGCTGGACCGTCAAAGGCGGTGCCCAGTGCATCCCGGACAGGAAAGTCGCCCATTTCGATGTGCGCCATACCTTCGACCGGCTGGCCTGGTTCGACGCTGACATCCAAGGCCGTCTCGTTGGCAAAATATCGGCCAGCCGCGCTGTGGATGCAGCCGGAGCCTACCTCATCCGCGCCAAGCAGCAGATTGGATATCCCCGCCTCGGCCTTTCCTGCCGCCGCGAACAGCGCGACATATTCGAGATCGGTGCCCGATGGTGCGAAGAAAATGTCGGTGCCTTGGGGAAGCCGGTAAGAGGCGCGGATCGAACTACGGCAATCGTCGAGGAACGCTGAGTAACTAGCGCCGTCATTCAAACGTTCGCTGTCATCGCCAAAGGTCGCCGACAAATAGGCGGCCGCATCGGCACTCAGATCGTTCGCAGTCGACGAGGCCAGCGCCAGCACGTCGCGCGGATAGGGCGCGCTGCTATAGCGGTTCACGCGGGTTTCCGGGTCGAGCTGGATGCGCGCATCGCCGCCCTGCGTCATCGCCTGCACCAGCGGCGAACCATGGTCAAAGGCCAAGAGCGGGTCCTTCGGCTGTTGTCATGGCCGCGTGCTATAGAGTCCCGTCATCAATTAGGAAATTGCGAAAATGGGCGAATGACTTTAGGGCAACCAGCCATGACCCAGCCTACCCGCCTGACCGCCGACGCGCGCAAGAATCTGCGCATCCTCTTCATCGCCAAGCACGCGCTTGGCGACGGCAGCCTCGACAGCCAGGACGGCAACCATTCGCCCTATCATTATGAGATGAAAACGATTCTGACGGGGCTGTTCGACAAACTGGTGGTCGCAAACAGATATGATGTGCTGTTCACCGACCCGCAAGTCGATTTCGTCTGGCCGATGCTGAATCGTGGCGGCTTTTTCAATTCGGAGATGCTGTGCCCGCTGTTGTGCGAGCGGCTGGGCGTGCCCTATCTGGGCGCGAACCCGATCCTGCGCGGGCTGGGCGATGACAAGCATCTGACCAAGCTGGAAGGCGTGGCGCGGGGTGTGCCGACCTGCGACTGGGCGGTCTATCGCGCCGGTGCGCCAGTGGAAGAATCGCGCTGCCCCAAGGGCGATCGCTTCGTCATCAAGCCCAATAATAGTTCGGCCAGTTGGGGCATTGGCGACGCGCATGACTGGGAGGGTGTGAAAGCTGCGGTGCTGGCAATCCACGCCGAGGGCCATGACGTCATTGTCGAGCCCTTCATGAACGGCAGCGATGTCGAGGTCCCGGTGATTTTCAAGGACGGCGCGCCTTTCGTGATGCCGCCGATGCTGTTCAAGCAGTTCGATCCGTCGCACCTGCGCACCAATGCCGAGAAGCGCGATCTGGTCGAGCGGGAGCATAAATATACCCTAGTGCCATTCGAAGGTGAAGCCGCGTGGGAGAAGATCAAAGCGATGACGGTGACGCTCGCCGAGATCTTCCGCCCGTTCGATTTCGGCCGCTTCGAGTTCCGCTTCAATGAGGCAACGGGCGAGATCAACCTGCTCGAGGTCAATCTGCAGTGCAATTTATGGTCGCAAAAGGTCTATGGCCGCTCCGCCGTGCTGATGGGCTGGGCGCAGGAAGACCTGATCGAGACCATTGTTGCCGAAAGTCTGATCCGGCGTGGATTGATGCCGCGCAGCTGATCCCGAACCGCCAAAATTGCAATTGCACCGGTTCCGCCGCTTGGTTAGGGCAACGGCTCAACACGCTTTCACGGATACCCGAACATGGCCGACTTTTTCCTGCCCAAGAACAGCAAGGTCCAAAAGGGCAAGGCGCATGCCGCCGCGACGAGCGGAAAGGTGCGCAAGTTCAAGGTCTATCGCTACGATCCCGACAGCGGGGAGAATCCGCGTTACGACACGTTCGAGGTCGATACCGAGACTTGCGGCCCGATGGTGCTCGATGCGCTGATCAAGATGAAGTCGGAGCAGGACAGCAGCCTTACCTTCCGCCGGTCCTGCCGCGAAGGGATTTGCGGTTCCTGCTCGATGAATATCGACGGCAAGAACGGCCTAGCCTGCACCACCGCGATCGAGGATTGCAAAAGCGAAGTCACCATCACCCCGCTGCCGCATATGGAAGTGATCAAGGACCTGGTCCCCGACTTCAAGCATTTCTATGCGCAATATGCCTCGATCAAACCCTGGTTGCAGACAGTTACGCCAACGCCTTCGGGCAAGGAGCGGCTGCAATCGCCGGAGGATCGGGCCAAGCTCGACGGGCTTTACGAATGTATCCTGTGCGCCTGCTGCTCGACCAGCTGCCCCTCCTATTGGTGGAACAGCGACAAGTTCCTTGGCCCCGCCATCCTGCTGCAAGCCTATCGCTGGCTCGCCGACAGCCGCGACGAAATGACCGGCGAGCGGCTCGACGATCTGGAGGACCCGTTCCGCCTCTATCGCTGCCATACCATCATGAACTGCGCCAATGCCTGCCCCAAGGGACTGAACCCGGCCAAGGCGATTGCCGAAACAAAGAAGATGGTCGCGGAGCGGGCAATTTGACCGCCAAATCATGAACGATGGCATTGAGAAGCCCGTCCAGAATTTTGACGCCGAGGCCGAAGGCGATGGCTGGCTCAGCTGGAACCTGACCGACAAGAGCCGGTTCAATGCTTATATTGAGCCGCTGTCGGTGCGGATGGAGGGGCCAACTGACGATGGCCGCCCGCGCGCGAGGGTGCGGATGCACCCGGTGCGCAAGCACAGCAATTTGGGGAACAATGTCCACGGCGCAGTGACGCTGGCGCTGATCGACGTTGCATTCTTCGCTGCGTCCCACCAGTTCGGCTCATTGAACGCCGGTTTTTCGGTGACACTCGACCTCAACACGCAATTTGTCGGCGGCGGGCGGATCGACGAGCCAATGGACGCCGTCGTCGAGCAGGTGCGCGAGACCGGGCGATTGATCTTCCTGCGCGGCATGGTGGTGCAGGGGCCGGATGACGGGCATATCGTCGCCGCTTTTTCGGGGACGATCCGCAAGGCTTCCCAAGACAAGAAATGACCGGGAGTCTGGCCGCCTATGACGTGCTGATTGCGGCAGGCGAATTGAAACCCGACCCGGGCCAGCGCGCAGCGGCCGCAAAACTCGCCGACATTCAGCGGCAACTGGAAGCCGTGCCGCCGCGTGGCTCCACGCTTTGGCGATTCCTTGGCAAGAA
>CAZSJE010000039.1:0-2952 GCA_964606835.1 uncultured Sphingorhabdus sp.
CCTCGCGGTCATATTGGTCGCGCGGGTTGCGGGCTGGATCGACGCCGGACCCGACCATGGGCCTGCGGGGCTATGACAGCTTTGACCGTATTTCAGGTGCGGTGCGATGTCGTGCGAGAGCAGAAAAGGGAACAATACCAAAACAGCGCTTGACACAATGAACCATATAGGTTATTGTTGGGCATGAGCAAGACACCCCACTCCGAAGCCTTCACCGCCGAGCCAATTGGCGTCCTCATTGCGCAATCCGAAGATGGCAATGACGACTCACCCATGATCACCCCCGACACGCCCGAAACCTACGACCCCGCCGATTATCGCTGGGTCCCCGTTCGCCGTCGCCCGCGCTATGACGGCTGGACAGAGGAGAAGCAGCGTCGGTTTATTGAGGAATTGGCCGATACCGGCATCGTCCGGCTCGCGGCAAAGGCGGTTGGCATGACGCCGCAAAGTGCCAACCGGCTGCGGCGTTCGGCGGATGGCGGGGCCTTTTCCCACGCATGGGATGCGGCGCGGCAGCATGCCGGATCGGTGCTGGAGGATATCGCTTTCGAACGCGCAATCGAGGGCACCGAGCATAATGTGTTCGATGAATATGGCAATGTCATTTGTACCAAAATGGTTTATAACGACCGGCTGCTGCGTTTCCTGCTCAGCAACCTGAAACCCGAACGCTATGGCCGCGCCGCGCAGCTGGCGCAGCACTCAACCGATGCAGCGCCCCTTACGTTGGAGGCCGGGCTGCGCGCGCTGGAGCCGCAACTGCCTGCACCACCGGAGGAATTGCTTGGGACCGAGACGTTTGAGGATGAGCTGATCCTGGCCGAGGTGGCGGATGGCGAGCTACCCGATTTCCTGAACGAACAGCGGCGCGTGAAGAGCGACGCGCAAATCGCAGATGAGGAATTTGTCGCTCAGTTGGATCGCGGCAGGGCCGCCTGCGAAAAGATGGATCGCAACGGGAAACAACTGACCGATCGGGAGTTTGCAGATATGTGCATGTATCTCGATCCGGAACAGCGGAACGAGCGCGGAGAAAAACGCTACAGGTGAAACTTTAGCGGAACCTTTGGGCAAGCAGCTTGACAATCGAGCACGCTGTAAGGCCAAATGACCCCATGCCAGCCGCCGCTCCCTACTGGGCCTAGCCGGGGCCTTTGCGGCGCTTGGCTGAATTCAGGCTTTTTTGAGCGCAGCGGATTTGGGCGCGGCGGAGGCGGTAACCGCGCGGTCGCGACCGTCCGCCTTGGCGCGGTACAGCCGGTCGTCGGCTTCCTTCATCGAATGGCCGATCACTTTGGTCGCGCGGTGATAGCTGCAGCCGATGCTGACCGAGAGGCGGATGTCCTTGCCCGCGATCAACGGCCGCAATGTGCGGATTGCGGCGCAAATCGCTTCAGCCTTGGCATGCCCCTCTGCCTTGGTCTTGCCGGGCATGAAGATGCCGAACTCCTCACCGCCCAGCCGCCCGACCGTGCCGTCATCGCCCACGCATTTCTCAATGGCATTGGCCAATATGCACAGCGCCTCGTCCCCCACGGCATGGCCGTGCGTGTCGTTGATCACCTTGAAATGATCCGCGTCGACGATCATCATCGGACCATTACTGCGGCTGGCGCGGATCGTGTCGATGAAATGGTTGCGATTGAAAACGCCCGTCATCGTATCGAACTTGATGCGTGCATCGACTCGGCTGATCGTCTCCGCCTGGACGCGGATCAGCTCCAGGATCGAATAGGCGATGGGCGGGGTCAGGAATAACGGGATCAGGCCGGCAATCATCAGCCACTGCCTGATGAACGCCGGGACCTGATGTTGGGGTGCCAGCTGGAAAACGGCAGCAATGATGGCAGGGGGGATCAGCACGGCAAAAAGCGTGATGAGAGCGGTGAAGGCCAACACCTCCCGCCTGGTTCTGATCCGCGATGTCATGCGGAAATGTTTGGGGCCGCGCTGGTTACAGATTCACGATACCGAAGCGGTTATTTTTCTCTAAAGCTTAAATTCTCTGTGGGTAAGTCAATTGGTAACTGCGGGAATGATCCACATCAGCGAAAGCGCCGCAATCGCAAGGAACAGCGAGATGGCAAGGACGTAGCGAACGCCTTGCTGTTTCACGCCGCCGCTGGCTTCTTCCTCGGTAACCTCGACATGATCATCAACGACCTGCATGGTTTTTCTCCTTACTCCTGGAGAGGACAATATCCTCCCATTGACCGGACAAGTAAATGCAGGAGTTAGGCTTAGGGCCCGGAGCAGGGTCTATTTGGGCGGCCAGGGAAAAAATCCCGAAGTTCGCTCGACATAGGCGGCATAATCAGGTCGGGATTTTTTCAGGCCGCGTTCCAGCATTGGCTTGCCCGACCAGCGTGTAAGCGTGAAGGTCAGGAACAGCGGCCCAACGATGCTTGCCCAGCCCCACGGACCGGTTTCCGCCGCGATCAGCCAAAGCCCCCACCAAGTGCAGGCATCGCCAAAATAATTGGGATGACGGGTGTAGCGCCACAGACCGCTGTCGAGGACACGCCCCTTGTTGGCCGGGTTGGCGCGAAAGGCTTTTAATTGTGCGTCTCCAATGGTTTCGAAGGCGATGCCGGTGAGCGCAACGGCGACGCCAAGCCAGGCCACCGGCCCCATGATCGGCCCGCCGCTTTCGCTTGCCCAGATGCCGATCTGCGCGGGCAGGCAAGTGATGAACAGCAAGGGCGCCTGTGTCAGGAACACCGCGAGCAATGCGGTCTTGTTCCAACTCCAGCCCTTGGCCTCGATCGTCGCGGCCATGATCTTCTTGTAACGCGGGTCTTCTCCATGCGCACGCCAGCGTGTGTAAAGGTGCCAGGCAAGCCGCAAGCCCCAAAGCGTGGTCAGCCCCAGCAATATATCGGCGCGCCGCCCCTGCCCATTGATCTGCAGCCAACTGGCCCATGCCAGCACCACCATGCCGAACGCCCA
>CAZSJE010000039.1:3052-15832 GCA_964606835.1 uncultured Sphingorhabdus sp.
CCTTCGGGCGCGATCGTCAGCATAAACTCGTCACGCTGGGCAAACTCGGCAATCATGGCATCAACATAATTGCCGCCCTTTTGGCGGTCGACCGGCACGCCACCCATATCGAGCATGAAGTTGCGCATCGGCCAGCGAAACAGCGAGGTTTTCGCCATGAAATGCGGCATGATCCCAAGCGTCTGGGTCAGGCCAATATAATAGACGAAATCCCAGTTGGAGGTGTGCGGTGCGGCAATGATTACACAGCGGCGCGGCTCTGGAATCTCGCCCTTCGCGGTCCAACCATAGCGCCGGTAAAGCCACATGATCAGAGCGCGCACCCCGCGCGACACCAGGCTGGGCTTGCGTGTTTCCAGCGCCATAGGGCTAATGCTCTCCTGCTCCTTAGGTGAAACCTTGGACGGCGTTACACCCAAATGCAATTGGCTTGTTTCCCGTATTGGGGGGCGCTAGGTCGCTGCCAACAAATAGACAAAGCGGGATTGCCATGACAAATGCGTTTACCCCGGTCATTTCCGCGACCGGGCTTTTCACCCCCAGTGATATCATTAGCAATGAAGAGCTGGTTGCCAGCTTCAACGCCTATGTCGAGCTTTACAATGCTGCCAATCCTGATGCCGAGCCGCTGCAGCCAAGCTCGGTCGAATTTGTCGAGAAGGCAAGCGGCATCAAATCGCGCCACGTTATGGACAAAAGCGCAATCGTCGACCCGGCAATCATGGAGCCGCGTTATGCCGAGCGTGACAACGATGAAATCTCGTTAATGGCCGAAATCGGCGTCGCCGCCTGCCGCGATGCGCTGGACCGCGCAGGACGTGACATTGCCGATGTTGATGCCGTGCTGTGCGCCGCCTCCAACATGCAACGCGCCTATCCCGCGATGGCGGTCGAGATCCAGCACGAATTGGGCATGGAGCGTGGCTTTGGCTTCGACATGAATGTCGCCTGTTCGTCGGCTACTTTCGGTATTCAGACCGCTGCCGACTATATCCGGGCAGGCAATGCGCGGTCGGTCCTGGTGGTCAATCCGGAGATCACGTCGGGCCATTTGAACTGGCGCGACCGCGACAGCCACTTCATCTTTGGTGATGTCGCAACCGCAATCCTTGTCGAAGCGATCGACGTGGCCCCGGCGCAACATTGGGGAATCCTCGGCACCCGACTGAAAACGCAATATTCGAACAATATCCGCAACAATTTCGGCTTCCTCAACCGTGCCGAGGGCAAAGGCCCTGTTGATCAGAGTGGTCCGAGCACCGACAAGCTGTTCGTGCAGGAGGGGCGCAAGGTGTTCAAGGAAGTCGTACCAATGGTCGCGCAGATGATCGTCGATCATGCCGCTGATCTTGGCCTGAAAGGCGAGGAACTGCGGCGGCTATGGCTGCACCAGGCCAACACCGGCATGAACCGGCTGATCGCACAGCGCGTGCTGGGGCATGAGGCAAGCGAAGATGAAAGCCCGACGGTGCTCGATACCTACGCCAACACGTCAAGCGCGGGTTCGATCATTGCCTTCCACTGCCACTCAGAGGATTTGGCGGCAGGCGATACCGGGCTGATTTGCTCTTTCGGGGCGGGCTATTCGGCGGGGACGGTATTCGTGCGCAAGGCCGCCTGAGCCGCGCGATAATCTGCGGGGTGTTCGAACCTGCCCTGCCATAACCCTCGCTTGGCACGCTTCGCAGCATCCTCTTCATCGCCAAAGCTGCGCATGCCTTTAAACTCGCTGCTGAGCGCCATGCCTTGCGAGACCATAGAGGCAGCTATGTCTGCGTTGCCGGCGTTGTGGCAGCTAGCAAGCGAACGGGCGTAGCGGTCGCTCGCCTCGGCCTCGCAGGCAAGGCCGGGCTGGGTCAGCAATATCTCCAGCGCCGCCCGCGCGGTGCGGCCGCAGGGCCAGTCGCGGCCATCTGCATCGCTGCACAGCTGGCGAAATTCAGGCGCATCGATGCCGTCGAGCCTGAGTCGTCTTGGCCCAATCGCAAAACTGTCGCCGTCGGTGACGTAGAGTTTATACCCGGCGACCGGCACCGGCTCTCGGGCGTTCATCAATCGGCCATAAAGCCAGGCGGACACGATCATCGCGCCCAGCAACAGCGCAATGGCAACTCGGCGAAAAAAGCCAAGCCGCGGTTGGCGGTAAACACGGTCCTTTGGAAAGCGCACTATCGGCGCAAGGCAGCAGGGTGGCGCGCGATGATGTGGTCGAAAATGGCCTCATGCAACTCGCTGGCAAATTCGCAGCCATATTCATCGCCAACATGCCATACAATCCGCGCTTCGAGCGCCGAAAATTCGGGAATGGTGATGTAAACCGGGTTTTCCGGGTTCAAATACATCGGCGTATTGACCCGGCAACCCGCGCGCGACAGGTCGGACAGTTTGGCCTGATGATGGCCATAGCCCTTTTCCCTGATCTGGGCGACGATATGAACGTCGCCGCGGTTAAACCGACGATGGTTGTACATCCCATCGCCAAACCCATTTGCCGCCATCCGACACCTCTAAATCGCGACCTAGGCGAAACCGATAGCAGCTTTTACAACTATTGCTAGAGGATGGCACCAAAGCGGATTGGCTTAATCGAGGATCAGGCCAAGGGCGACATAGATCAGGATTGGCGAACCGAAGCCGACGAGCGTCGTCAACACGAAGGCAATACGGATCACGGTCGTATCGATGCCGCTCCAATCGGACAGCCCTGCGCACACGCCGAGGATTTTCTTGTTGGCGCGGTTGAGTTGCAGCTTGTTCATCGATTTCTTCTTTCCTTCAATGGGTTGAATATCAAATTTGGGCGATTCACCGGGACGGAGTGTCATGCGACCAGTCCCGAAATCGGGGCAACGGCGGGGGCGACGCTGAAACCGATGGTGAAGATGGCACAAGCTAGGGCAGCGATGGCGGCCGTGATGCGGGCGTTAATGGAGGCGTTCATGATCAGGGTCCTTTATCAGGCGAGATAGGTGGTGACGGGCGATACTGCCGGAGCGACGCTGGTGCCGACGGTCAGGAAGGCGCAAACAACGGCTGCGAACAGGGCGGTGAAGTGGGTGCGGGTCGTGGTGGTCATGTCTAATTTCCTTATCTTTGCTCATGCTCCGGAACCATTTCCGGTATGTCGATACATAAGCACAGTGCGTGCCAGTTTTTATTATCTGTTATAATTCAGATATTTGATATAGAATCGACGACTCATATATCATTTTACAATCCTGAATATTGGGAAATTACACCAATTAGTGAGAATCGCCATTTCGCCCAGCAAGGCCTTGACGTGCCCCACTGCTCGGATAGGCGTGCGCGGATGATCGAGCGGCTGGAACTTGGCGACTTTCGCAATCATGCCGCGATCGGCCTTCGCCCCTCGGCGCGCTTCATTGTGCTTCACGGCCCCAATGGCGCGGGCAAGACCAACATCTTGGAGGCGGTGTCGCTACTGGTCCCCGGGCGCGGCCTAAGGCGCGCGGCGCTGGCCGATATGGTGCGCAAGGGCGGCGCGGGTGGTTTTGCCGTGGCGGCGGAAGCCGACGGTAGCCAGTTCGGCACCGCCGTGCTCCCCGTAACCCCCACGCGCCGACAGGTGCATATCAACGGCGCGTCCGCCGCGATCAACGATCTGGCACAATGGTTCGCCATCCTCTGGCTGACCCCGGCGATGGACCGGATGTTTGCCGATGGCGCAGGACCGCGCCGCCGCTTCCTCGACCGGCTGGTGCTTGCGGTCGATCCCGCCCACGCAATGCACAGCAACCGCTACGAAAATGCCCTGAAGCAACGCAACCGCATGCTGGCCGACGGGCAAAGGGACGCCGCGTGGTTCGACGCCATCGAGGCGCGGCTGGCCGAGCATGGCAGCGCGATCAACGCGGCGCGGGCGCAGATGATCGACCAATTGTCTGCTGAGATCGCCGCGATGCCGCCCTCTCCCTTTGCCAGGCCGCTGCTTGGGCTGGAAGGCGACAGCGCAATCGACCCGCAAGCGCTTCGGGCCAACCGCGCCCGCGAGCGCGCCGCCGGCCGCACACTGATCGGCCCCCACCGCGCCGATCTGTCGGTAGCCCATGCCGGACACTGCCAGCCCGCCGCGCATTGTTCGACCGGCGAGCAAAAGGCGTTGCTCCTTTCGCTGATCCTCGCCCATGCCGCGCTGGTCAAGCGAATGCGCGGAACACCCCCGATCCTTTTGCTCGATGAGGTTGCGGCCCATCTCGACCCCGACCGTCGCGCTGCCTTGTTCGAGCGGTTGCACGAAACCGGAAGCCAGGTGTGGATGACCGGAACCGAGGCCAGCCTGTTCGACGCAGCTGGCCCCGATGCAATGCGGCTGCGCGTTGCCGATGGCCAAATCGGCTGATAGGCGAAGGCAATGAGCAATCAGGCACAAAGCTATCTCGACCGCGCGATCCGCAACCCGGCGCTGATCGAGGCGGCGCTGGCGATCAACGAGGACCGGCTGCACGAGGCCGAGCCGATCCTGCGCGCGCACCTGAAGCGCGATCCGCTGGACGTAGCCGCAATCCGGCTGATGGCGCAGTTGGCCGCCCGGATTGGTCGCTATAAGGATAGCGAAAGCTTGCTTCGCCGTGCGCTGGAACTGGCCCCTAATTTCATCGTCGCGCGCTCGAACCTTGCCAATATCCTCTACCGGCAGAACCGTTTCGAGGAGGCCGTGGCCACGCTTGACGCGGTGCTGGCGGTCGAAAGCGAGGATGTCGCCAGCCGCAACCTGAAGGCTGCGGCGCTGGGGCGCATCGGCGATTATGACGAGGCGCTCACGCTGTATGACGAGCTGACCCAGCGTTTCCCCGGCCATGCCAAGCTGTGGATGAGCCAAGGGCATTTGCTCAAAACCGTCGGGCGGCTCGACGATAGCATATCCGCTTATCGCACTGCGCTCGACATCGAACCGACGCTGGGCGAGGTGTGGTGGAGCCTTGCCAATTTGAAAACAGTGAAGTTCGACGAAGCCGATCTGACCGCGATGCAGGCGGCGCTGACGACACCGGGACTGTCCGACGAAGACCGTTTCCATCTCGATTTCGCCCTGGGCAAGGCATTCGACGATGCCAGGCAGCCCGAACGCGCTTTCGACCATTATGCGGCAGCCAATGCCTTGCGGCGCGAGAGCCTGGACTATGATCCGGCCACCGCACGCGACCATGTCGACCGGGTGATCGCGCGGTTCACGCCGGACTTCATCGATGGCCGCTCTGGCCAAGGCCATGACGCGCCCGATCCGATCTTCATCCTGGGCATGCCCCGCGCCGGATCGACGCTGGTCGAGCAAATCCTGGCCAGCCATTCGGCAATCGAGGGGACGATGGAACTGCCCGATATGCCTGCCATCGCCATGCGCGAGGGGCGCGGGGGTGGGCCAGCGGGTTGGGTGGAGGCCATTGCCGATATGCCGGCAGAGCGGCTCGCAGAGCTTGGCGCGGAATTTATCGAGCGCACGCGTATCCAGCGCAAGACCGACAAACCGCTATTCATAGACAAACTGCCCAACAACTGGATTTACATCGGGCTGATCCACCTGATCCTGCCAAAGGCAAAGATCATCGACGCGCGGCGGCATCCGCTCGATTGCTGTTTCTCCAATTTCCGCCAGCATTTCGCCAAGGGACAGGCGTTCAGCTATGATCTGACCGATATGGGGCATTATTATGCCGATTATGTCCGCGCGATGGCGCATTTCGATGCGGTGCTGCCGGGGCGGATTTACCGGGTGATCCACGAAGCGCTGGTCGACGATCCGGAGAATGAAGTGCGGGCGCTATTGGCGCATCTGGACCTGCCGTTCGAGGAAGCCTGCCTCGAATTTCATCGCAACACGCGAGCGGTGCGCACCGCATCGAGCGAACAGGTCCGCCGCCCCATCAACCGCGATGGAATGGAGCAATGGCGGCCCTATGAGGCATGGCTGGGTCCATTGAAAGAAGCGCTGGGCGGGCTTTGGGAGCGGTATCCGGGCGTGTAGGGCGTGATGACATTGCGCTGACCCGTTTCCGTTCGTGCTGAGGAGGGACTGAACGCAGCGAAGGCCCGTCTCGAAGCACCCTTGCGCTGAGGCCCTTCGAGAAGCGTCTTCGCCTGCGCTCAGCCGCTCCTCAGGGCGAACGGGGTTAGTAAATGCGTGCCGTCAACCTGCGCCACCCTTCAGAGTTGGGTTAGGATTTACCGCAGATTGTGACTCCCAAGCCACAGCCAGCCGACAAAATGTTGCGCCGCAACGGCATTAACAGAAAATAGATTGCAAGCCGCCACCGACTGTGAGTCAATAAGGGTTCGATTAGAGGGAGATCGATAATGTCTGCCAACCGGCACAACCATTTTACCCATAAAACCGTCGCCTTGCTGCTTGCGTCATCCGCACTGGCGCTGGCCATGCCTGCCATGGCGCAAGAGGCCGATGGGGCTGCTGATGAGGATCAGGGGATCATCGTCACTGCCAATAAGCGCGAACAGAATTTGCAGGATGTGCCAGCGGCCGTCACCGCTCTCGGCACCGAGGCGCTCGACCAGTTGCAGGTCAATGATTTGCAGGATGCGGTTAAATTCCTGCCTTCGGTAACCATCCAGCAGGGTGGACCCGGTTTCGCACAGGTCTATTTCCGCGGCGTGGCGTCGGGCGAAAATGCCAACCACTCGGCCTCGCTGCCCACGGTCGGCACCTATCTGGACGAGATGCCGATTACGACCATTCAGGGCGCACTCGATCTGCATGCGTACGACCTCGCCCGCGTCGAGGCGCTCGCCGGACCGCAGGGCACGCTGTACGGTGCAAGCTCGATGGCAGGTACGCTAAAGCTCGTTACCAACAAGCCCGATACCACCGGTTTCTACGGCTCGGGCGGGCTTGAGATCAACTCTATCTCAAAGGGCGATTTTGGCGGTGTCGCCGAAGGCTTCGTCAACGTGCCCTTGGGCCAGACCGCTGCGGCCCGCCTGGTCGGCTGGTACCGGCGCGATGGCGGCTATATCGACAATATTGCGGGCAGTCGCCGCTACAGAAGTTCCGGAATCGTCCGCAACAATACCGCCTTTGTCGAAAAGGATTATAATGACGTCGAGACCTATGGCGCGCGTCTGGCGCTGGGCATCGATCTGGACGACAATTGGACCGTCCGCCCGATGGTGATGGGCCAGATCCAGAATGCCGATGGCAGCTTCTCACGCGAACGTTCTGGGCAGACCAATGGCGGGCTGCAAACGGTGCAATATGAGGCCGAAGGAAGCCGCGACAAATGGATTCAAGGCGCGCTGACCATTGAGGGCAAGCTTGGCAATTGGGACCTGACGCTGACCGGCGGCCATTTGCGCCGCAAGACCGAAACGGCCAGCGACTATTCGGACTATAGCTATTTCTACGACGCACTGAACGGTTATGGGGCCTATTGGTACGACAATGCCGGCAATCTGGTCGATCCGACCCAATATATTCAGGGCATCGACCGCTATCGCAAAAGTTTTGCCGAATTCCGTGTCTCGTCGCCTGTCGATGCGCCGCTCCGCTTCATTGGCGGGCTGTTCTGGCAGCGGCAGAGCCACAATATCGAGCAGAATTACATCATCAACAATATTGCCGACGCGATCACCGTTCCCGGCACCGACAGCAATATCTGGCTGACCAAGCAGCAGCGCATCGACCGCGATTATGCGGCCTTTGGTGAGCTGTCGTTCGACGTCACCGACAAGCTGACACTGACCGGCGGGGCGCGGCTTTACAAGTTCGACAATTCGCTGTTCGGCTTTTTCGGCTTTGCCCGCGGCTATTCGGGTAACACGGGGGTCGCGCAATGCATCACGACAAATGGCCAGACGTTCCGTAACAACCCGACGGGGACCTTTGCCCAGCCGATCCTGAACGGTGCGCCGTGCACCAATGTGAACAAATCGACGTCAGACACCGATGCGATCTTCAAGGTTAACGCAACCTATAAGTTCAACGACGATGCGCTCATTTACGCCACCTGGTCGCGCGGGTTCCGCCCTGGCGGGATCAACCGGCGCGGCACATTGCCGCCATATGGCCCCGACCAGCTCGACAATTATGAGATTGGCTGGAAACTGGGATCGAACGGCTTGCGCGTCAACGGTGCGATCTATCAGGAGGATTGGAACAATATCCAGCTGTCCTTCCTGGGTGCAAACGGCCTGACCGAAATCCGCAACGCCGGGATCGCACGGATTCGCGGGATCGAGGCGGAGATCGGTTATCGGGCGGGCGGACTGAGCTTTAGCACCGGGTTCAGCTATAATGACGCAGAGATTCGCCGCAATTTCTGTCGTATTGCCAATGCAACCTTCGATTGCACCACAGCGGGCAATGCTCTCCTTGCTCCGGCCGGGTCGCGGCTGCCGGTGACACCCAAGTTCAAGGGCAATGGGCTGATCCGTTACGAATTCCCACTGGGCAGTTGGGACGGGCATTTCCAGTTCGCGGTCAACCGGACCAGCCAGCGGCGCAGCGACCTGCGCGTGACGCAGAACCGGATCAAGGGTAATCTGGACGGTTACACCACTGCCGATTTCAGCATCGGGATGAAGGACGATGCCTGGTCAGTCGAGGCCTATGTCACCAACCTGTTCGATACGCGTGGGGTAATCAACACTGGCGTCCAGTGCCTGGAAACCGTCTGCGGTACCGGAGTGACGGCCCGCACGCCGACCGGTGGTGCCTTCTACGATACGCTGATCAAGCCACGGATCATCGGCCTGAAGGTCAGCCGCGATTTCTAAAGCGATTCGTCGAAAGACGGGAGGGGAGGGAGCCGGGTCGAAAGATCCGGCTCTTTCCGTTTCAGGCAGCACGCCAACGGCCGAGGAAGCGGCTGTCGGCAATGACTTCGCGCGCGCAATTATGCCCCGGCGCACCGGTCACGCCGCCGCCGGGGTGCGTGCCTGCGCCGCACATGTAAAGGCCCTTATATGGCCCCCTGTAGGCACCATGCCCCAGCACCGGACGCGCCGACCAGAGCTGGTCCAGGCTCATATTGCCATGCATGATATCGCCGCCCGCGAGGCCGAATTTGCGCTCGAGGCCAAGCGGCGAGAGGATCTGGCGCCCAAGGATTGAGGCGCGGAACCCCGGGGCATAGGCGTCGACTGTGTCGATAATCGTGTCGGCAGCCTTGCCCTCATCGGCATCCCAGTCATGGTCGGGTGCGAATTGCTGGCAAAAGAGCGAGGCGACATGCTGTCCAGGTGGCGCAAGGCTATCGTCGATAGTTGAGGGGATCAGCATTTCGACAATCGGCCGTTTCGACCAGCCATGGCGTTTGGCATCGAGAAAGGCTTCGTCCATATAATCGAGCGTTGGCGCGATGATGATGCCTGATTGATGGTGCTCACCGGCGTCGGGAAGGCAGGTAAAGCGCGGCAATTCGGACAAGGCGACATTCATCCGGAACGTGCCACTGCCTGCCTTGAAGCCCTTGATCCGCCGTTTGAACTCGCTCCCCAGATCGGCTTCATCGAACATCCGTTCATAGAGGATTTTCGGCCCGACATTGGCGATGACGCGGTCCGCTACGATCTCCTGCCCGCCCTCCAGCCGCACGCCCGCAACCTTGCCGCCATCGACCAGCACGCGCGATACGGGGCTTTCCAGGCTGATCTCAACGCCAGCCTGTTGGCACACCTTGGCCATGATCTGGGTGATCGCGCCCATGCCGCCGACGCTGTGGCCCCATGCGCCTTTCTTGCCATTCACTTCGCCAAATACATGGTGGAGGAGGACATAGGCGCTGCCGGGCGTGTCGGGGCTGGCATAGTTGCCGACCACCGCGTCGAAACCGAAGGCAGCCTTCACCGCCTCGCTTTCAAACCAGCTGTCAAGCAGCGTGCGCGCCGATTTCGTAAAGAGATCGAGCACGTCACGCTGCCGCTCGATCGGCAGCCTTGCAAGTTTGCGACCCTGAAGGGCTCCGTCGATCAAGCTCTTGACCCCGTCCCCTATATTGGGCGGCGATTGCATGGCAAGGTCGCGCAGCACATCGGCGACGACTTCAAGGCTGTCATAATATTCAGGCAGGATTTTCGCGTCGTGCGCGGAAAAGCGAGCAAACTCCGCCTGCGTCCGCTCCAGCCCGCCGCCCAATTTGAGGTAACCGCCATCCTCCTGCGGCAGGAAGTTCGAAATCGGCCGCTCAATCACACGGTAGCCATGATCGGCCAGCTTCATGTCGGCGATCACCTTAGGTTGCAGCAGGCTGACAGTGTAGCTGGCGACCGAATTGCGGAAACCGGGGTGAAACTCCTCGGTCACCGCCGCCCCGCCGACGACATTGCGCCGCTCGACAATGCGGACTTTCAAGCCAGCACGGGCAAGATAGAAGGCGCAGACAAGGCCATTATGCCCCGCGCCGATGATGACTGCGTCATATTTCATTTCTGGCTCCAGCCCGGTGCGGGGCGATGTTCCTGGGCTGCCTCGGGGATAAGCTCCCGCATCCGGCGGCAAAAGCTTTTGAGGCAAACTTCCTTGTCCGATAGCGGCCCCATGGTGAAGCTGCGCGACGCCATGCCCTGCTGCACACGGGTGATCAGGATCGTGTCCTCGGCATTCACCTGCCGGTTGATCCGCCAGTTGAGGTAGCGCGCAGCTTTCATTTCGCGGCGGTCGTCGGGGATCAAATAGCTGATCTCGCGGATGACGCAGCTGGCGGGGCCAGTGGGCAGCCATTGCATGAAATCGACCTGGTCGGGATAGATGTCGAAGGCAACCGAAGGCCAGAGTTTGAAATAGAGCCACCGCTTCTGGTTGGCTTCGGGCAAATGCGGCACGTCGGGCAACAGGCGCTGATAGGCTCGTTCCGACCAGTTGGCCGAGGGCCGTTCGACCAAATCGCCCCACATACGGTCGACATGCGGCTCTGCCTCGACACCATAGCTTTTGCCGAACAGCCGGGTCAGTCCGGGATGTGCCACGGGGATGTGCAGGCCGTCCGAATAATTGTCGCCGACATTCTTCCAGTTCACCTCGCGCGGGCGGAGCGTGACGCGACCGAGAGCACGCAACTCCTCGAACCGGTAGGGCGCCACCTGATCCTCATAAGGCGCCATCATTTCGGCAACCGAAGGCCCGCCGCTTTCCAGCCGAACGAATATAAAACCGCGCCAAATTTCCATATCCACCGGCACTAGCCCGGCTTTGCTCCTGTCGAGCGCCGGGTAGGACGCACTGTCGGGCACGCCGGTCAGTCGCCCGTCCAAGTCATAAGTCCATGCGTGATACGGGCAGACCAGCTTCTTCGCACAACCGCTGGCGCCATCGACAAGGCGGCTACCGCGATGGCGGCAGACATTGGTAAAGGCGCGCAAGGTCGCGTCCTGTCCGCGCACCACAATCACGCTCTCGCCGACATAATCGATCGCATGCCAATCGCCTGCATTGGCCAAATCGGAGACATGGCAAACCACCTGCCAGTTCGGCCGAAAAACCCGCTCAATCTCCAGCTTGGCAAATTCCGGATCGTCATAGGTCCAGGCAGGCAGGCTCCAGCCGTCGAGCGGATCGAAATTGTCTTTATGATTCGCAACGCTTGCCATGACAGGGCCATTGTTATACGTCTGTATAACAATATGCAAGCTTCGAGATCATCCTTCACCCGCGAAGCGCCAGATCAGCGCCGCCAGAGCCTCGTCGAGGCGACTGCGCGCTGCCTTGCTCGAAATGGCGTAAATGGGGCGACGGTGCGTATGATCTGCACCGAGGCTGGCGTTTCTCCTGGGCTGCTCCGGCATTATTTTGCGGGCGTCGATGATTGCATTGCCGCCGCCTATCGCTGGACCGGCCAGCGCGTGCAGCGCGCACTAGACAAGGCGGTAGGCGCTGCGCTGCCAGAACCCCGCGAGCGGTTGCTGGCTTACCTCACAGCCAGCTTCAGCCCGCCGATCTCCAACCCTGAATTGCTCGCCACATGGCTTGCTTTCTGGGCGCTCACCAAGACCGATGCGCGCATCGCCGCGCTGCACGGTGAAATCTACCGCGATTATCGCGCTGCAATGGAATCGCTGCTTGCCGCCTGCGAACCCGGCGACCATCGACTGACTGCGGTAGCGTTGACCGCACTGGTCGATGGGCTTTGGCTGGAACTGAGCCTTGGCAATGCTCCTTTCAGCAAGGAAGAGGCGGGGCGGCTCGTCGAAAAATGGCTCGATAGCCTACTGGCCTAGTTTCATTTGAAACGGTATCGCATCGCACATGACCGAAATGACTTATGCGCGCTACCTCGCGCTCGACGATCTGCTTTCCGCCCAGCATCCGCAATCGGCGGAGGATGACGAGATGCTCTTCATCATCATCCACCAGACCAAGGAGCTGTGGATGAAGCAGATGATCCGCGAATTGCGGCTGGCCAAACAGCAGGTGCAAAGCGATGCGCTGGTCCCCGCCTATAAGGCGCTGGCGCGGGTGTCGCGGATACAGGCGGTGATGACGCTGAGCTGGGACATCCTGTCAACGATGACGCCCAGCGACTATACACGCTTTCGCCATGTGCTGGGACCAAGTTCGGGTTTCCAGTCGGACCAGTTCAGGACGGTCGAATATCTGTTGGGGTTGAAGGACCGGCATTTCCTGAAATATCAGGATGATCGGCCGGAGGCGCAGGCCGCGATGGCCGACGCACTGGCCGAACCCAGCCTGTGGGACGACACCATAGCGGCGGCAGCGCGGGCGGGGCTGGAGGTTCCAGACACGGTTCTGGCGCGTGACGTGACGCTTGCCTATGCGCCTTCGCCGGAGGTCGAGGCGGCGTTCCTGACCGTTTA
>CAZSJE010000040.1:0-15712 GCA_964606835.1 uncultured Sphingorhabdus sp.
CCTGTCGTCACTGGCTGGTATGCCGCTTTCGACGATCTCGCCGCAGCGCAAGGCGGCGTTGGCTATGCGCCCGACGGCAGGCGGTTCCTTGGCAGCACCTTCGATCCCTCGGGCCTGTATCGCTTCAACGCAGTGCAGCGGATGCTGGCGGAGGAGAGGCTGACCACCGCGAAAATTTCGGCGCATATCGCGGGATTGCAGCGCCAGTTTGTAGCCGCCGACCCGCTACCGTCGCTCACCTTGATTAACCCGCTGAACGACTCGATCCATGCCCGCTTCCTTGCCTATCAAGGGCCGCAAGCCGCCGCCCTCCATGTCGCACTTGAACGCCGGAACGTCATCACCGATGTCCGCGGCGATGTACTGCGCATTGGTTTCGGGCTGTATCAGGATTCCGAAGACGTCGACCGGCTGATCGCTATCCTCCGCGAGCTCTGATCAGCCCTTTCGCTCGTCGCTCACCATATCCGCCGCCAGATCAAGCCCCGCCTTGCCGCGAGCAGCCGTATGCGCAGGCGCATGCGGATGTTCGACGAATTCGGGCTCGGCTTCCTCCAGCATCCCTTCCCATTTGGTGATCACCGAGGTTGCAACCGCATTGCCGACCACATTGGTCGCGGTTCGGCCCATGTCGAGGAACTGGTCGATGGCAAGGATGATCGCCACGCCCTCAACCGGCAGGCCGAACATGGCGAGAGTGCCGGTAATGACAACAAGCGACGCGCGCGGCACGGCGGCAATGCCCTTTGAACTGATCATCAACGTCAGCAGGATCAGGATTTGCGTGCCGATGCTCAGATCGATGCCATAGGCCTGCGCAATGAAGATCGTCGCAAAGCTCATATACATCATCGAGCCGTCGAGATTGAAGCTGTAGCCGAGGGGCAGCATGAAGCCCGAAATCCGCCGCGGGACGCCGAAGCGGTCGAGCTGTTCGAACATTTTGGGTAAGGCCGCCTCCGAAGACGCGGTGGAAAAGGCAATCATAAGCGGCTGGCGGATATAGCGGATTAACGTCTTGATCCTTGCCCAGCCGAGGAACACCCAGCCAACGGTGAGCAGGATCACCCAGAGAAGGACGAGCGACATGTAGAATTCCGTCAGCAGCTCTAGATAGGTTTTCAATATCTCCAGACCGCTCGCCGCCACCACATTGGCAATCGCGCCGAACACTGCGATCGGGGCATAACGCATCACATAACCAGTGATTTGCAGCATCATTTCGGCAAGCGCGTCGGCTCCGCGCACAAGCGCTGCACCTTTTTCGCCAATGGCGGAAAGCGCAACACCGGCAAAAATCGAAAACACCAGTATCTGCAATATGTTGTTGGTCGCCATCGCCTCAAAGGCGTTTTTGGGGAAGATCGAGAGAATGAACTCGGTTGCCTTCAACTCCTTTACTTCGCCCACTGCGGCTGCCGCCGCTGCGTCGGGGATCGGCGCGCCGATTCCGGGCTGGAAAAGGTTGACCATCAACAGGCCGAGACCAATGGAAATGAAGCTCGCGATGACGAACCAGCTGATCGCGCGTACCCCGATCCTGCCGATTGCGGTACTGTCACCCATGTGCGCGATGCCGACGACAATGGTCGAAAGCACCAGCGGCGCAACCAGCAATTTGATCAGGTTCAGGAAAATGTCGGAGAGCAGCTTCAGCCAGGGAGCAATGGATTCCTTGACGATCGCGGGATCGACAGAGGAATGCAGAATTTGCCCGACGATGACCCCCAACACCATCCCGACCAATATCCACTTGGTCAAACGCCGGTCCATAAAACTCCCCTTCCCGATAAGCTTGGCCCTGGCTGGTAACGCAGTGCCGCGACCACGGCAAGCAAGCCGCAGCGTAAATTCGGTTTCACTGGCAACTATCCGGTTGTTTGGCCGTATCAACGGGGGCATAGGCAAAGAAAAACCATTTCGCGGAGCAGATCAGCATGGCCGACGCCCAGCCAAAAGCGGCAATTTCCGATCCGAAACTGCTGAAACCCTTGCGCACCGCAATGACCGCTAGTCCGCTTCCCGGCGAGAATGACGGCTTTGACGAGAATGCAGCGACCGACGCCGCCGCCTTCATGCTAGCAACCGCTTTGACGCGGACGCCGGGGAAACCCAATATCGCCATCGACAGCTTTTCGAACAGCGCCGGCAAGCTCGCCATGCGGGTTGCCATTGCCAATGACGATATGCCGTTCCTGGTGGATTCGGTCGCTGCCGCGCTGGCCAGTGCCGATATCGACATCGACAGATTGATCCACCCCGTGCTCGATGTTGCGCGTGACGATAGCGGGGTGCTGCAAGCAATCAGCAACCAGCGCGGGGCGACCGGTCGGCGGGAAAGTTTCATTTATCTGGAGACCGCGCGGGTCGACGCCAGGGAGCGCAATGCGCTTGCTGAACATCTGGCCGTCGTGCTTGCCGATGTCCGCTGCGCGGTTGCCGACTGGCGCAAAATGCAAGGCGCGATGGTAGACGATGCCGACAGCCTGCCCGATGGCGAGGGCGCGGCGCTGGTGCGCTGGTTCATGGACGGCAATATGACCGTATTGGGGCATGAGCATATTGCCCTCGATGGTAGCCGGTCGGAACGGCTGGGCATCTCGCGGTCCTCCGAGGCGGCGCTGCTCTCTGACGAAAGCATCGAACGCGCGCGCAAATATTTTGCCGAGGGCGGGCGGGCACCGCTGATGCTCAAATCCAGCCGCAACTCGACTGTCCACCGCGCCGTCCAGCTCGACATTGTTGTCGTGCCGTTGCGCGAAGGCGAAGCGGTCAAGGGCCTGTCGGTTACCGGCGGCCTCTGGACCAGCGCGGCGCTGGCGACCCCGCCCGAACGCATCCCATTGCTGCGCACGCAGCTTGCCAATCTGCTCAGCCGTTATGGCTTCGATCCTTCGGGCCATGCGGGCAAGGCGATGACGCATGCCTTGACAGCACTGCCGCACGACCTGCTGGTTTCGTTCAACCAGGCCGATCTGGAACGGGTGACGCTAACCGCAATGTCGCTGACCGACCGGCCGCGACCGAAGCTGCTGGCAGTTCGCTCGGCGCTGGGGCGGCATTTGTTCGTTTTCGTCTGGCTGCCGCGCGATGAAATTTCGACCGCACTGCGCCGCTCGGTCGAGGCGATGCTGACCGAGACAAAAGGGGCAACTGTCCTTGGCTGGTCGATAGCGATCGAAGATGGCGGCATGGGGCTATTGCGCTACCTGCTCGATTTTTCCGACCGCGATGTCGAGATTGACGAGCCTGCGCTCGACCGCCGCCTGCAATTGATGGTGCGTGGCTGGGAGCCCGCGGTCGAGGCTGAACTGGCCCGGCTGACCGACGAAAAGCGCGCTGCCGCGATGATGGTCCGCTATGGCGCTGCCTTCCCGCAATCGCACCGCTCGGCCTATCCCATCGAGGAAGCTGCGCAGGACATGCTGGCGCTGCTGGCGATGGAGCGCGACCATAGCCGGATTGCACGGCTGGTCGGCGACCGGGACAATGACGCGAGCACGCTGTCGCTGAAAGTCTATAATGCAGGCGGCGCAATGCCATTGTCCGATGTAGTCCCGGTGCTCGAAAACTTCGGCTTCACCGTGATCGAGCAGGTGCCGACGCCGCTGGGGGCCGGGGGCGAACTGGCCTATATCCACGATTTCCATCTTGGCGTGCGTGGGGCCGCTGAAAGCGCCGATATCCTTGCCTGGGCGGAAACGATCGAAGCAGCCTTGTCGCAAGTGCTGGACGGCAAGGCGGAGAATGACGCGTTCAACCAGCTGATCGCGCTGGCCGGGATCGAGCCGCGCGCCGTCGTCTGGTTCCGCGCCTGGTTCCGCTATCTGCGCCAGACCGGGCTGGCCTATGGCATCCCGACTGTCGTCGCAGCGCTCAGCAACCATGCGCCGACCGCGCGCGCGATCATCGCGCTGTTCGCGACGCTGCATGATCCTGCTTACCCGGGCGACCGCGCGAAAGACGCTGCAAAGCTGGACAAGGAAATCAACGAGGCGCTTGCGAAGGTCTCTGCCATCGATGAGGACCGAATCCTGCGCCTGTTTCGCGCCGTGGTGAAGGCAAGCCTTCGCACCAATGCCTTTGCCGCAGCCGCAAAGGAGGCGCTGGCGTTCAAGCTGGACAGCGCAAAGGTCCCCGGCCTGCCCGCCCCGCTGCCCTGGCGCGAAGTCTGGGTTTACTCACCCCGCGTCGAGGGTATCCATTTGCGCGCTGGCCCGGTGGCGCGCGGCGGCCTGCGCTGGTCCGACCGGCGCGACGATTTCCGTACCGAAATTCTCGGCCTGATGAAGGCGCAACGCGTGAAAAACGCGGTAATCGTGCCGACGGGTGCCAAGGGCGGATTTTACCCGAAACGCCTGCCCGACGCGCGGACCGACCGCGACGCCTGGCTGGCGGAGGGAACCGAAAGCTACCGCATCTTCATCCGCACGCTGCTGTCGATCACCGACAATCTGGTCGACAATAAGGTTGTGCACCCATCCGATATCGTCATCCATGACGGCGATGACCCCTATTTCGTCGTCGCCGCCGACAAGGGCACCGCTACCTTTTCCGACACCGCCAATGCCATTGCGCTCGAACGCAGTTTCTGGCTGGGCGATGCTTTTGCGTCGGGGGGCTCGGTCGGTTACGATCACAAGGCGATGGGGATCACCGCGAAGGGCGGCTGGGTGTCGGTCCAGCGCCACTTTGCCGAAATGGGCGTCGATGTGCAGTCGGAGCCGGTTACGGTCGCGGGTGTCGGCGACATGTCGGGCGATGTGTTCGGCAACGGCATGCTGCTGTCGAAGTCGATCAAACTGGTCGCAGCGTTCGACCATAGGCATATCTTCCTCGATCCCGATCCCGACCCGGCGACGAGCTGGAAAGAACGCCACCGCTTGTTCAACCTGCCGCGTTCCAGCTGGGCCGATTATGATGCAAAACTGATTTCCAAGGGCGGCGGCGTGTTCGCGCGCAGCGAGAAAGAGATCAAGCTCTCCCCGGAAATTCGGGCGCTGCTTGGGCTGGAAACAAGCACAATCGAACCCGCCGCATTGATGAAGGCAATATTGCGCGCCGATGTCGGCCTGCTCTGGTTCGGCGGCATCGGCACCTATTTGAAGGATGCAAGCGAAGCGCATATCGAGGTAGGCGATCCCGCCAACGATACGATCCGCATCAACGCGCAGGAATTGCGCGCCAAGGTGATCGGGGAAGGCGCGAACCTGGGCGTAACGCAGGCCGCGCGCATCGCCTTTGGCCTGAAAGGCGGGCGGATCAACACCGACTTTATCGACAACAGCGCAGGCGTCGACTGTTCGGACAATGAGGTCAATATCAAGATCGCGCTGAATGCCGAAATGGCGGCGGGGAGGCTGGAGCTCGAGGCGCGCAACACCTTACTGGCCAGCATGACTGACGAGGTCGCCGAACTGGTACTCGACGACAACCGTATGCAGACATTGGCGCTGTCAATTGCCGAAAGCGGCGGCGCAGGTGATTTGCCTGCTTATGTGCGGCTGATGGAAACCTTTGAAAGTCAAGGTAAGCTCGACCGCGCTGTCGAGGGGCTGGAATCGAACGAAGAATATACCCGCCGCGAGTCCGAGGGTCATGGCCTGACCCGGCCCGAACTCGCCGTGCTGCTGTCCACTGCGAAACTCGCGGCGCAGGACGCAGCCGAGGAAGGCCCGCTCGCGCAGGACCCGGCGCTCGACGCCGAATTGCTCGAAGCATTCCCCAAACCAATGGCAAAGGACCATGCAGCTGCGATCCTGAACCACCGGCTGCGCCCGCAGATCATCGCGACCAAGCTTGCCAACCGGATGATCAACCGGATGGGGATGCTGCATCCGTTCGAACTGGCCGAGGAAGAAGGCTGCACGCTGGGCGTGGTCGCCGAGGCCTTTGCCATTGCCGAGCGCTTGTTCGATTTGCCTGCACTGTGGGAGGAGATTGACGCGGCAAAAATCCCCGAAAAAGCACGGATCATGCTTTACAATCAGGTGGCGGTCGAAGCGCGCGCGCATATGGCCGACATGATCCGCAACGGCAAGGAAGGCCGCAGCGTGGGCGATGCGGTGGCCGCCTATGCGCCGATCCTGGCCGAACTGTCTGGCGCGCGGAAGGAATTGCTGACCACGGAAGCGGCTGCGCAAACCGATGCCTATGGCGCGCGCCTCTCGGAACGCGGTGCACCCCCGAAAATCATCACCAAGCTGGTTCATATGGCGCAGATCGACGGCGCGATCGGGCTGGCGGCGTTGTCCGTAGAACGAAAGCTCGATGCCAAGGAACTGACCAAGGCCTTTATCGCGCTGGGCGACGCGCTGGGGCTTGGTTGGGCGCAGAATGTGGCGATGCAGATGGACCCGCACGATCCGTGGGAACGCCTGCTGGTCGCGGGGCTGGCGCGCGATTTTCAGGCGATGCGGCTCGATTTCCTGCGGCGTCAAAAGGGCGCGCCGGGTGAAACCGTTACAAACTGGCTGGCTGCCCAAGCAGAGCGGGTCGAGGCGTTCAGGGCGACGGTCGAACGCGCACGCCGCACGGGCATGCCGAGTGCTGCAATGCTCGCACAGATTGCCGGGCAGGCGCGGACGCTGCTGGGGCGCTAATTTATTCCCACCATTGGTCCGAAGCAATAGCGTTGCAATAGGTGAAAACGGCAGGACGAGAAGACGGTTAGACGATTTTCGCGTCTTGCCATCTGTTCGTCTATTGGCTTTTTACATCGATTCCATAGCTGGCCTTGCCAAAAGCCCTTCCGGCGGAGACAATCCTAGCAGCGTAGCTGACCGAATTGGGCCAAAAAAGTTGGCTATGCCCGGCTAATAGGCACCAGACCGAACAATTTCCGCCTGCCCTCTGGCTTTGCACGCCCGCCGCTGCCCGATTTCATAACGTTGCGGCGGAACAGCCAGACGCCGACGCGAATAATCAACAGTGCAAACAGGCCCTGGCCAATAACGGCAACTGCATGATGCCATAGCGTCGGGTCCTGCGCGGCGCGCGCTACCATCGCAAAGGGCGAGGAAAAGGGGAAAACGCAGGCAAAGGTTTCTATCGGCGTGTTGATTTTCGTGACTGTAAACATCGCAAAGAAAAAATTGATCAGTTGCAGCATGGTCACTGGCATTGACAGCGTCTGCACCTCGCGGACGGTCGCTGCCATCGCGCCGATGCCGATAAACAGCGATCCCAACACCAGATAAGCCATCGCAAAATAGACGATGCAGAGCACAATAAACATGGGCCAGCCCACAGCAGGCGCCGGAAAGGATAGGGTTGCGGTACCGGCAAGCATAGCGAGGCCAGCGGCAATGCTGGTCCAGACGATGATGCCGATGAACGCCATCGACAGCATCGCAAACAGCTTGCCAATGAACACCGAGTCCATCGGCACGGCCGCTGCCAGGATTTCGATAATCTTGTTGGCTTTTTCCTCCACCATGTTTGACATCACCATGCCGGCGAGCAGCATGGTGAGCATGAATACCATGACCTGCGCCGCCTGCCCGGTAATCAACTGCCCCTGTTTTTCGTTGCCTGCGGTCTGTTGTACCAATTGCGTTTCAACGGGCGCCAGCTTGATGGCATCGCCGCTTTTGGCATAGGCGCTCAACAGGGCTATTTCGCCCTTCCAATCCTCGACGGGGCCCTCGGTGCCGATCAGGCGCGGCTTTTCAACACTGCCTTCGAGCACCGCGATCAAACCATTCTTCGTATCTTTCAAAAGCTGTTCGGGATCTTCGGTCGAAGGAGGCAGCAATTTCAGCTCGGGCAATCGACGTTCACCGATCTGGCTGGCGAGTTTTTCCCGTGCCGCCATGACGGCCTGCCCGTCATCCGCCTGCATGTTTACGCCGATCACCGGGCGCGCAATATCGCGCGCGACCTGCCCGCTCATAAAGCCCGCGCCGCCGCTGACGAGCAACAGGAAAACCGGTCCCAGCAAAAAGAAGAAAAAAGCCTTTGAAAAAATGATCGCGGTAAAATCGCGGCGGCCGATGACGAAAGCGGCGCGGATGGTTTCCTTCATGCGATTTCTCCCGGCGTCGGCTGGTTCATTTCGGCAGCGGCGGCTTCACCCGCAATCGCGACAAAGGCATCGTGCAGGCCAGGGCGTTCAATCGACAGCGAACGGATGCCAGCCTTGCCCTCAATCAATCCCTTGAGCAGCGGCTCGACTCCAGTTTCGGGCAGCATGAAATGCCACCAATTCCCCTCTGCCCGGCAATCAGGGGGGATCACGGCACGCCAAGGCCCATCCAGCGCCTCCGTTTCAAGATGCACCTGCGGACGCAACCGGTCGCGCGCAGTGGAGACAAGCCCGTCAAAGCTGACCTTGCCCTTGGCAATGATCGCGATCCGCTCACACAGCCGCTCGGCATGGGCAATGACGTGCGTTGAAAAGATCACCGTCACGCCCTTGTCCGCCTGCGCGCGGATCAGCCGTTCCAGCTTTGCCTGATTGAGCGCATCGAGGCCGGAGAAGGGCTCATCGAGCACGATCAACCGGGGTTCGTGGACGATGGTGCCCATCAGCTGCACCGTCTGCGCCATGCCCTTGGAAAGCTGGCGTATTTGCCGGTCGGCTGCGTCGCCCAGCCCTGCTTCCTCCAGCAGTACTCGCCCCTTTTCGCGGCCTTCCTTCAGCGGCAGTCCGCGCAGTGCGCCCATGAAGGCAATGGTGTCGACCGCGCGCATAGACTGATACAGCCCGCGCTCCTCAGGCAGATAGCCGACCAGTTTGGACTGGCTCAGCGGCTGGTCGGACCCCAACAGCGTCCGCACGCCCTCATCGGGATCGATAATACCCAGCAGCATGCGCAATGTCGTGGTCTTACCCGCGCCATTGGGACCGAGAATGCCGTAAATGCTGCCCTGCGGCACGGCGAGATCGACGCCGTCCACTGCGCGAAAGCCGTCGAAAATCTTGACCAGCCCGCGCGCCTCTATTGCATTCATGCTGCTACGCCCCAAAGAAGATTGCCGTTCAATAGAGTCAGCCTGTGAAGAGTGACAACATAAATCTGGTTAACGCCCTGCGCACAAAGGCGAATGACGAGGGTTTTGCCGCTTGCGGGATCGCGCCTGCGCATTTGGCCCTCGCTTCGGGGCGGCGGCTGCGCGACTGGGTAGAGCAAGGCTGCCATGGAGACATGCTGTGGATGGAGAGGCGGCTAGACGAGCGCAGCGACCCCACGGCGCTGTGGCCCCAGGTCAAATCAGTAATCATGCTGGGCATGAGTTATGCGCCCGCTGGCGACCCGATGGCGCTGGCGGAGCATCCCGACCGTGCGCGCATTTCCATCTATGCACAGGGCCGCGACTATCATGATGTTGTCAAAGGCGCGCTGAAGCGGCTGGCGGGTTGGCTGGTGACCCACGCGGGCGGCGATGTGAAAGTCTTTGTCGACACCGCACCCGTGATGGAAAAGGCACTGGCCGAGGCCGCCGGCATCGGGTGGCAAGGCAAACACACCAATGTCGTCAGCCGCGATCATGGCAGCTGGCTGTTCTTGGGCGCTATATACACGACGCTGGAGCTTGAGGCCGATGCAGCCGGAGCCGACCGCTGCGGCAGTTGCACTGCTTGTCAGACCGCCTGCCCCACCGAGGCCTTTCCAGCGCCCTACCGGCTGGATGCGCGGCGCTGCATCTCTTACCTGACCATCGAGCATAAAGGCCATATCCCGGTCGAGCTGCGACGCGGAATCGGGAACCACATCTATGGCTGCGATGATTGCCTGGCGGCGTGCCCGTGGAATAAGTTCGCGCAGGCCGCCGCTGCCAACAAGGCGCTGCTCCCCCGCGCGGAGCTGGTCGCGCCAAAGTTGGCCGACTTGCTGGCATTGGACGATGCCGGTTTTCGCACACTCTTTTCCGGCTCGCCAATCAAGCGGACCGGACGTGATCGCTTTGTGCGCAATGTGGCGATTGCGGCGGGGAATAGCGGCAATGTGGCGCTGGTTGGGCCGTTGCGGGCTTTATTGGGTGACGAAAGCGAATTGGTGCGCGAGGCGGCAAATTGGGCGTTGGGGGAACTTACCTACGCATCAGCGCATTGACGCAAGCAGCCCGGTCGACTTCCGCCCCGTCGCTTCGCCGGGCGTCGACATGGGTGACGACTTCCGCACCACCCTTGCCATCGGGATAGAGATAGGCATCGAGCACGCAGGCCTTGCCCGAAAATTGCAGCTTGCGGCCATAGACCTCGATCACATCAATGCGCGGTTCGCCGAACATGCGTTTGAGATCGCCGACACCCTTACCCAGCACATCGCCAAGGCCGCGCTTATCGAGCTTTGCCGGAGCCGACGATATGGCGGGGGCAGGCCGATCCACCGGGATCGGCGTGGATTGCGGGCGCTGTGCCTGCCCGCCCCCTCCGCAAGCCGCAAGCGTCAACGCCATTGCAGCTACGATCAACATACGCATCGTCAAATCTTTCCCGTCCGGTCGTGCGCCATATGCACGGCTGTGGCTGTGGCGACAACGGGGATGATGAATTGCGCCAACGGCACCAGCATCGCAGCTACGCTGCCCAGCCCAAGCACGAAGCGGCGAATGGCCCCGAGCCGCTGAGTCTCCCCATGGCGGGCGACCAGCATATCCTCCAGATCGCGACCCAGAAGGTAGCCGTTCAGGATCAGGAAGGCCAGCGCAGTGCCGACGCCGGTCACCAGCAGCAACAGATAAACCGGCAGCATCAGCGCATTGTATCCCAATGCCCGCGCGACCGACCGCAGCCCCATGCGCGCGGCCTTGGCAAGGCCGGGTCGCTGGCCCTGCACTGCGGCAAAGGGATAGTGCCGGTCCTCCACCGCATCGATAATGTCGTCGGCGAAGATCCAGGTAATCGCCACCGCCACGGCACGGAACATCAGCCAGCCCGAAAACAGCAGCACCGACAGCGACAGCAGCGCGCTCAGTCCGTCATCGTCAGCGAAGCCATAGGCAGCAAACGCCCAGTCGATGGTCTGCCAAAGCGCTATCCCGAAAAAGGCAAATGCCGCCAGAGACAAGCCCGCCACCTTGGCAAGCACCAGCATGATCCGCTGGTCGGACAGGCTGGACAGGGCAAGCATAACAGCGCGTAACATCAGGGTGTATTAGCTAGATAAGACTCGTGAGGCAAGGCGCTTGCCCTTTGCCCTGTGCGCCATTAGGGCGCGGCAAATTCTTGCAGGGGAAGTAGCATATGTCCGCCGCTCAATATGACGTCATGGCCATTGGCAACGCCATTGTCGATGTGATTGCCGATGCCGATGATAGCTTCATCGAGGTTCAGGCGCTGAACAAGGGCGGTATGACCCTGATCGATGCCGAGCGCGCGCAGGCTCTATATGAAGCAATGGGTCCGGGGCGGGAGATTAGCGGCGGAAGTGCGGCCAATACGCTGGCAGGCCTTGCCGGGCTGGGCCACCAAACCGCCTTTATCGGCCAGGTCGCCGACGACCAGCTGGGCGAGGTGTTTGCGCACGACGTGCGCGCGGGCGGGATCGCATTCGATGTGGCGCCGCGCCCCGGCCAGCCACCGACGGCGCGATGCCTGATCCTGGTCACGCCCGATGGTCAGCGGACAATGAACACGTTTTTGGGCGCCGCCCAATATCTGCCCGAAAGCGCGATCGACAGCGCGAAGATAGAAGCATCGGCATGGCTCTATCTCGAAGGCTATCTATGGAACGCGCCCGAATCGCGTGCCGCGATGACCGGAGCGATTCGTGTAGCGAAAGCAGCGGGTCGCAAGGTTGCGCTAACCCTGTCCGATGCTTTCGTCGTTCACGGCCACCGCGACGAGTTTTTTGAACTGATCGACAATGGCCAGATCGACCTGCTCTTTGCCAACGATACCGAAGTCCGCGCAATGATGCAGACCGACGATATCGAGGCAGCAGTCACGACGCTGGCGACGCGTCTGCCGATGCTGGTCTGCACGCATGGCGCGGCAGGTGCTGAAGCGCATCGCGGGAGCGAGCATGCCCGCGTTCCTGCGGAGCCGGTTGAGCGCGTCGTCGATACCACGGGCGCTGGCGATTTGTTTGCCGCGGGAGTATTTGCGGGGCTCGCCCAAGGCCGCAGCCTCGCCGATTGCCTGACGATTGGCGCGGTGTGCGCCGCCGAAGTGATCAGCCATTATGGCGCGCGGCCGGAGCAGGATTTGCAAGCGCTGGTAAGGGCGCGGTTGGGCTAACCCCTAAGCACCGCCCCCAGCTTACCCGCCGCCGCAACGACCCGGTCCGAAATCGCCTTCAGGTCCTCGTCGGTATAGCTTTTCTCTCCCGGTTGCAGAGTCACTTCCACGGCAAGCGACACTTGCCCCTCTGGCACACCCTGTCCGGCGAACCGGTCGAACAGGCGCACCGCGACGATATTCTCCTTGTCGCTGCCCTTGATTGCGCGGACCAGATCGCTTGCAGGCTTGTCGGACGCATAGAGGAAAGCGAAATCGCGCGTTACGGCCTGCAATGCGGGCGGTGTGAAGGCAGGGCGCATGAAGCCTGACACCCTCTTTGCCGGAATCGCGTCGAGGTAAATTTCAGCCGCAACTACCAATCCATCGAGGTCGAACGCCTTTGCAATGGCTGGATGTAGCGTACCGAAGGCCGCGAGGACATTTTTCGGTCCCATACGCAGTGTCGCCGACTGACCGGGGTGATAATGCTCGCCAGCCTCGCCCAAAACCATCAGCCCGTCGATTGCGACGCCTGCTGCCGCCAGCAAAGCCAGCACTTCAGCCTTCGCATCAAAGGCATCGAACTTCGCTGCCTTGCCGGTCGCCCAGCCACGCGGCGCCTTGTCGCCTGCCAACACGATCGCTGCGGTCAGCCGCTCTTCCTCTGCCAGATAGCGCCGCCCGATCTCGAACAACCGCACCGAGGATGCCCCCCGATCCATATTGCGCTGCGCCGCCGAAAGCAGCCCGGGGAGCAGCGAGGGACGCATCACTTTCATGTCTTCGCTGATCGGATTGGCAAGGCTCCAAAGCCGCTCATCCTGAGCTTGTCGAAGGGCGCCAAAAGCCGCCGCCTCCTTGTCGGAAATAAACGACCAGTTGATCGCCTCGTTCAGCCCGCGCGCAGAAGCGGCGCGGCGGACCTTGCGTTCCATCGACTGCATGGGCGTTGCGGTAGGCTTGGCAACGCCATCAGCGCGCGGCAAGGGAGTAGACGGTACATTGTCTATGCCATGAATGCGCACCACTTCCTCGACCAAGTCAGCCACGCCATCGACATCGCGCCGCCATGTGGGAATGGTCACCTGCCAGTTCGGGTCGACGGCAAAGCCAAGCCGTACCAGGATCGCTCGCTGCTCCTCGACATCGACATCGACCCCGCCGAGCGCCGCGCACAGCGCCGGGTCATAGGCCAGCAGGCGCGGAGCCAGGGGCGGTTCGCCTGCCTTGACGATTTCGCTCGCCACCCCGCCGCAAATTTGCAGGATCAGCTCAGAGACCAGCTCCAGCCCATAGCCCATGAAGCCCGGATCGACGCCGCGTTCGAACCGGCTACGCGCGTCGGAGGTAAGCGCAAGCGCCTGGCCCGTCTTCGCAATATTCTCCGGCGTGAAATAAGCGATTTCGAGGAGAACTTCGGTCGTGCTGTCCGAACAGCCCGAATGCTGTCCGCCCATGATCCCGGCAATGTCATGCACACCGCCATTATCGGCGATCACGGTCATTTCGCTACTGAGCGCATAGACCTTCTCATTGAGCGCCATGACCTGCTCGCCATCCTTTGCACGGCGGGCAACGACTGCGCCGGTCAGCTTGGCAAGATCATAGGCATGGCTTGGGCGGCCATGGTCGAGCATCACATAGTTGGTGATATCGACCAGTGCCGAAATCGGCCGCTGCCCGGCGGATTTCAGCCGCGCCTGCATCCAGTCGGGCGACGCGCCGTTAGTCACGCCCTTGATCGCGCGACCGTAAAAGGCAGGGCAGCCTTCCGGGTCATCGGTGCGGATTTCGATTGGGCATTTATAGCTGCCCGCGACCACAGGGGCTTTCAGCTGCTTTAGGGTGCCCAGCCCGGCTGCGGCCAGATCGCGCGCGATGCCATGCACGCCCATGCAATCCTGCCGGTTGGGGGTGATGGCAACGTCGATGACGGGGTCGTCCAGTTGCGCCCAATCGGCATAGCTTGCACCCTTGGGTGCGTCGTCGGGCAGTTCGGCAATGCCGTCATGATCGTCGCCCAGCCCCAGTTCTGCAAGCGAGCACATCATGCCATTGGACATTTCGCCCCGAATCGCAGTGACTTTCAGCTCCATGCCATTGGACGGCACGATGGCACCTGCGGGGCCGAAAATCCCGGTCATCCCCTCTCGCGCATTGGGTGCACCGCAGACGACCTGCACCGGGCCGTCGCCAGCATCGACAACGAGCACCTGCAGCTTTTCCGCTTGCGGGTGTTTCGCAGCCTTGACCACCTTCGCCACGCGGAAGGCGCGCAAGGCTTCGGCGGGGTTCTCAATGCCCTCTACCTCAAGCCCGATGCGGTTCAGGCAATCGGCGATCTGGTCGATGCTGGCTTCGGTTTCGAGATGGCTTTTCAGCCACGACAGCGAGAATTTCATGCGCCGACTCCCCCGCTGAGTGTAGGCACATCAAGCGCGTCGAAGCCGTAATGGGCGAGCCAGCGATTATCGCCGTCGAAGAAGGCACGCAAATCGTCCATGCCATATTTCAGCATCGCCAGCCGGTCGACGCCGACGCCGAAGGCAAAGCCCGAATAGATTTCCGGGTCGATATTGCAGTTCCGCAATACGCGCGGATGGACCATGCCGCTGCCCAGCAACTCCATCCAGTTTTCGCTGCCGCCCAGCACACGCTTGCCGTTTACGATGGAGTAGCCGACATCGACCTCGACCGAAGGCTCAGTGAAAGGGAAATAGCTTGGCCGCAGCCGCAAGGTCATATCGTCACGTTCGAAAAAGGCGCACAGGAAGGTTTCCAGCGTCCATTTCAAGTGGCCGAGATGGATGCCCTTGTCGACCACAAGTCCCTCTATCTGGTGGAACATCGGTGTGTGCGTCGCGTCGCTGTCGCTGCGGTAGACCCGGCCGGGCGCAATGATGCGGATCGGCAATTCCTGCGACATCATGGTGCGGATCTGCACCGGCGAGGTGTGCGTGCGCAGCACCTTGGCTTCTGCGCCCTCGGCGGCATTCATATAGAATGTGTCGTGCATAGCGCGCGCAGGGTGGGTCTCGGGCATGTTGAGCGCAGTGAAATTATGCCACTGATCCTCGATCTCCGGCCCCTCGGCGACGGCGAAGCCCATGTCGGCGAAGATTTCCGCCAGCTCGTCCATGACCTGGCTGACCGGATGCACGCTGCCACGCGGCGCTTCCGGCGCAGGCAAAGTCATGTCCAGCCGCTCGGTCGCCAGCCGCTGGTTCAGGATCGCGATTTCGAGCACCTCCTTCTTGGCGGCAATCGCCCCCGTCACTGCCTCACGCAGACCGTTGATTGCCGGACCCTGCACCTGCCGCTCCTCGGGCGACATAGCGCCAAGCGTCTTCAGCAGCGCAGACACACTCCCCTGCTTGCCCAACGCGTCGATGCGGACCGCTTCCAGCGCGTCGGGACTATCCGCTGCGTCGATGGCGGCAAGGATTTGGCTTTGTAAGGTCGCTATGTCGGTCATATCGGTCGCCTGCATAAGCAAATGGGCGCGAACGGCAAGTGCCGCTCACGCCCATTTGCGCATTACTC
>CAZSJE010000041.1:0-4685 GCA_964606835.1 uncultured Sphingorhabdus sp.
TTCGACCGCTCGGTGCGCTGCATGGGCTTTGGCGGGCGTTACCTGGTGATTGGTTTCACGAGCGGGCGCATCCCCGAAATCAGCGTCAACTATCCGCTGATCAAGGGCTTCTCCGTTATCGGCGTACGCGCGGGCGAATATGGAAGGCGGTTTCCGCAAAAGGGCCGGGAGAACATACAAGCCATCGACGAACTCGCCGCGCAGGGGTTGAAGCCCCATATCGGCGCGCGCTTCGACCTGTCAGATGGGTTGGCAGCATTGCGGTGCCTGCGCGACCGGAAAGCCGTGGGACGCATAGCGATCACTATGGTGTAGTTGCATTCCTTGCAATCACTCTTGTTCTTTTCGCAATTGCACAAAAAGCAACAAATCGCCATTTGCAACTCAACGGCAGCGGCACAGTCGCTCCCGAAATTTGACGGCCCGGGCATCTCTCCTCCTCTCCCCCCGCCCGCCCGTCATAACGAACGGCCTTCATGCATAGCGTGGAGGCCGTCTTCGTTTGTGCGAAAGTTTCGCGCAGGAATCCGAAAATTGCGTGCCAACAACAGGCCATTTCTTCTCCGCTTTTTTGTCCACCGCAAAGCCCTCGCCCTGTGGATAACTCGTCACAAATCTGTTGTGCGACTCAGGCCGGAGTGACACTTTCAACTTGTCAGGCAGAGATGCAGACCGGACAAAGCGGACCTTCGGGGAAGCGATGGAACGGAAGCGGAAATGCCGGATACCGGATCGGAGCGTTTTCGAAGCGCAAGCGGAGAGAGCAGGAAGAGAAGGTCGCTGCAGGAAAACTCACCGTCAAGTGCGGGCTGAAGCCTCACCGCAGATGCCAACGCCGGACGGGAAACCGACAGCAGTTTGGTGAACCGACGGTCCCTAGGGGCCGCCGGGGAACCGGACGCCAGAAGCCGGAAAGAAATGCCTTCGGGCACAGGACTTCCAAATTCAGGCGCAGTGGGCGCTGGTAGCAACACCAGCGCCCATTTACGTTTTGGGCGGGTTGGGGGCGTAACCGCCCTTCCAGCCTCACTACATGGCAATAACCCGTTCGTGCTGAGGAGGGACTGAGCGAACGCGAAGGCCCGTCTCGAAGCACCGTAGCGCGAGGCCCTTCGAGATGGGCTTCAGCCTGCGGCTTCATCCCTCTTCAGGGAGAACGGAGCAGCCGAAGCGGTCGCTCCGTTGTAAAATTGACAAAAACTAAGCCGCAACCCTAGCACGCACGCTTTCAGCCTGGGCCATGATATTCTTCACCAAATCCGCGCAAGTCGGGATATCATGAATCAGCGCCTGGCTCTGCCCGCTCGACCAGATGCCGCCATCGACATCTCCGTTTTTATCCACCGCCTCGCGCGCCCGCGCGCCGGACATCAGGTCGCGGACATCGTCGAAGGTGGTGGTCGGGTCGCGCTGGATCTCGGCCACTTTCTCCGACACCGCGTTACGCGCGACACGCGCGGTGTTCCGCAGGTTGCGCCCGACCAGAACGGTATCGAGCTCGGTATTGTCGACAATCGCCTGCTTCACATTCTGGTGGATATTCGCCTCCACCGTCGCGCAGAAACGGGTGCCCATATTGACGCCGTCAGCCCCCAGTGCCAGCGCCGCCACCAGGCTGCGCCCATCGGCCATGCCGCCGCTCGCAATGATCGGCACATCGGGCAGCGCATCCACCGTGGCGGGCAACAGCACGATCAGGCCGACATCATCCTCGCCCGGATGCCCTGCGCATTCAAAGCCGTCGATGCTGATAACATCGACGCCTTTCTTCACCGCCGACACCGAATGGCGCACGCTGGTGCATTTGTGGATCACTTTAACGCCATTGTCCTTGAAGCGCGGCAGATGATCGGTCGGCGCGCGGCCAGCGGTTTCAACGATCTTCACCCCCGAGGCGATGATCGCCTCGCGGTAATCGTCATAAGGGATGGGGTTGATCGAGGGCAGCAGCGTCAGATTGATGCCGAACGGCTTGTCCGTGAGGCTCCGCGTCTTCTCGATCTCGTCGAACAGTGCCTGCCCGCTGGGGAACATATGCGCGGTGATGAAGCCCAGCGCACCTGCATTGGCGACCGCTGCAACCAGTTCGCCATAGCCCACCCCGGTCATCCCGCCCATAAGGATCGGGGTTTCGATACCGAACATTTCGGTGATGCGTGTCTTGAACATATTCCCTCCCAAAAACCAAACCAACACCCGTTCACCCAGAGTAGGTGCTGAGCGAAGCGAAGTGCCGCATCGAAGGGCCCTTCGATACGCCTCAGCCTGCGGCTTCGGCTACTCAGGGCGAACGGACTGAGGTTTACCGCCCCGTCGGCAAATCCTTGAACGGCAAATCCTTGTCAACGCGGATGTCGCCGGGCATGCCCAGCACCCTCTCGGCGATGATGTTACGCAGGATCTCGTCCGTGCCGCCCGCGATCCGCATCCCCGGCGCGCCCATCACCATATTCTGGAACTGGCCGCCAGCAGAAGCCAGCTCCTCATCCATCAATATGCCGAACTGGTCCTGCAGCTCTAGCATTTCGTTGGCGATATCCTGCGCACCAGCCGCCTGCACCAGCTTTGAAACCGAAGCCTCCGGCCCAGGCGTCTGACCCTTCGACAGCGCCGTCAATGAGCGCAGCCCCGTGAAACGAAGCCCTTCGGATTTCACATACCAGTCAGCAATCTTCTCCCGCACCGCGCGGTCCTTCGCCAGCGGTTCGCCATCGTCGCCTTCCAGTTTCTGCGCGAGGCGCAGCGCGCTCATCGCTATGCCGCCGCGCGAACCACCGCTGCCCGACACCGAGGCGCGCTCGTTCATCAGCGTGATGATCGAGACCTTCCAGCCATCGTTCAGCGCGCCCAGCCGCTGGCTGTCCTTCACGCGGACGTCGGTGAAAAACACCTCGTTAAAGCCGCGCGCGCCGGACATCTGGTGGATCGGCTTGCATTCGATGCCGGGCGACTTCATGTCGACCCAGAACATGGTGAGGCCTTTGTGCTTCACGGCGTCAGGATCGGTCCGGACCAGCAATATCCCATAGTCCGCATAATGCGCGCCTGACGTCCAGATTTTCTGGCCGTTGATCACCCATTCGTCGCCATCCTTAACCGCACGGGTTCGTATCGCGGCCACATCCGAACCACCGGCGGGTTCGGAAAAGAGCTGGCACCAGATTTCCTCGCCGCGCACCGCGGGGCCCACGAACCGCTTCTTGGTCTCCTCATCCGCAGTCGCCATCACCGTGGGCAGGCACATGCCGAGGCCAATCGCAAATGGCCCGCCCAGATGAACGCCGAGTTTGGATTCTTCTTGCCCGAAGATCACCGACTGAATGGTGGTGCCGCCACCACCGCCCCATTCCTTTGGCCAGCGGATCTGCGCATAACCGGCGGCGGCCTTCTTCGCCTGCCATGCCTTGCACGCCTCAAGCTGGCTGTCATCCTCATCGCCCAGCGACGCGCCTTTCACACCCTTGGGAGCATTGGCCTCCAGCCAGGCGCGGACGGTCTTGCGATATTCGGCTTCTTCGGGGGTGTCGTTGAAGTCCATCGTCTTGTTCCTTAGGCCGCGTTGCGGCGTTCCAACATGGTGATCAGGCGGTTCTTCCAGACGCGCGGCGCACCTGCGACCAGAGATAGCTGGCGACTGCGGCGATAGTGCAGGTGGCAATCCACCTCCCAGGTATAGCCCATGCCGCCGTGGACCTGGATATTCTCCTTCGAGGCGAACCAGTAGGCCTCCGACGCGGAAATCCGCGCGCCAGCCGCTGCGATCGGCAATTCGGGTGCGTCGCTGTTCAACGCCCATGCGCCGTAATAGGCGTTGCCGCGCGCGAGCACATTGTTCGTATACATGTCCGCCAGCCGATGCTTGATCGCCTGATAGGCCCCAATTTGCCGCCCAAAGGCGAAACGATCGAGCGCATAGGCCTTTGCCATTTCCAGGCACATGTCGGCACCGCCGACCTGCTCGAACGCCAGCAATACCGCAGCGCGGTCGTTGATCACTTCAAACAGCGCAAGGCCATCGCCCCGCGCTCCCAGCCGTTCGGCGGGCACATCTGCAAACTCGATCCGTGCGGCGTCGCGTGAGCGGTCCATCGTTTCAAGCGGGCTGCGGGTAACGCCAGCGGCATTCAGGTCGACCAGGTAGAGACCCGTCTGCCCACCTTCCTTCGCCAGCACAATGGCGTGGGTCGCATGGCTGCCGTCAGTGACCGGCAGCTTTACGCCGGAGAGCTTCCCGCCCGAAACCTCGGCGTTGATCTTTGCCGCGGAAATCGGCCCGGCTTGTTCCGAACTGGCGACCGCACCGATGATATTGCCTGCAACAATCTCCGGCAGATACTGCGCCTTTTGCGCGTCATTCCCGGCGCGCAGCAAGGCTTCGGCAAAGAAATAGACGGTCGAGGCAAAAGGGATGGGCGCCACCGCACGGCCCAGTTCCTCGGCGATGCAGCACAATTCCAGATAGCCGAGGCCAAGCCCGCCATGCTCCTCCGGAATGGCGGCGCCCAGCCAGCCCTGTTCGGCGACCTGCGCCCACAGCTCGCGGTCGATGCCGGGGCTGCCTTCCTCCATCAGCTTGCGCACGGCATCGGGCGGGCATTTTGCGGACAGGAACTTGCGCGCCTCGTCCTTCAGCGCCTTTTGCTCTTCGCTAAAATCGAAATTCATGGGGGTGGACTCTCCTCAGC
>CAZSJE010000041.1:4785-11495 GCA_964606835.1 uncultured Sphingorhabdus sp.
GGAGAAAAATTATGCCCATACTCGAAACCCTGATCGCTCCCGTCGCCGCAATTATCGACAAGATCATCCCCGATACCAAGGCGCGCGATGCCGCCAAGCTGGAGTTGATCAAGCTGCAGGGCAGCCAAGACCTTGAAACGTTGCGCACCCAGCTATCGGCGATCCTCGCCGAAGCGCAAGCCGCCGACTCATGGACCAGCCGCGCGCGGCCTTCGTTCCTCTATGTCATGTACATCATCATCCTCTGGTCGCTTCCCATGGGGCTGATCGCGGCGTTCCGTCCGCAGGCAGCAGCAGACATAGCGGCGGGCATGAATGCCTATTTGAGCGGGTTGCCAGAGCCGCTCTACGCGCTATTTGGCACCGGCTATCTGGGCTATACGGCTGCAAGGCAATGGGGGAAGGTCAAGGGGGTGGAGAAATAATGCTGATCCCCTCCCGCAAGCGGGAGGGGCAGTCGGCGAAGCCGACGGGGTGGGCCTGACCGCCAGCCTATGCCCACCCCGCTGCGACTAGGCAACAAGTTGCCAAGTCTCGCTCCCCTCCCGCTTGCGGGAGGGGCTTGACCCAACAGATAGCGCTGTTTAATCGCCCCAACCGTGACAGGTGCCTTGCGAAAGCAGGGTGAAAAGGGAAGCCGGTTCAAATCCGGCGCTGTACCCGCAACTGTGACCGGCGAGTGTCTTCCTCGCACACCACTGAAAAACCGGGCGACCGGCAGACCGGGAAGGTAGGAAGATGCAACGACCCGGGAGCCAGGAGACCTGCCTGCCACGGCTGTTCCTTTGCGCGTGCGGGAAGACACGGGCGAACGATTGAGGTCCCTTTCGGGGCTTTCCTTCGCGTGACGGCACTCAAGTGTAACGTCATGATCTGAAGGAATTATTCATGCTTATTTCTAAAAGCCGCCGCGTCTCTGCGTCTCTGCGCGAGATTAATATATTCACGCAGAGACGCAGAGGCGCAGAGTTTTTGGCGCTATGCCTTGCGCTCACATCAACGCCTGCCTTTGCGGAGGAAGAGGACGAGCGCCTCAAAGTGCTGTTTACGCACATTAAGCCGACACCCATCATCGTCACGGCAACGGGTGCGCCCAACAAAGTCGACAGGACCGGGCAGTCGGTCACCCTGATCGAAGAATCAGAAATCAAGCTCCTGCAACCCTCCACCATTGCCGACCTGCTCACCCAGACTCCCGGCGTCACGGTTTCCAACACTGGCCCCATCGGCGGCTTTTCGGCAGTTCGCATTCGCGGCGCCGAGGGCGAGCAGACGCTAGCGTTGATCGACGGTGTTCGACTAAACGATCCTTCGTCGCCGGGTGGCGGGTTTGATTTCACCAATTTGCTGGTCGGCAATATCGACCGCATCGAAGTTTTGCGCGGCCCCAATTCGGTGCCATGGGGCAGCCAGGCCATTGGTGGCGTAGTCAATATCGTGACTCAGCGTCCGACGGATGCATTAAGCGGCTCGGCCCGCGCCGAATATGGCAGTAACGACCGCGCGAACCTTGTCGGCAATATCTCCGGCAAGACCGGCCCCGTCGGCTTCAGCTTTGGTGGCGGCTATTTCCGAGACGATGGGATTTCAGCGGCAGCAGTTGGCACAGAGGCCGACGGATACCGCCAATATGCCGCCAATGGCCGGGTTGAAGTGGAATTCAGCGATCGCGTGAGCCTCGACCTGCGCGGCTATTTTGCCGACAGCCGTGCCGAGGCGGACGGTTTCCCCCCGCCTTTTTTCAGCCTGGCCGACACGCCCGAATATTCGACCACACAGCAGCTGACCGGCTATGCGGGCCTTAACGCGCAGTTCGGCAGCCTGAAAAACCGGCTGGCTGTCACGATCAGCGATATCAACCGTGACAATTTCGCCAACCTGGTTGCAACTTCGCCCAGCTTCCTCGCGCGCGGGCGCAGCGAGCGGTTTGAATATCAGGGCGACTGGCAAGTGACCGACGGCATCCGCACCGTGTTCGGCGCGGAGCATGAACGCAGCCGTTTCAGCGATGGCTTTTCGCCTGCCAAGACGCGCTATTCGGGTGCCTACGCGCAAGCCATCATCGATCCAGTGGATAGCATCACCCTGACCGCTGGTGCGCGCATCGACGACCACAAAAGCTATGGCAGCAAAGCGACCTTCAGCGCCAACGCTGTCTGGCGCGCGGGCGACAACACGCTGATCCGTGTTGCCTATGGCGAGGGGTTCAAGGCCCCTACGCTGTTCCAACTTTTCAGCTTCTTCGGCGATCCCAACCTGCAGCCCGAGGAAGCCAAAAGCTATGAGTTTGGTTTCGAGCATGGCATCCTCGACAATGCCTTGCGCTTCGGCGCAACCGGCTTCCGGCGGCGAACGAAGAACATGATCGATTTCGACCTGTTCTTCTTCCGCTACAACAACATCGTCCGCTCGCGCGCAAAGGGGATTGAAAGCTTTATCGAACTGCGCCCCAGCGAGCGGCTGAGCGTCCGTGCCAACTACACCTATGTCGATGCCGAAAAGCGAGAGGATGGGACCTCTGCCTATGTCCGCCACCTGCGCCGTCCGATGCACAGCCTGAATGTTTCGGCGGACTGGACCGCATTGGACAGGCTCAAGCTGGGTGCGGACCTGCGCCTTGCGAGCGACAGCCGCGACGGCTTTGGCGGTTCGACCCGGCTGGATGGCTATGCGCTGTTGCGTGTCCGGGCCTCCTATGCGCTCAGCGAGCAACTGGAACTGTACGGACGCGTCGAAAATGCGGGCGATGCCGATTATCAGACTGTCGCGGGCTACAACGCCTATGGCCGCAACGCGCATGTCGGCATCAGGGCGAAATTTTAGGGAATTGAGCAGCGCGGAAAAGCCCGCTACCAACGCTTCAAGAAGAGGGAAAACATCATGACCAATGCCATCATCAACCCGCGCACTGGGCTCTGGCCTGCATCGCTGGCGGCGGCCACTGTGCTGGGCAGCTGGGCGCTGGCCTGCGTTTTCCCCTTTGCGGCGATGGCGGCGCTTGCCGCGCTAACGATGAGCAGGCGTGCTGGCATAGCGCTGGTAGCGACGATCTGGGCGGCGAACCAGTTTGTCGGATTTTTTGTGCTGTCCTTTCCATGGGAGATGCAGGCAGTGGGGCATGGGATCGCCATCCTTGGCTGCACATTGGCGGGCTTTGCCGCCGCGCGTTTCGTAGCGGGCCGGATTATGGTCGGCTCGTCGCTGCGCAGCGTGGCGGCGCTGGCTTCGGCCTTCGTCGTTTATCTGGCGTTGATGCGCGCCTATGCCCAGTTTGGCGGCGGGACGGAGAATTTCACCCTTGAAATCAACGCGGCAGTCGCGCTCAACGATGCTTTGTGGTTTGCAGGACTGATGGCGCTGCGCTTCGCCCTAAGCCGTGTGACCGGAGAGCGACCGCTACCGGCGACGGCCTGAAAAACTCCAGCTTTGGATCGCCTGCCACGGCCCACCGCGATAGTAAAAGGCTGATAGGCCTGTGATCATCATAGGGCGCGCCTCGAAGCTGGCTGAAAGTTCTGCAAACAGCGCCTTGGCCACCGGCGGCTCGACCTTGTTCTGCACGGTGATGTGGAGCCGGGGTCGCGCCTGATCCTGCGGCGTCAGCAGCCCGGTAAAGCCCTCCGCCAGTTCGTCGCGCATATCCAGCAGGTCGGGACAATCGACGCGATAGGCCACCCCGCGCCCCAGCATCATGACTTCGCTCAGCATCGCACGCGGTGGCGGGTTTTCGCGCGCCATTGCCGCCAGCCGCGCCTTGATCTCCGGCGAATGCGTCGGCGGCAGATGGTGGAACAGAGTGATATGGGCGTCGAGAAAGTTGCGCTCCGGCGGGAAATGCCTTTGGCGAAGCGCGTTGAAGGCTGCCTGATCGGCCTTCCCCATTTGCGCGGTGACAATGATGGGTGCCAAAGACTCTTGCGTGCTCACCTGCTCAGCCATAGCATCGGGAGAAAAGGGAGAGGAATATGAAATATCTGGCCATGTTGCTGCTTGCCAGCGCAAGTCCGGCCCTTGCCGCGCCCGGCGCACTGGAACCAAAGCCCGCCAGTCCCGCCACGATGGAGGCGCAGAAGGCCATGGCGGCATCCCTCCCCGCCGATGATGGCCGCGATGCGGCCTTCGCCGACCAGGGTTTCATAGCCACCCGCGTCGATCCCATCATCAAGGCCGACGATGGCCGCCCTATATGGAACCTCGACGCCTATGGCTGGATGGAGGGCGATGCCCCGCCATCGGTCAACCCCAGCCTGTGGCGGCATATGAAGCTGTTGCGCAAACATGGCCTATACAAGGTCGCCGACAATGTCTGGCAGGTGCGCGGCTTCGATGTATCGAACATGACCGTAGTGAAGGGGCAGACCGGCTGGGTGCTGATCGACCCGCTGACCACCAAGGAGGCAGCCGCGGCGGCGCTCGAACTCGTCAACCAGCAACTGGGCCCGCGACCCGTCACCGGGGTGATCTACAGCCATAGCCATGGCGACCATTATGGCGGTGTGCGCGGCGTGACCAACGACGCCGATGTAAAGGCAGGCAAGACCGCGATTCTGGCGCCCGAATTTTTCGTCGAGGAAGCCGCGTCCGAAAACGTCCTGGCCGGTCCTGCTATGGGCCGCCGCGCCAATTACCAGTTCGGGGCAGCGCTTAAACCGGGACCGCAAGGGCAGATGGGCAGCGGCATCGGCAAGGGCATTTCGGGCGGCAGTATCGGCCTGATCGCGCCCACCGATTTGATCAAGAAAACCGGTGACACGCGCACCATCGACGGCGTCGCGCTCGAATTCCAGATGGTTCCAGAGACAGAGGCCCCGGCGGAGATGAATGTCTATCTCCCCGCCGCAAAGACCTTCCTCGCTGCAGAAATCGCCACTTGTTCGCTGCACAATATCCTGACCCCGCGCGGTGCAAAGGTGCGCGATGCGCTGGCATGGTCAGAATATCTGGGCGAGGCCGTCAACCTTTATGCCGGACGCAGCGACGCGATCATTTCCAGCCATTGCTGGCCGCGCTTTGGGCAGGAAGAAGTCAGGGGCTGGCTGACCGGCCACCGCGACAATTACCGCTATCTCCACGACCAGACGATCCGGATGATGAACCAGGGGATGACACAGGCGGAGATTGCCGAAGCGATCAAGGCCCCTGCGGCGATATCCGACCAATGGTTCAACCGCGGCTATTACGGCACCTACAGCCACAATTCGAAGGCAGTCTATCAGCGCTATCTGGGCTGGTATGATGCCGTCCCCGCCAACCTCAATCCCCATCCGCCGGTCGAACGAGCCAAGCGGCTGGTGGCCGATATGGGCGGAAGCGCCAAAGTGCTGGCAGCAGCCAAGCGGGCGATGGCGGCAGGCGATTATCGCTGGTCTTCGGATTTGCTCAACAGCCTGGTCTTTGCGGAACCAGCCAATGCAGAGGGCCGCGCGTTGCTCGCCGACAGCTATGAGCAACAGGGCTATCAGGCGGAAAGTGCGATCTGGCGCAACCAGTTCCTTTCTGCTGCCAACGACCTGCGCAACGGCGTGAAGCCCAGCGCTACGATCCAGAGTCCGGACATGATCGCGGCGATTCCGACGGGGTTGTTGCTCAACTCGGTCGCCACGCGGCTGAACCCTGCAACCATCGGCAACAAGGAACTGGTGATCAATTTCGCGATTGTAGACCGAGCCGAGACAGTGAAAATCAGCGTCGCCAATGCGGTAATGATCGCCGAGATGGATGCCGCGCATAACAATGCCGCCGCCACGGTCACTGGCCCGCGCCCGCTGTTCCTTGCCATGCTGTTCCTCAAAATGCCGTTGGCGCAGCTGGAAGCAGCCGGCCTGAAGATCGAGGGTGATCGTGCGGCGGTGGAGGCATTGCAAGCTGCGCTCGACCCGCTGCCGGGAGCATTCAATATCGCCGAGCCGTAACACCGCAATTTTCGGAATCGGCAAGGCGGTCCAGTTTCGACCAGCCTTGTCCGATCCGGAAATGGCCAGCCGCTTTTCAAATCGGAGAAGCGCCATCCGCGCCGATCCCGCAAACCCTCCTCATCGCCGCCCGAATGGTCGGGTGGCACCCAAGAGGAGAAGTACCATGAAAGCCATTATTGCCGCATTCACTGTTGCATCGCTTGCTGTTCCCGCCGTTGCCCAGCAGAGCCTTTCGGTCAAAACCGCCGATCTTAATCTGGCGTCCGAGCAGGGACAGCAAGTGCTCGCCCTGCGCATTCACCGCGCGGCAACGGAACTTTGCGCCAGCGAGGCGGTCAATTACCTACCCGCGATGCAACGTGCCGAGCGCCAGTGCATCAAGGAAGCGAAGGCAAATGTGATTGCCGCCGTCGAAGCAAAGACCGGCGTCCGGTCAGCCAGCCGCTAAACTCCGGGCATCGGCCAAACAAAAAAGGGCGGTAGCACCGTCCTTTTTGCTTTGATCTCCCCCGCGCTCAGGCTTTCCTCAAAAGCGTTTAACTCCAAGCGTCAGCGAAATTTGGCGGCAACGGTGCGCATGCTGTCGATATGCTGCTGTTGTTCGCTTGTCGGAAGGAAGGAGCCGGAAAAACTGTTTTCAGCCAACCGCACAATATCGTCATGCGACAGCACCAATGCCTCGGCTACGGCCTTCAGGTTCGCATTTACATAGCCGCCAAAATAGGCCGGGTCGTCCGAATTGACCGTCGCCTTGATGCCGAGGTCCAGCATGCGCTTGACCGGGCTGTCGGCGAT